>URTF01000013.1 GCA_900550695.1 uncultured Ruminococcus sp.
CACCATTTAAAATTTGGAAAAAATCAAGCCGACAATCTTGGATATATGCGATTTCCGTGCAGATTTTTTTCCTGTATTTTATTGGTGTTTAGTATTATACAACGTCGAAATTCAAGTATAGTCTGTTCCGAAAAAAGAACGGGCGGATATAGAATCCGCCCCTACGATTTTACGATATTTTGCGGAGCTAAAATTAATTCCGAATTCCGAATTCATAATTCCGAATTTATTTAATTTATTCTCCGAACGAAACTCCGAGTTCCTTTGCCGTGATAACGAGCTGGTGATCGGGAGTTACGAATTTTGTCTTGCCCGCAATGTCGGAAAGCTTGTTTTCGGTGATCTTTCCGTCCACCATTGCTACTGTGTAGCCGTACTTGCCCGATTTGATAAGGCTTGCGGCTCTTACGCCGAACTTTGTTGCGAGAACTCTGTCATAGGCTGACGGGCTGCCGCCTCTGAGCATATGTCCGGGAACACAGACTCTTGCTTCGATGCCTGTTTCAGCCTGCACCTGTGCGGCGAGTCTTGATGTTGCGGTTGTGATACCCGCTTCCTGTCTGCGCTTTGCACGCTCTTTCTTTTTGAGCTTTGCTTCTTCCTGATCGAATGCGCCCTCTGCTACTGCAACGATAGAGAAGGTCTTTCCTGCCTTTGATCTCTTTTCAACAGCTGCGCAGATGCTTTCCGTATTATATGGTATCTCGGGGATAACGATGATATCAGCACCGCCTGCGATGCCCGAATAGAGTGTAAGCCAGCCTGCCTTATTGCCCATTATTTCGACCATAAGAATTCTGCTGTGCGAAGCGGCTGTGGTGTGAAGTCTGTCGATAACATCGGTAGCTGTATCAACAGCTGTGTGGAAGCCGAATGTCACGTCCGTGCCGAAGATATCGTTGTCGATAGTCTTGGGAAGACCGATGACGTTAAGCCCCTCTTCCGAGAGGAGATTTGCGGTCTTGTGTGTGCCGTTGCCGCCGAGTGTGAGCAGGCAGTCAAGCTTCTGAGCCTTGTAGGTGTCTTTCATAGCCTTGACTTTATCTACGTTGTCCTCTTCGATAACGGACATCATCTTGAACGGCTGACGCTTTGTGCCGAGGATAGTTCCGCCCTGAGTGAGAATGCCCGAAAATTCGGACGGCTTCATCTCTCTTGCGATGTTGTTGATAAGTCCGTAATAGCCATTCTGGATTCCGACGATCTCAACGTTGTCCTCTCCCATTTCCTCGAAGCAGGCTTTCGCCACGCCTCTGATAGTTGCGTTAAGACCGGGGCAGTCGCCGCCGCTTGTAAGGATACCGATTCTTCTCTTTGCCATATTGGACCAATCCTTTCAACATATACTACCAATTAAAAACTATACAAAACCGAGCATGAGCTTGCAGCTGTTTTAACAGCTTTATATGTATCATGCAACGATCTTTTGTCTATAGTTTTATTGATGTTCGGTATTATTGCCGCTTGGGGCATTTTGTTACTTTACGCCGACCTTTGCATCAGCGAACTGTTCGGCAGGATTTTTCTGTTCTCCACGTTTAGCCTGCTCGGCTTTCATCTTCATAAATTCCTCGAACTTATCCGCAGGCATCGGCTTTCCGAAGAAGAAGCCCTGCGCAAGGTCGCAGCCCGACTGTTTGAGTATATCCACCTGACCCGGAGTTTCGATGCCCTCGGCGATGGTCTCTATCTTCTTTGATTTTGCAATTCTTATAACAGCCGAAACGATCTCTCTTGAAATTTCATCATCTTCAAGATACATTACGAACGAGCGGTCGAGCTTCAGCAGTGTGATAGGAAGTATCTGAATGTAGCTGAGTGAAGAATAACCCGTTCCGAAATCGTCCATTGAAAGTTTGATGCCGAGCGATTTAATCTCGTTCATCTGTGCAACAGCGTGGTCGATGTCTTTGAGCGCAAGCGATTCGGTAAGCTCAACGTCAAGCCACTGCGGTTCCATACCCGTTTCTTTAAGCGCTTTCTTGATATTTTCGGTAACATTTGTCTGGTAGAAGTCAACAGCCGTAAGGTTGATCGAAACTGTTATCGGCGGATAACCCTTATCCTGCCATTCCTTGTTCTGGCGGCAGGCTGTATAAAGCACGAATTTGCTTATCTTTGTTATGAGCATAGAGCTTTCCGCAACGGGAATGAAGTTTCCCGGGGGAACTATAGTGCCGTCCGGCTTTACCCAGCGGATAAGAGCCTCCATACCCGTGAGCATACCCGTGTTGAGGTCGATCTTCGGCTGATAATAAAGCACAAGCTCGTTATTGTCGATAGCCGCCGCAAGCTCTTTTTCGATAGCGTTGCTCTTGATGATCTTATCATGTATCTCTCTGTCATAGCGGACGATATTTCCCTTTCTTCCGTCCGAATGTGAAAGAGCGAATTCGGCACGGTCAAGTACCTGCAGGAAGTCATTTCCGCCGTCCGACATTTTGCAGTAGCCTGCCGAGCAAGTGATAGTCTGCGTTGAGAAATTCTCCTCGGAGAATGCGGCAAAGTCTTTCTGTATGCTCTTTACAAGTCTTACGGGGAGCTCATCGTCGCCGTTATCCTTTACTATAATGGCAAAATTATCGCCGCCAATTCTTGCACCGAGTGAACTTTCGCCGAGAGTACTGAGAGCCTTGTTGAGAATAGAGCCGAACTCCTTAAGGAGCATATTGCCGTTCTGATAGCCGCAGGTGTCGTTGATGATGTGGAAATCGTCAATATCAAAAACGATTATCCAGTAGTCGAGTTCCTGACCGTCAACGGAATCATAAAGATGGAATATTTCCTCGCCCGTAACGATAAACTTGTTGCGGTTGTAAATTTGCGTAACCTCATCGATATAAGCCATTTTTTCGATGATATGGTCTTTTTCCCTGTCATCGTTGATATCGATAACTGCGCCGCCTATCGTTGCCATAAGGATATTTGCGCAGGGAGTTACTTTATAGCGGTATTGGAGCCAGCGGTAGGAATCACTGTTCTTCGGCTTCATTCTGAATTCAACGGAATAGATCTCGCCCGACTTTGTTGGTGTCTGCGCCGTCATTGCACGTCTTAATGCTTCGACAACAAAGCGGTCATCGGGGCAAATGAGCGATTTTAACTCGTCAAAGCCGATATATTCCGAATCAAAGCCGCCCATCTGACGGAACTGCTCGGAGGTATAAAGTCTGTAGTCGTTGGCATCTTTGAGCATAAGACCTACGCCCGAATACTCCATAGCCATTGTAAAGCGGCTTTCGGACGAAGCGAGGGCATGAGCATAATTGGTAAGCTCCTCTTTCATCTCGGCGTTCTCCGACAGGTCATGACCTATCGAGAGAAGGATATATTTGGGCGTTCTTCCCCGCTGCTTTTCAACAAACATAAGCGAGGTATTCCAGATAGTGCAGACCTTTGCGCCCGTTTTTGAGGTCACGAAAAACTCCTCGTCACGGTTATTTATAATAGACTGCAGGCTCGGTGCGAACGCATCCTTCGGCAGAAGCTTCTGGATATTCTTTGCATTGTCCCGCAGATCGTCCGCTGTATATCCGGTAACGGTTGTAAGCTCGGAGTTTACCTCGATCTCGTGGAAATTGCTCTCCCATATAATCGCCATTGCGTTAAGGCTCTGGACAATATCGGAAAGATAGCTCCTCTGCTTGGCGAGCCGTATCTGCTCGTTCCTTTTGACCGCCCAGCAAAGCACAGCCACAGAAATGACCACAAGCACCAGATAGATAACCATTACCCCAACCATATATTCGGGCAGGTTGACCGCCACTATGAGCGCCGCCATTACGGACGCTATATATGAAAGGGCGATTATAAGCCCCGTATTGTTTTTCTGCATATAAATTCTCCCTTTGAAAATAGAAAAGCTGCTTTATCATTTGCCAAAACGTATTAGATGATATTTGGTTCAAGCAGGAACATTTCCGACAAAAATAAACTATCGGGAATTCTATCTTATCATTTTGCAATAATATCCTAAGATAATGATACTCTTTTTTTGCTGTATTGTCAAGGCAATGATAATAAAAGCTTAAAAATACGCTGAATTTTCACATATCTTTCATATTTTCGTGGTAAACTTATTTTTAAATTAAAATGGCGGAAAAGACGCTTGAAAAGTCATATAAAACGAACAAAACATATGGGTTTTATGCGTCCTTTCGTTAAAAATCAAGGAGATGACATTATGCAGAGAATACTTGTTGTTGACGATGAAAAAATGATACGAAATGTTATTAAGGAATACGCCGAATTTGACGGCTTCGAGGTCACTGAGGCTGAGGACGGAATGGAAGCTGTCGAGATCTGCCGCAGGGAGGACTTCGACCTTATCGTTATGGATATAATGATGCCGAGGCTTGACGGCTATTCGGCGATAAAGGAGATCCGCAAGACCAAGCAGATACCCGTCATAATGCTTTCGGCAAGGGGCGAGGAATATGACAAGCTTTTCGGCTTCGAGATAGGCATTGACGACTATGTTGTGAAGCCTTTCTCCCCCAAAGAGCTTCTTGCAAGAATAAAAGCTGTCTTAAAGCGTGCCGCCGCAAAGGAACAGCCGATGGATATCATCCGTTACGAGGGTCTTGAGATCAACGTTACGGGAAGAGAGGTCAGCGTTGACGGCAAGCCTGTTTCGCTCACTCCAAAGGAATATGACCTGCTCTTCTACCTTGTGAGGAACAAGGGCATCGCTCTTTCGAGAGAAAAGCTCCTCGAAGAAGTATGGGGTTATGACTTCTTCGGCGATGACAGAACCGTTGATACACATATAAAAATGCTCCGAAATTCCCTCGGCGAATACCGCAAGTTCATCAAGACTCTGAGAGGAATGGGATATAAGTTTGAAACAACATAAAAGCTTTCTGAACTTAAAAACGGCGATATGGATGTACTTCGTTATCTTTATAACGGGTATCCTTGCACTGCTCTGGTTCACGTTCGGCGTTTCGCTTGAAACAAACTACAAAAGCAAAAAGACAAAAGATATCGTCACGATCGCATCTTATATCCTGAAAAGCTGGAACGAGGACGGACTGACTACCGAAAAGCTCGACAATACGGCATACAATAATAATATGTGTATCCTCATCCAGGACGCCGACGGCTACACGGTCTATTCCTATGATATGATGGCGAACAACTGCCTTATCCACGGCGTTTACAGCCTTAATCTCTTCAAGTACCGAAAGCAGGCTCTTGCGAGCAATAACGGCTACTACTACGCCGAGGTCAACAATCCCCGCTTCAACACGAACACACTGCTTTTCGTTATGGTCATAGGCTCGGTCGATGACCCCGAAGGCTATATTTACCTCAACACCTCGCTCGCACCGCTCAAATCGACCGCCGATATCATAAAGCGGCAGATATACTGGATAGGTCTTATCCTTCTCCTGCTCGGACTTATCATTGCGTATTTCCTTGCGTCCGTTATCGAAGCGCCTATCGTCCGCATTACGAAAACGGCGAAGAAAATGGGTGAGGGCAACTACAACGTCGTCTTTGACGGACACGGTTATGAAGAAACGGAGATCCTTGCCGACACACTGAACAGCGCAGAGGAAGAAATTTCAAAGGTCGATACTCTCCGCCGTGACCTTATCGCAAACGTTTCGCACGACCTGCGGACGCCGCTGACAATGGTAAAAGCCTATGCCGAGATGATACGTGATATTTCGGGTGACAATCCGCAGAAGCGTGCCGAGCATCTCAACGTTATCATTGAGGAGAGCGACCGTCTTGCAACGCTTGTCAATGATATCCTCGACCTTTCCAAGCTTGAAAGCGGCAACTTTGAGATAACCGAAACGGAGTTCTGCATCACCGACACGATACGGAGCATAATGGAGCGCTACAACCTGCTTTCCGAGCAGAAAGGCTACACCTTTATCGTTTCCGCCGAGCAGAATTTCATCGTAAAAGCCGATGCCGTTAAGATACAGCAGGTAATTTACAACCTTATCAACAACGCCGTCAACTACACGGGCGAGGACAAGACCGTTTATATCACGCAGATAGTCAAGAAGAAAAAGCTTGTCCGTATCGAGATAACCGACACGGGCGCAGGCATCGACCCCGAGCTGATACCGCTCATCTTTGACCGCTACTACCGCACGGAAAAAAGCAAGCGTGAAGTCATCGGCACGGGACTTGGACTTTCGATAGTAAAGCAGATACTTCAGCGCCACAACTACGAATTCGGCGTTCGCTCCGAAAAAGGCGTGGGAAGCACATTCTGGTTCGAGATGCCGGGACATCTTGAAGAATAATGCGTAATTCGTAATGCTTAATGCGTAATTATTATGTTCCTCAGGTTTACGTTGAAAAGCCGAATTTCTGTAGGGGCGGATTCTATATCCGCCCGTTAGCAGCTCACGAAATTACGGCAAAACTCTTGACATTAGTGTTCAAAAGTCTTATAATATAAATATAAAGAGGGCATACCGATAGACGGTCGCTCCCAAATTCAGTTTAACTAAAAAAAGTAACCGCCGAGTTGGAAGCTGGGGCGGTTACTTCTTTTTATTGTTGCAGCAATTCAACACTATCTGTATGATATTGCATATAAGTATTCCTAAAGATACAACTTCTGTTATACTCATATCGCAACGCCCCCTTTCCGGGAGCAAAGATTGACCGCCTACCGTTTCTGGTATGCCCATGAATATTATTTTACCATTTAAGTCGTGATTTGTCAATTATCCGTGATAAATACACTTTTCTGTTGTTTTATAGTAAAAATAAAATCTGCACAAACAATGAACAGACCCGTTTTCAAAGTTTTTTCCTTGAAAACAGGTCTGTCTTTGTTTATTCGCATGTCAAAACGATTAAATATTGCAAAAAGCGGATATAGAATCCACCCCTACGAATTTCAAACAATTTGCGGAGCAAAAATAATTACGAATTACGCATTACGAATTACGCATTAAGTATTATCCTACTGCATTTATACTCATAGTATAAGCCGCTTCATCATTATCTATATCATCGATAGCCGCATGATAGTTGTATATCCGAGCGAGTGCGTTCCATGTTGCGTGATTGAGTTCACCCGTTTCGGGCAGACCCGATATCGCTTGTATACGGCGTATCTCCTCGGCGGTTTCGTTGTCGTAGATGCCGTTTATCGATGCGCCTTTGAGGTTATCGTAAAACTGCGAGATAGTGTTCAGCATCACCTGAATGATATAGACGGGATAGCCTGCCGAACCCTTTGTGAGCGGAGTTTCGCTGACCGCACGGGGATTTATGCTTTCCAGCTCGGCGAAGAACAGCGCCGCTTCTTTGTAAAGCTTATAAAGTTCGTCCCATGTCCTCGGATCGATCTCCCCCGTTTCGGGCAGACCTCTCTCACGCTGAAATGCCGCAACTGCGTCCCTTGTGTCATCGCTGTAAGTTCCGTCTGCGACAATCATAGGGATATTGGGGTTGTATTTCGATATCGTCCGAAGATAGCGCTGTGCCTCACGAACGTCCGAAGCTTTGTTTTCTGCCATTTGATTACCCTCCGTATTATATCTGATAAATATACATTATGAAATAGTATAACCCGGGTTCTGCCCTGCCTGCTTTACATAGCCGAATCGATGCTCGCTGTATATCTCGGAGATCTTGTTCCAGGTATCAGCACCGACAGCGCCGTTCTGCGGAAGTCCGAAGATGCGCTGGAACTCGGTCACGCCTTGCTTTGTCAAAGGACCATAGAAGCCTGTCGGCTGAATTTCGGGTATCGTCGGATAGAACCGATGCAGATAGTTCAGATACTCCTGCAAAATCCGTATATAAGGATTTGTCATACCCTCGTTCAGGATAATTCCTGGGAAAAGCACGGGATTTTCGCTGTTTTCATCGAGGGGAACGTTCTCAACAATGCCGAGGTAAGCGTCCTCGAGCAAATTCCACGTTTCACGGTCAACAACGCCCGTCTGCGGCAGACCGAAGACCTGCTGGAATGAGCGGACGGAATTCTCGGTCGCAGTGTCAAAAGTTCCCGTTATCTTGACGGGCAGGACATTATTATAGTACGCCCCGACTACTTCGAGATAATACTGCAGATAGCGCACAGCCATTCCGCTATCGCCGAATGAAAGCCTTTCGGGGAAAACGACCGCCGTTTCTTCGAGAGTAAGTCCCTCGGACGCAAGCTGGGAGAGCTTTTTCACGCTCGTATAAATATAGTGTATCCGATACCATGTCGCCTTATCGACAACTCCCGTCTGCGGAAGATTGAAGATCTTCTGAAAGGCTCGCACAGCCTCTTCCGTTGCACTGTCATAAACCGTCCCCTCAGTCGGTATCTTCGGTATCGCAGGATAATTCCGCGAGATTCGGTTAAGCTCTCGGCGAATCCGCACAACATCATTTCCGCCGTCGCCAAGACTTAGTGGCTCGCCCGGGTAGGACGGCGCATTCGTCCTTACGTCTGTATTGGTCACAATGTCAATATCATCTCCGTAAAAGCGTGTCAGAATATCATACGGTCCAAGACCCTCCCGTGCGAGGGCAACTGTCCCCCACTGGGTCAGACCTCCGCAGTCGGCGACATCTCTTCCGTCACAATAGACCGCAAAAAGCGGCTCAACTCTCCCCTGTCGAACGATATATTCGTTGAAAATTTCGTCAACTATCTGAGCTATCGGCTCGTAAATATCTCTGTCCCTGAAAAAAGACTGGTCGAACTGGGTCGAGTTCGTTATGTCGAAATTGTAACCCTGCGAGGGATACCATTCGGTAAAAATGCGGTTGAGCGTGAATGAGATTATCGCATAAATATTCGCACGGAGGGCGGCTTCGGGCCATGTCGGGTAAAGCTCGCTCGATGCGACATTTTTTATATAGTCGGGAAAGCTAACGGTCACATTCTCCGCAGAAGCGTCATTCGGTCTGCCGAGGTGAACGGTAACGGTTTCTGGAATAAACGGTTCAGGCATCGTCCCACCGCCTTTCAACCAAGTATGGCTCTGCCGTCAGCGCTGCATCTTGGTATAAGCGCAATTGGCTGTATCGACTTCACGCCCGAAAAAACGGGAACTTCCATATCATTTTCAGCGTAAAAACCGTCAGCATAAGCGCTTATATAATAATCGGCGAACGGCTTTTCGGTCGGGTCGGGCGTTTCGGAGAATGAAACGTTCGGCGCAGGGAGAGCCACCGTTTCGGTCGAACCGCTCTCGTCCGAGATGAGCATTTTCAGCAGATAGGTCTTTCCATTTTCCTTTTTCGTGATAAGAACGACTGCATTTTCGATTGGAACAGCACCGCTGCCCGTTGTTACCTCCGCTTTTATGAAGCCGATGCCGTCTTCATCGGACGTTTCGTCCTCATCTCCGCTGTATCTCGGTTCAAGAGGGTCGGAAAGGTCGGAGAACTCCTCGGAGTTATAGTTACCCTGAAAATTCGGCTGATCGTACTGTTTTGCCGCACCTGTCTCCTCTGTTTCCGCAAAATTTTCACTTTCATCATTCATCAGTTCCTCCGGAGGCGGGAATTTAGGCTTTTCCTGCACAACATTTTCGGTATACTCCCTTGGCTGTTCATTTTTCGGCTGAATTTCCAACGTATGCTGCGTCAGTTTTATTGGGTTCACGCTCTCGACTTGCTTTTCGATATGCGGCGGCTGAACCGTCCGAACATTTTCTGCAGGATCTTTTGCCTGTACAGACTGCGAGGGGATTTTCGGCTGTGCAGCCTGCGGCGGCGAGATACTTTCAGCCTTTCCGACATTTGCCTTGCTGCTTCGAATATTGTTTTTATACATACGCAGCATTTCTTCCTTATATTTCCGTGCCATTGCTTCGATCTGTTCTTTGCTGTCCATTTTTATCCTCCTTGAAGTATTATTTTTCCTTTAATTTTATTCATCGGGGGATAAAAAAATACCTCGGAATTTTCTTCCGAGGTCAGGCTGTTGAAAAAGTATATTATTGAAAAAAGTTGCACAAAATTAAAGTTTACGTCCACGCTTTTTAAAGGGTGGCAGGGGTCAAGGGGACAGCGTCCCTTGTCGCTTCCGCAGAAGCGAAACTCCTTAAACTAACAGTGCCAAATATTGCTGCAATAGTGAAATATCTATAAGTTAAAAAGCGCAATTCACATCAAAAAAGTAAAACAGAACGTGATAAATCAGTCTGTAAACCTATAAAATGTGAATTGCGCTTATTCTTTATGTTCGGAATAACTATCCTCGGCAAATAAACGTTAGGAGCAAAGCGACGAGCGTTTATTGACGACGGGATATGAATGGTAGTTTTTGTTTTAACGGTCAAGTCATAAAATTATTTCGTCAATCTGCATAAATGCGATATACTTTTTCAACAGGCTGATATCTCGGAATTTTCTTCCGAGGTATCGTTTGATCTATTTTGCCTTGTCAATTGCCGGTTTTGAGGGGGTGACAGCCAAGCGGCACAGCGCCTGTAGCAAATCGGTCATTTACATCATTATAAGTGTACATTCCCGTGAAATCAGCCGCCGTTATCGGATGATCGCTCCATAATGCGTAGGATGCGCCAGTTCCTGCCGAGTCCATAACGAAACCGAAATAACCTTTGAACTCTTCACCGACATAGTTTGTGATATCGCAGATATCACCACTCGTCTGACCCGTACATTGACCGTCACCTGCAGCACTATTGATGAATATTTCGCCGCCAGCAAAGTTTACTCCTGTGTTATACGCATCGGTTATTGCAAGCTGCGCACCTGAGTAGACTGTCTTGGAATTGGAATTATACTGTGAGATCTTTGATTTTTTTACATATCCGAGCATTGACGGAACAAGAATTGCCGCCAGAATTCCGATTATTGCAATTACCACAATAAGTTCGATAAGTGTAAATCCCCTTGCTTTCCCCCGCATTGCGGTGTCCCCCTTTCAAAATTGAAAAAATTGTATGTAACAAATTGCAATTATTATACTTTTATAATATAATATTTTTCATATTTTGTCAATGCAATATCTATTTTGTAATCCTTTTGTAACCTTTATTCTTTCCATACTTCCCAGTATCTTAAGATCTCGGGAGCAAGCTCATCAAAAGTCCATGTTCTTGCGCTCTTTTCGGGACTTGCAGGGTCATTGATGATGAATCCCGTTTCATCATATCCACGGATAACGAATGCGTGACTTCCGAATGTGTCGCCTTTCACATTCATAATAAGCGGATGTCCCTTGTCGAGGATCTCCTTCATCTGCATTTCATCAGGCTTTCCGCTGCCGTCTTCATCGGGGTCAAAATTATAGCCGGTATACCTTAAACCGATAGCGGCACAGATATTTCCGATCTCACTGTTCCTTACGCCGCCCATATATCCGCTCGCATCGAGCTGTTCAGCAACTCTTGAAACTCTGACGGGATCATAATATCCGTCCTCCGTCAAGCCAACATAAACCATTGAAATACTTACGACCGCACAGCCGCCTGAGTAGATATATCTGCCGCCGATCGTTTCATAGCACCAACGGTAGTCGTCCATATAAAAATTCGGTATCGTTCCGCTGTGCAGCTCTTCGTCGGTAAAGGACATTGTTTCATAGTCATGTCCGTGTTCAATATAATCATAAACAAAGTCACGCAGCTCTTCACCTTTATAATAATGATCCATCAGCATTTGGGGGTATTCATCATAATGTTCAAGGATATATGCCGATTTTTCGTCCGTTTCCGCATCTATCGCAAGCTGTCCGTATTTTTCGATCATTTTGCGCTTTTGCTCAATAGGTATCAGCATAAGCAGCACACCTAACGCCAGCAAACACACTACAGTTATAACAACAGAATAAATTACTTTTTTCTTCATAAATCTCTCCATATTAAAAAAACAGCGGAAGAATGATCTCCCGCTGTTTATTTATCTGATTTTTAATTATCAGGTAGAAAGGGATGGAGCTGGGTAGATACCGTAGATCTGACCGTTCTTTGCGTCAGTCTTCTGTGTACCTTCTGTGATACCTGTTACACCAGCGATATCCTGTGTATAAGTCTCGAACTGTGTCCAGCCCTGGCTTGTTGTGGAGTATGCAGCAACGGATACAGAGTATGTACCTGGCTTGAAGAATGCTCTTGCATAACCTCTGAATTCTGTTCCGAGGTAAGCTGCGAGGTCAACGTCTGCATCGTCAGGACCTGTAACGCCGTTCCAAGTAACATCGATAACGTCGTTAGTCATACCGGAAACAGAACCGTTAGCATCAATAACTTCGATTGTGAAGTAAGCCTCATCAGGAATTGTTGAACCGGTCCAAGACCAGTTAGCGATACCGAGCTGTGTGATAGCGGAAGATGCAGCTGTGTGGATCTGCTTTGCACCGGAGTTAGCGGAAGAGATTCTTGCGTTTCTAACGTAACCGAGCATAGAAGGTACGAGGATAGCAGCAAGAATACCGATGATTGCGATAACTACGATGAGTTCGATAAGGGTAAAGCCCTTTGTCTTTGAATTTCTCATGTGGAAATTCCTCCTTTTCAATATTTAAAATGTTTTTATTAAAACCGAACCATGCGGTTTTATACTGTATTATGTGTAAGATACCGTTGTTCCCGTCAGATCATCGAGGAACGGATAATATCCTACTGCCGTGCCGCGCGCACCGAGTATAGTAAGTTCCTTGCCGGCATAGATCTTTTTCTGCTGACTGATATTATCGCAGAATGGGATCCTTCCGTTTGATGCAGCTGCGATTGAGCTTTTGGTTTTGAAATACGGGATAAAATCAATTATTCCGTTTGCGGAATTTTCAACCTTTTCATAATCTTCAACGTAAACAACGCTGTCGACCATCCAGTCTTCCATATCAATAGCCGCATAGACATATCCCGTGAAATCCATTGAAAGATTATCGGTTATATATTTTGCAAGCTTACGGAATTTTTTCTCCATATCTGTTGCAGCAGGAGTATCGTTCGGATAATCGTATGTCAAAGTCGCTATTGTTGTTCCATCAGAAATAACAAAGTTATGGGAACTTGTTATTGCTCCGTTATCCATTACAAAGTTCAATGTAACATACTTTGAAAACGTTCCGCCCGCACCGTATTTGGTCGGGTCAATGATCTCGTCATCCTGTTTGATCTCCATCTGAACGAGAGCGTTCTGAATTCCTGTATAAACAGACTGCGCAGTTGTTCTTGCCGTTTCAAGTCGCGAGTCACGAACAAGTCCGCTTGTAATGATCGAGAACATTCCTGCAAGTATTGAAATGATCGCAATAACGATCAGCATTTCAACAAGTGTAAAGCCCTTTAAGCTTTTTGCGGAGGACTTACCGCAGTTTTTATTACTGTCCATTGGGATCTCCTCCTGATAAGTTTCACACATTTTATTTAGTGTTCTCTTACTGTTATTATTATATATCGCAGGTCTATTTTTGTCAATAGATTTTGCAATATTTTTGCACTAAAAATGTGAATTTGTGTACTTTTTCTTTTTATCACTAAAATTGTGATTGTTTTTTGCCATTTTGACTAAATTGTTAATAAACGCAAACGTTTTCTTATACTCTCGGTAAAATGCCTATAAGCTTTGCCGAAGAATATGTTTTTTTGTCTAAAACGTTTAAACAAAAACTACTGATCTTATTCCTCGGCGAAAGCATCGGTCTCTTATACTAATTCTCTATCGTTCTATAGACAAAATCGACAGATAGAATAAGTTCAGTTAGGTCACTGCGTTGACCTTGGAGAGCGACCGCAGACAAGCTGTCGCCTGACAAGGGAGCTTGACGCTGAATGAACTTATTATAACCGAGAGTTTGTCTATAGGTTGATCGAGAATTAGTATTAGTATTATAGCGGAACGAATTCGGTGTGTCATTTATTTCTCATAAGTTTTTTTCGCAAATACTGCAGACAAACGAAAAATCCCGAAAACGTATTGTTTTCGGGATTTTTGTGATATAAGCCATAATGGCTGTAATTATCTCTTTGAGAATTGTAAAACACGCTTTATAGCTATAAATAAGCAATTTGTGTCATACTTGTGTCATTTTCAAAGTTGATTTTATTTTTGACTAAATTGTCATTCTGCAAACTTGTTGCAAAATTATTTCACTTCCAGTTTTTAATTTTAAAGCACAAAAGAGCAGTAGCTTAAAGCTACTGCTCTTTTTGTTCCTCGATATATGGCAGATAAATATCCTGCCCTGTGCTATATCGAATGACGAATTAACCGCTTTGTTTTGCTTTGAGTTTCTCCGCTTCTGCTGACAGGTAATCCTCATTATTCAAAATGCGCTGAGTGCAGCCGAGTGTCAAACAGTTTTTCAAAACCTCTTCGGGAGATTGAAACATAGAAAGTCCACAACTTTTGAACTTGTTTGACATCTCAACAGCCTTTTTATATGCCTCGCTGTCGGTTTCAAATGTGACTTCAACTGTAATTGTTACATAATCACTCATTGTGTTTCCTTTCTCCCCGTTTTGCCGTTAGGTCAGCTTGGATATCATCGAACCTTGAATGTGTTACGCAAAATCAAGCGCATATGACTATATTGCTTGACATTCAATTCAAGCGTTGTTATAATTATAAATATTAAAAAAGATCAAAGCGGAAGATACGATGATTAACAATTTTATTGAATATACATGTAAAGTTTTACATATTAAACCGCCAATTATTTCGTACGACGAATCAAATTTCCCGACAGCATCAATGAAAGCTTATTATGATTCAGCTCGAAAAACAATCTTTTTGCGGAATTTTGAATCATTAAATCCCGATATCCTTTTTGCTGTTGCGCACGAAATTAGACATATTTGGCAGCTTAAAACAAACGAAAAATTTTATTTTGCAAACTATAAACAGAACTCCAAGGATTCTTTGGAAGACTATAATTTACAAATTGCGGAAATAGATGCACACGCATTCGCCGCTTTGTTGATGATGAATAATTTCGGAATTAAGCCACTTTTCAACGGCTTATCCGATACAGTGAAGTCAAAAATAGACGAAAGAATTATCTATCTGCAAAAAACAGAGTTCAAGAAAGGATTTCCAAAACTTTAAAACCTCTTGCTGATGTTGAATGCTTGTTGCAGCAGCCGTCCTCGATGAACCATTTTCCGTCTGCGGTGATTTCGCCGATTGCGGTGATCTCTTTGGCTTTTGGGTGCTTCCGAGTGCCGCCCCATTCGAGATATACAGCTTTTGCTTTCTTTGGCTGCGGAATAGGCTTCGATTTCAAGCTTTCTTTCTCTTTCTGATCTGAAGCAAGCCAACCCTTTATTATTTCAACGCTCTCGCTCTCAACAAAATCCGGGAAAACTTCGTAAAAATCCGTTTTGTTGTAGTGCGATGAGGTATGATGCCAAGATGAACGGCGAAGACAATGGAACTTGACAGCTTTTGCGGAAAGCTTTTTTATAAGATCAATCTTTTCGGAGCTGACACCCTCGAAAACGAGAGTTTCTATTATTTCAGATTTTGTCCATTTGCTCAACGGCTTTTCGCCGTTAGCGTAGGCGCTAATAGCATTGTTGCTCATTGAATAATTATAATATCCTGCCATTTTTATTTTCCTCTTTTCAAATCTCGAATATGTTGCGGCTGAACGCCGAATATGCTACACTCAAACGCCGAATATGCTACAAATGCCGAATATGTTGCAGTTCAATTGTCGAATATGCTGCAACTGCGATAGCGTCTTTAAGACATAGAGCTATAATATATTATCCTGCAAGGCTAAATCCTTTAAGCTTTTCGTCAATTTCGTCCTGCAAAATGCCGATGTAGCGGAGCGTGTCCATCGGTGAACGATGCCCGAATATCTTTTGAAGCATTGCGATATCGCCCGTTTGCTTGTAAAAGTGGTAGCCGAACGTTTTTCTGATCGAGTGCGTTCCGAGTTCACCCAGTCCACATTCCTCGGCAGCGGCTTTGATGTCGTTCCAAACTTGAATCCTGCCTACGGGTGTATGCCCTTTGCAGTCGGGTTCGTCCTTGTCATTGCGCTTTTTGGACGGAAAGAGATATTCATCATCGTCCATATTACAACAATATTCCATTACCTCATTATAAACAACATCATTCACGACAAGCGGAATGACTTTGCCTGTCTTGTCTTCGTCAATGGCGATGTGCTTTTTTCCTCTGATATCCCCAACTTTCATTTTCAGAATGTCGGAAATTCTTCTTCCGATGTGGATTCCAAGCTCGAAGATCATATAGTTGCGATAGCTCTGACGAAGAAGGGCATTTTTCATCTTCTGAATGTCCTTTTCATCCGTGATTCGATATACAAGGTTCATAAGTACACTCCTTTTTTCAATTTTCCCGCCGTCAGCCGCCACGCAGGGCAGTTCGGCGGATTTTTTTAACTTGATATGCTATGTCGGCGCAGCTCGGGCAGCTCCGTGCCGCCCCACGCCACGCCCCGTGCAGTTTTTCACACAACCACGCCACCACGCAGCCACCACCACGCCACGGTGCAGTTTTTCAAAGCCGTTTGGCGGAACTCCCCACCACCGTGCAGTTTTTGAGCGGATCAAGGCAGGTCGGACGGGTGCAGACATCGTGCAGGCGGTTCCAAGGTCAGGCGATGCGCCCACCTTGCCGCCGATCGTGGCGGATTTCGCCGCATTCGGGGAAACGGTCGAGGGTTCGGCGGTTTCGTTCGCCGAGGTCATAGCCGCCAAATCGTCAAAAGTTAATTGGTCGCTGTCCTGCTCCTCTTCCTGCTCGGGAACAAAAGCCACAACAGCAGATGCGCCCGTCCGAAAATCTTCAAAAAAATCGTTAATGTCATAATGATTGCCGCAGTCCGTCCAACACTCAAACTCAAAATCATAATCATCGGCGCAGTCGTTGCGTTCGATCTTGATGATAATTTCGGGGAAATCGGGCGTAGATTTTTCGACGATTTTTGTGCCGATCTGCGCAGAACGGAGAGCGGAATAGATAGCCGCCTCCCTTGCTTCTTTTTCGGAAGCTTCAAAAGTCGCTTTTTCTTCAAGCTGTCTTTTCCATTCCTTTTCAGTCAATTTTTTACGCTTTGCCATTTTACCCACCCTTTCAAGGTCGATTTTGTCAATTTTGGTAAAAAAGAATTGCCGTGTTGCGGCTTGGTGTAACGCTTTTTTGAATAGAAAACGTTCAAGAAAACTATTGTTAAATTAAAGCATCTGAAGAAAATTGTTGTAAATCTCTTCATATATTGCAAGTTCTTCGCTATCGTCTGTGGGAGTTTCGAAGATCTGTATTATTTCATCGTCTTCAAAATCGAAAGTGCCGTGGTCATCAAAAAGAACCCAAACTTTACCGCTTTCTGAATAATATCCGCCGTTTTCAATCTGCCAAAGCTGACCTACTGCAACGATGTTTTCAAGGCTGTGCATTTCGCCGCCGGTAGCGAGATAAAAGTTGCTGAAGCTCTCGGGCGTTTCATCGCCGAAAAATTCGGCTATTTCGCTTCCCTCTATGATTGGGAGTGTTTCGCCCTCGTCATAGTTGTAAAGGGCGTTTACTGTAAAACTTGGAATGGTTGCGAGTGCTGCTACTGTAGCGATGATTTTTTTAATTGTGTTTTTCATTTTTAAAATCCTCCATTGTGTTATTTGGTTTTTCCAACCTCCGCCCCAGTCAGGGCGGAACGCTTCGGGCTTAATGGACTGTTTAGAGCCGCCCGAACGGCTTTAAATTTAATTACCTGCAAACAACGCCGTTTGATGTTTCCGTGTAGCCGTCAAAACCAAGGTCACGGGCATAGGCTTCATAATCAAAATAGCGTAAAGCAATTTCGGGGAGGTTGCTGTAGCACTCTTCGACAAGCTCATAGGCAACGTCTAATAAAGTCATTCCGCTGTAATATGTGTAGTTGTCGAGATTTTCAAGGGCATTTTCAAGCGTTCCGCCGTCTGCTTCGAGGATTGCGCCAAGCTTTTCAATGTCGGATTCGTCGAGTTCTGCGAGCTGCTCCGCAAGCTCGTTCAGCTCGGAAAGGTTGGAATCTTCGGAGATTTCAACGCCGTTAAAGTCGGTATCATAATCATTAACAAACACTTCCATATCTTCGAGGCGTTCGCCTGTGGATTCTGCGAGCTGTTTGAGGGTTTCGCTGAGGTTGCAAGGGAGATCAACCCAAAAACCGCCGTCTGCTCCGTTCTCGTTGTAGTTGCCCCAAGTGTTGAGATATACGCTGATCATTGCTGTTTTAGTCATAAAAATAACCGCCTTTCAAAATTTTACTCTTGACAAGCGGTTAAATTTGTGGTATATTAAATACACAAACCGCTTTTCAAGTCCGCTTGCAAAAGTTGTTGTTTGTAGTCGCCCTGTTCCGTGTTAGTCGCCAAACTTGCCACGGTTCAGGGCCTTTTTTATTTCTGAGGTTATCCCTCTTTCATTGTTATAATTATAGCACATTTATGTTACATTGTCAAAATATCCATATTATTACATCTATATATTGTGGTTAGATGCAATGAATATCAAGATAAAGCACTATATATTGTGGTTTAGAGGAATTTTATAAAATATATCATTCTACTATTTGCATAAATAAAGTGGTATTGTTTTGTACATATTGATATATTATTACCTGTGATTTTGCACAGCTCCGCACCGCTCATCTCGGGAGCTTGTCCGCTGATCTGATGCCCTCGGAAGCAACCGCCCGAAGGCTGACCGCCTGACCTCTGATATATATCTTAATATATATAATATAATTAATAATAAATAATATTATAATATATCTTGATGTATATAATTATATATACCCCCAATAGCTTCAATCTGTTCACCCGCTCCGACCGATCCCACCTCTCGGAGCTGTTTTTATTTCCTCCTGTTTCGCTCTTCAACAGTCCCCCCCCGAAGAGATGCAAAGCAATCATCTTTGCAAATTCCGCACTTCCTGTAATATCTTTTAAATATAATTTGATTTATGTAATAATATATAATAATATAATTATATCAATTTATTTTTCTTTATCCGTCTTCAAACTCTGTACCGTTCCGCTCCTGATCTGTCAAAGCTCGTCAGACTTCACCGCCTAACTCTCGTCACCTTGGAGCTGATCGCATAAACTTCACCGTTGTATTATTATCTGAATTTAGTTTTATATATAATTATACTTAATCTTATTTCTTTTCTTTATTGATATATAATATATATATATATATTAATAATACTTTATCTTGTATATTAATTCTCTTTATCTTTTTAATCTTAATATATCTTAATAATAATTATTATTATGTTTTATTCTTAATTTAGTTTTATTATTAGGGTTTCGGTTGCAGGCTTGGGAGAGCTTGCCAACTATACAAATATAGTATTGTTACAAGAGATAATATATATTATACTGATTTGGTCTTGTTAAAAGCACGCCACAAAAATAAAAGGTAAGAGCAAGAGCAGTACCGCCCGAAGATGCTACGCTGAAGATTGTAGCAATGAAGTCTAATGTAACACAAGATATATTGTGTTACATTCAATGCAACATAATTGTATAAATATCTCTTGTTTGATTCTTTTTTCTTTTTCTTTTACTTTTGTCTTTGCTCTGCGGACAGATCAAGCCTTTGACCTCTCTTTTTTCTTCGGGAAAGATTCGGGCGGGGGTGGTCTGAAATGCGCCGTAGAGTTGCCTCGCAAAAATTTTCAATAATTTATATAAGCGACCTTCTTTTTCTTTTTTTGGAGATAAATTTTCTTTTATATAATATCAAGCATAATTATATCATTTGAACAAGGGTTGTAATTTGGAGATGAGGTTGAAAGTTTCTGTGGCTTGTGGAAGAAAAGGTTCTTGTCATAATCATAGATGAATGCAGTTTCGACAAGGGATCGAATGACGGTTGATTTGCCGTCATAGGAATTGAGTTCCATAATCTTGGTTATTTTGCGGTTGAGTGCGGCGCAGACAAGAACGTGAATTTGATAGCTTGGCTCTTTCTTTTTCTTGCCGTTGATGAAAATGATCTGCTCGGGAGATTGGGGTTTGCAAGGAATGTAGCGAAAATCTTCGGTGTAGTTGTATTTTATGGCTGTGTTGACGATGAAGAGAATCGTGTCGTGTACGCTTTTGTTGCTTGCGAGGGCGATTTTGCGGATTTTTTCAACGGTGGATTTTTTGAATGTAACGATAATTTGCGTTGGTGGTTCGGCATAAGTCTTTTTTTGCTTGGGATAAGGCATAGTGAAATCTCCTTTTCTGTTTTTATGCTCATTTTATATCATTTTGAGGGTCAAAACAGGCTTATTTCACTTTTATTGCACTTTTATTTCCCTTTTGTTTCCTTGTCAGTTCATCTGGGATGTGGTAATATATATACAGAGAGATATGAAAAGACATATTTCTCCGATCTGGGCGAGTCAAAGTTGACATTCGAGCGTTTTTAAACTTCCTCTAATCCTCATAACGGCGGTTCCCCCATTCCGCCGTTTCTGCTGTCAATGAGTGCGTGAACTCTGCGACAGCTCCACCCCTTAACGTCTGCCCTCCGCTAATATAAACGGGTCTCTTGTCATGCAGACACAAGTTAAGGAAAGCACTTAGCCGATGCTTCCAAAAACAGGCTTACGCAGGAGTACCCGCCTGCGTATTATTTTTGACGGTCACATAGGTTGTGCCGAAGGTTTAAGGCTCCTTAACTTCGAGTTCGGCTGCAAATGCCGAAGCTGCCGCTGACCTTTCTTCAAACGATGAAAACAGCCGTTCCTGCTCTGCTGCTTTGGAGCAAAGGACGGCTGTTTCATTTACTTATTATTCTTATTGTCCGATCTCAGGTTTGAAATGAAATCGGCAGCAGCAGAAAAGAAGTCGACGGTATCATCGATTCTTTTGTGTGTCTTACGCTGTTCTCTTGCAGACATTTCAAAACAGAAGAAGTCGTGTACTCTGTGTAAGAACCATTTAAGCATTCCCCAAACAACGGCACTTGCTATTATGCCAACGATATACGGAATTAAAGGCTCATATACAGCGGCCATACCGTCGAAAATACATTTTGTCCAGTCTATGCTGTCAAGTCCGTACATATATTTCTCACCTCCTTCGTGTATGTAAATTAATGACATTATACGCAGCAAATGTGTTGAAATTGTGACTATGCGAGCAGTATTTGATGAAAAGGTGAACTTATGCTGAAAGAAATAACAGAAAAGCAGCGTATTTATTGTGAAAAGTGCTGTTACAGAGAAAAAGTCCTTGACAAAATCGTTTTCTGCCCTTATATTAATAAATGCAAGAAGACAGGCAAGCCTGCTGAATATCAGGTTGTCAAGACGATAAAGGAGCTTGAATTATGACTGAAATAATACCGAATTTGTTTGTAGGGACATTGAACGACTATGAAGAGATAAAAAACAACAATGATTTTTACTGTGTTATTGCCGCAAAAGAGCCGATGCACAGAAAGGCTGTCGGTTACAGCGGACGTTCCTGCGGCAAAGATCACCCCGAGTATCTTTTTGCAGAGCGTGAACGCTGCTTGATATGCAATCTTGTTGATGTGGAGAACCCCGAGTGGATCTCGCCTATCATCATTTCAAGAGCGTTGGACTTTATTGAAAATGCCCTTGAAAATCTCGACAGGCAGGTGCTTGTGTGCTGTAATCAGGGACACAGCCGTTCTGCTGTGATAGGCTTGCTTTATATGAAGCACAAGGGCTTTTTCAAGGATATTCCTTTTGAAGAAGCCGAAACGCAGTACAAGCGAATATATCCCGATTATGAACCTGCGGGCGGAATGAGAGGTTTCGCTGTGCAGAACTGGGAAAAGATATAAACCGACGATCAGGAATTTGGAACAGTTTCCGCATTTGAAATGCGAAAATTAGAGAAAGTCGGAAGGCCGGAAATCGTATATCATCTTAATGAGCAACAGGCAACCCTTCTTATATCATATATGAAAAATACCGACCCTGTACGCAGGTTTAAAAAGGCTCTTGTAAAGGATTTTTATGCAATGAAAAAAGAGCTTTTCAATCGCAGGACTAACCGTGAAATGCTTAAAAGCACACATAAGAACCTTGCCGAAGCTATAAAGCTCATACCGGAGAATGAAAGATCGGCACACGATTATCAGAATTATAATTCTTTGGCGTATATAGTTTTATTCGGGTGTTCGGCAGCCAAATTAAAGAAACAGCGTGGAGCAGATAAAAAGGCTAAAGCTATAGACTATCTCACGTCAGATGAGTATGAACAGTTAAAATGTATTAAGGATAAAATATGCATCTGCATTGAAATCGGTATGAGATACCCCGAAATAAAA
This sequence comes from uncultured Ruminococcus sp., assembly GCA_900550695.1. GTDB lineage: Bacteria > Bacillota > Clostridia > Oscillospirales > Ruminococcaceae > UMGS363. The sequence goes on from URTF01000013.1 coordinate 22,219, forward strand.
GCTCGACTTATGCAGACAAACAATAAAACCAAGGAGGTCAAAAATGATTAATGTTAAAATGCTTACCATAGCGGAAACCGCCGAAACATACGGTATATCGCAATATGCGGTGCGCAAGTGGGTCAACAGCGGCTCTTTGCCTGCTGTCAGGATAGGAAAGAAATTTCTTATTAATGAGCAGGTAATTGAAAAATTTCTTAAAGGTGAGAGTATCGATGCTTGCGAAAAAAATAATACTTGTGAGATAAAACCTATTCCTGTGAAGTTTTAAGGCGGTGTAGCGATGGCACTTGAAAACGGGTATATAAAATTACACCGTAAAATCATTGACTGGTGTTGGTACAAAAAGCCGTTAACAAAGCATTTGTTTGAACACCTGCTCCTCATAGCAAATATTGAGGATAGTAAATTTGAAAATATCATCGTCAGACGTGGTGAGTGTGTTTCATCTATACGCAGATTATCAGCAGATACAGGACTGACGGAAAAGGAAGTGCGAACAGCTTTAAAACACTTAAAAAAGACACAAGAAGTGGCACAGACTGTATATCCGAAATTTAGCGTATTTACGATAAATAATTACGATTTATACCAAGCAGGGGCACAAGCAGAGGCAAGCAACGGACGCATGACGGGCACACAAGGGGCAAGCAAAGGGCAACATAATAAGAAAGATAAGAATGATAAGAAGAATAAAGAAGAAAAAGAAATAGATAATATATCCGTTGAATTTGAAACCCTGTGGAAAATGTACCCTCGAAAGGTCGGGAAAGAAGCCGCCTTAAGAGCATATAAGAAAGCTCGGAGTGACAAAAAGGACCCGACCACTTTTGAACAGGTCAAACAGGGCATCGAAAACTATATAAGGCAGATCGAAGCCAAGCACACCGATACGCAGTATATCAAGCACGGATCGTCTTGGTTCAACAGCCGAGCTTGGAAAGATGATTATGATTTTTCACCTGCCAAGCAGTTTACCAACAGTACACAGCTTGTAACGATCAACGGCAAGGAATACGAATTACGCAATGGCAAGTATTACGTTCCGGGCGGCTGCGGAATTGCTATTGACCCTTACGCAAAAAGTGACCTTGACGATTTATTTTAAATATGAGGTGATAAATGAGCGAAAACGAAAGCATAATGTCCGTTGTCGATCATATTGCCGATAAGATACCGACAAACACGGAAGATACATATCTTGGCAGTGACGGACTTCTTTACTGTTCAAAATGCAGCGGAAAGCGACAGTCCCGTGTGATATTCCTCGGGAAAGAACGCATAATGCCGTGTGCTTGCCAATGTGTGATAGAGCGTATCGAAAATGAAAAGCGACAAAATGAAGCTGTGGAGCGTGGCAGGCTCGTTCAGATTCTGCGTCAGGAAGCTTTTCCGAACCCAAATATGCAGAACTGGACGTTTGCCAACGATGACGGAATAAACACTGCGATTTCAAATGTCGCAAAAAAATACGCCGAAAATTTCGACGAATTCAGAAAAAGAGGAAAAGGACTTCTTCTTTTCGGGAATGTCGGAACAGGCAAAAGCTTCATAGCCGCCTGCATCGCAAACTCCGTCATTGATAGAGCAATACCCGTCCTTATGTCAAGCTTCCCTCGGATAGCAAACACCGTTCAGGGAATGAATTCGGACAGACAGGCGTATTATGACAGCTTTCAGCGATACCCGTTGCTTGTTCTTGACGATCTCGCCGCCGAACGCAAGACGGAGTATATGCAGGAAATCGTCTATAACGTAATTAACGCTCGTTGCGAATCGGGACTTCCGATGATAGTAACAACGAACCTTACAGCGGAAGACATCAAAAATCCAACAGATGAAACGAACAGGCGAATATTCAGCCGTTTATTAGACTGTTGCCACCCGATAGAGGTCAAAGGCAGCGACCGTCGAAAACGGCATTGCATAGACGATTTTGAAAGCACAAAAAAATTGCTCGGTTTGTGACCGAGCTTAAACGGAAGGAGGTTTGAGATTTGGACGAACGTGAAAGATTAATGAATCTGATCTCAGATATGCCGAAAGAGCAGACCATACCCGAAATGGCTGATTATCTGCTTGAAAACGGAATAATCGTACCGCCCGTTAAGGTTGGAGATACGGTTTACACTAATGTTTCGTGGCAAGGTTGGTATTTAAGGGATAAAGACAAACCATATAAAGCAAAGGTTGTTTATATAGGCATAAACGGCAGCAAAAACTATGTGAATGTTATCTATGAAAAGAATGACAATATGTTGAGCTTTACTTTTGATGAAATCGGCAACAGGATATTTTTGACCCGTGAAGAAGCGGAAAAGGCTCTTGCAGAAAGAAGTGACAAGGAATGACCCCACTTGAAAAAGCAAAGGCAAAGGAAAGAAGCAAATCCTTATCCTGCCGAAATTGCAAAAAATCCGAAAGAGTGAACGGCGTACTGTATTGTCAGATATCGGGAAAGATAATTCTTCCAAGGTTTGAGGATATAAGCTGTTGCCGTGGAAAATGGTTAAAAAGGAGTGTGAAGAAAAACGACATATAACGAGCTTTTGGAAAGAGTTCCCGATATAATGCTTTTTTAAGCGGCAGGGGAAGTTTTGATTATGAAGAAAGGACGGTGAACCACTTGACTAAAGATGAAATAATAAAAGCTCTCGAATGCTGTACAGCGAACTTCTGCGTTGGTTGTCCGTTGTCTGATAAAAAGCCTGACGGCTGCATAAACAAGCTTAACTCCGAGATTATCAGCTTTATCGAACAGCAGGAAAGCAGTATCGAGCATCTGAAGAAGCAGCTTGAAATCGCAGATAAGGAAACACAGGCGGCGCATAAAGCCAATATCGACTACATCATCGAATGCGAAAAAAGCAGAGACAATCCCTTGAAAAGCTCGGTGAGAATATAAAAGCGGCTGTCAATGCTTACAGTTCAGATGTTTTGCTGCCCCCCGATGAGATAGCGAAGATAAGTAACAAGTTTGCCAAAATGGTCATTGGCATTAAAATCGAATAAGGAGAGAAAAATAATGGAAAGATGTTTCATCATTGAAGAAAATGCAAAACTGCATAAGAAGTATATGGATTATAAGGACCTTAACAGCAAGAATACGGAGGCTGTCAAGAAATTTATCCTTGATAATATCAAAGAAACTATGGCACATACATCATATATCATCTATTCTGACACTTTAGGCATCACAATGTCGTGCGAAGAACACGAAAAGTTCAAAAATCAGCTGAAAAATACCACTCTCTACTGTGGAAGCAAGAACGGACCCGTTTACATCTTCAAAAAGAATTCGCCGATCGCAAAGGAATATAAAAAACTTGGCATAACCGCAGTTCGCTGTCCTTCCATTGGCTTTGAAATTGATACTTGTTATCACGAACTGAAAGGTCGGCTGTTCGACTATAAGGGCGTTGTCTACGGCACATTGGATAGCGAGGAACTTAAAAAAGATGATCCGATGCCCGCAGGTTGGCGTGAAATCGGCAAATCGGAGTTCTATGCCGTTATTGATGAAATTGAGAGGGCGGCAAAATGAGCTGGACAGAAGAACAGTATGCAGAATACGCAAGGAAACACCCACAGAACGCACGGAAGCTTCCGCCTGCAAGTAATACTCTTAAAGTCGCAGAAGCCATCAGAGAGCCGATTATGACCGCTACAAACGATGCTGACGGACTTGTTGCAGAATTCACCGTTCCGCTTGCCCCTGTGACAAAGAAAAATCATAGTCGAATCGTTACATACGGAAAGCGTTGCCCCACCTGCAATAAAGGCAGCATAACAAGGCTTCTCCCGAGCAAGCCTTACGAACAGTACGAAACAAATATCGCAAGATACCTCAACGCCGTAAGAAAGGACATCGGCGGCACGATCACTTGCCCCATAAACCTCAAATGCATCTTTTACTGCGATAGCCGCCGTCAGTCAGACCTCGCAGGACATCTCCAGTCCATACAGGACTTACTTGTCAAATATAAAGTAATTGAGGACGATTGCAGGGATATAGTCGCAAGCACGGACGGAAGTGCCGTGCTTTATGACAAGCAGAACCCGAGAACGGAGATCACGATAACCAAAAAGGAACATTACGAACAATGGGCGGAAAAGCGAAAGGAGCGTAAAGGTGAAAGTATTGAGCCTGTTTGACGGAATGGCTTGCGGAATGTTGGCTTTGCAGAAAGCGGGAATTTCAGTTGAAAGCTACGATGCCTACGAGATAGACAAGTACGCCATTCAGACCGCAAAACACAACTTTCCGCAGATAAGCGAACACGGCAATGTGTTTCAGGCTGACTTCACACAGTATAAAGGCGTTGACCTCATAGTCGGCGGAAGTCCCTGTACTTATTGGAGCATCGCCCAAAAGAACAACCGTGAAACAGAAGCTTCGGGAATAGGTTGGGAGCTGTTCAGCCAGTACGTCCGAGCAGTAAATGAAGCCGCCCCCCGATTCTTTATCTATGAAAACAATAAATCAATGAGTGATGCTATACGAAAAAGCATCACTCAGACGTTTGGCTTCGAGCCTGTCTGTATCAATTCCGCTCTTGTATCAGCACAGAACAGACAGCGTTTGTACTGGGTTGGAAAACGTACCGCTGACGGCACATATCGCAAAGTCCCGGTAGATCAGCCGCAGGATAAAGGCATATTGCTTAAAGATATCCTTGACGGCATTACCGACAGAGAAAAAGGGCGTGCTGTTATCGGAAGCGCAGGAAGAACAACAACCCGAGAGTATTTTGATAAAAGTCAAGGCAATATGTCGTATGAACCTGTGATTTACCAAGTTCCGCACGGTTTCAATGACGGCGGAATTAAATATGACAAATCGCCCACGCTGACCGCAAATGGCAGTTGGCAAAACAATAATTATATAAGCGAACCCGTCGGCATTGCACAAAGAGGAAGATATACCGAAAGCGGAAGTCGTTCTTCCAAATGCAACGGTGGTACAGAGCAATACTTTGAAGCGAGAACCGACGGCAAAAGCAACTGCATTTCAACCGTTCAAAAGGATTCGATGGTAGCCGAACCTGTTTGCGTTCAGGAACAGCTTAACGGCAGAAAAGCCAATTGTGACGGAAGTTACGATAGAAGATACGAAGCTCGGAGCGATGATAAATCAGGCACATTAACAACAAACAATCGTCAAAATTCCATAGCCGAACCTGTCCGTGTGGGCGCAATGCCACGCCCGAACGGTGAACTTTCAGCTTCACAAGCGTTCCGGGTGTACAGCACACAGGGAAAATCCGTAAACATCACAGCAGGTGGCGGCGGTGCAGGCGGTAAAACAGGCTTGTATGCAATACCTGTCGAATTTGAAAACGGCGTCCCAACAAAAGCAATAAGCTGTGCAGACGGTAAAACCTACACAGTGTATGAAGTCAAAAGCGGCTTGATAACAATAAAAGACAAACAGTACCCGATAAAGCTTGCTGACGGTTATTACATAATTCGCAAGTTGACTGTATCAGAGTGCAAAAGGCTTCAAACCGTCCCCGAATGGTATGAATTTTCCGTCAGCGACACGCAAGCCTATAAAATGCTCGGGAACGGTTGGACTATTGATGTGATAGTGCATCTTTTAAAGGCTGTTCTCACATCTGAAAGTACGGAACTTGAATCGGAGTTTTACACCGATGCAGACGGTCAGCTTTCGTGGCTGTAAATCAAAAAATAATCTTTGAAAGGATAGATAAAATGAATAAATCAGAATTAAAAACAGGGTATCTTGTCAAAACCCGAAACAACCATTTCTACATAGTAATGCCGACGTTGTGCGGTGATGTTCTTGTATCTCAGGGTACTTTTTTTCTTCGTTTAGATAAGTATGACGACAACCTTAACGCTTATACAGATGAAACCCACGATACAAAAGCCGTGTTTCTCGATATTACAGAGGTGTACGGCTTCTCAAAAGAAGAAAGCAAAAGCTTTTCTTTCAAAACAGATACACGTCCTGTACTTTGGAAGCGTCCCGAAACACAAAAGCCTGTTTCGACCGATATCTGCATCAACAACTTTGCGGACGAAGTTTTCAAAAATGCCGTCGTCCACGGTTGGTATGAAGAAGATACAATGCATTCTTTCGGTGATATGATCGCCCTTTGCCACAGTGAACTTTCCGAAGCTCTCGAAGAATACCGCAACGATAAGCCGCTTGTGTATTTCTACGACGATGACGAAGAGATCGAAACCGATATGAACCTCTATGACGGTCAGAAACTCGAAGGCATCGCAGCAGAAATGATAGACTGTATTCTCCGTATTCTCGGCTGGTGCAGCTATAACGATGTCAACATCGAATGGCTTCTTGCGGCAAAGCATAAATACAACACCGCCCGACCGTATAAGCACGGTGGCAAGAAGATGTGAGGGGGAGAAGCGAAGATGTTTAAGATATTCAAGCTTATCGCAAAGAAATTTGCCGCCAAAAAGCCCTGCAAATGGTGCAGAACAAACGAGGACGGTTCACATCAGACAATGTGTTTCAATTGTGAGCCGTTCGGAGAGGTTGACGCTCAGTTTCACCGTGGGGAAATCGAGGTTTTAATTTCTCGAAATGACGAAACATCGTTCGGTGTAATTATTCCCGCGAACTACTGCCCGTTCTGCGGAAGAAAATTCGGCAAAGGAGTGAAGAAAGATGATTAAGCTTCTGATCTGCTCTTTCACAGGGTGGGTGATTGGAAATTGCCCGCTTGGTATGGCGAGCTGCATAACCGAAATTTTAGGAGGAAAAGAGAATGGAAACTGAAAACAAGGCTGTGCTTATCAGCATTAAACCAAAATGGTGCGAGCTTATCGCAGACGGCAAAAAAACTATCGTAGTCCGCAAGACAAAGCCAAAGTTGAAACCGCCGTTTAAGTGCTATATTTATTGCACAAAAGATAAGAATAATCATTTTTGGACTGGAAAGCGTTATTCTTATTTTGACGATCGCAGCCATAATGCATTTGATAAGGACGGAAACGGCAAAGTCATAGGCGAGTTTGTATGTGACAGAATTGACATCATTGATATCATTGATGACCCTGTAATGACATATATACGTGTCAATCAACTCAATCAACACCCAGACATATGTATTACAGCCGAAACTTGCCTTAATATTAATCAATTACAACGTTACCTCAACGATAAAAAAGGATACGGTTGGCACATATCCGACCTCAAGATTTACGATGAGCCAATAGAACTTAGCGAGTTTGGACTTACACGCCCGCCGCAAAGTTGGTGCTATGTTGAGGAGGGCTGACAATGGTTGAAAAAACATACATAGAGCGTGAGCCGGTAATTCAGTTTATTGAACACGGACTGAATGAAAAGAAATTCGGCTATGATGCGATTGAAATTTTGGGAGAAATTCAATTTACTTCTGCTGCCGACGTTGCGCCCGTGAAGCACGGGCATTGGACGCAGGTTGACAAGAACAAGTGCGAATGTAGCAATTGCGGCATTATTGTACTAATTGCAGTGTACCCGCACGGCGACAAAAATTATTGTCCCAACTGCGGCGCAAGAATGGACGGAGGTGATAAAAATGAAGATTAAATGCACGATAGAGTTTCACAGTAGTTGTATCGGGAAATGTACCTTGTGTGGTAAAACTTTTTCGGGAGAAGAATCCGCTGTCCGCAAAAGAGAGGTAATGCACATAATGTTTCGTCACCCAATTAAATTTGCGAAATGTATGTGGGGCGGAAAGGATAGCGATAAAAATGCTTGACCTCATAGACCGAAAGGTGATGCTGAAAACTCTCGAAAGCAGCGGAGTGCTTGGCGAATTCGCAAAATTTCTGATAAAAAAACAGCCTACGGTCGATGCCGTGGAAGTAGTTCGCTGCAAAGACTGCAAGCACTATCGCAACAGTCCGAACGGACTTTGCTACCTCCACACCGAGCCGTGCGACAATGCTAAAGGCTATAAAGGCGTGGCGGTATGCGTCGAAGATGACAGCTTCTGCAGTTACGGAGAAAGAGAGGATAACAATGGCAAGAAATAAATACGGTATGCAAAAAATAGTACAGAATGACTTGCAGCAATGTATTAACAGCTTTAGACGTATGCGGAACGGCGGTATAGGCATAGCAGATGAATGTGTTGAACAGACTTGCAAAATGGCGTTAAAGCATATTGATAAGCTTGAAGCAAAGTTAGAAAATTCTGTGGAGGTCGTAAGATGTAAAGATTGTTATTACTATGACCAACATGAAGATTACTGCGATATGTTTGGCTTTGACCCGCCAAGTGACGAATTTTATTGCCGTGACGGTAAAAGAAAGGACGGTGAACCCAATGACTAAATATATATGTGATATCTGTAAAAAAGTATATACAGGCTATGATGGCTGTAAATTCATTTACACCGGGGCAGCCGATTGCTCTATTGATGTTTGCCCCGATTGTATGTGTAAAATAAAAGGCAACGATCAAGAAGTGCGGAACGCCGCCGCAAATGCCATTAACAGCATCATCAATAAGCCTGAAAGCGAGGAAAGCAGCAATGCCGGCTCCACCGAATGAACACCCGAAACTCAAACCGTCCTGTAAAGGCTGCGAACAGAGAAACGAGCGTTGCCACATAAACTGCGAGAAGTATAAAGCATTTTGCGAAACGCTCGAAGACTTCAAAGCATTTGCAAAAGAGCAGGACAGCCGACTTGTAAGCACGATCTCATCGTTGCAAAGTTCAAATTGTCGGAGAAAGGCGTGAAAATGACGGAAGACGAAAGAACCGAAAATCAGCAAAAATACCTGTCAAGAAAATTGAAACACCCTACAATATGCAGAATTTGCGGAAAGCCTGTCACTCCCTGTTATCTCCCAAATAGAAGATTATCATCAAAGAGATATCACGAAGACTGTATCATAAACAGCGCAATACAGTCTATTGCCGCAGGAACAAAAACAATGGACGGCGATCCTGCCTTGAAAAGAGCCGTTTCGCACGGCTTTACAAGAACCGAACTGTTAAAAATAATGGAAGAAAGGAATGTTGAAAATGACCGAACGTGAATATATTTCAAGCCTTGTCAATAAAGGCATTTCATCTGCCACAAAAACATTGCTTGAAGAAACAAAAAGGATCGTCGCCGAAACTCATCGCTTTGATTCGGCAGTCGACCATAAACATACGCTGTCCGAACTGGTCGCAGATCACCTTATAAAAAACGGCGTTGCAATAAAATCTGCAGACTGCGACGGCTGTGAAAAATGTGCCGCCTACTGCGCAAACTGCAATAAAAGGAAGAGGTGAGCGTGAAATGAGAGAAGTAACTTGCTATATCTGCGGCAATAAACGTAAAGTCAATCGTAAAACTGGACTTGAATGTTATATCTGCCCCGACTGCAAAGGCAACAAAGAAAAGCAGATGAACCGCATCTTTACCAAAGATACCGTTTTTCTTGTCTGCAAATGGTACGGTGAGGGAATGAGTGTAAAGAGAATAGCCGATATCCTCAAAAGAAGTGAGGAAAACGTCCGTCTTGCTTTGAAAAAAGGCGGCGTGATATGAAGTCACCGCTCAAAAAACGTGCCGTATTCTCCAACAAGGAAATGCAGGAGTATATCGACAAAGCTTGGGAACAGCACAGGAAGGAAGAGTTCGAGAACTGCAAGCGTGACATCATCGCACAGCTTATGTCTGCCTGCTGTATGGCTCTTCATACAACATTCGGGTTCGGAGAGAAACGCCTTAACGAATTTAAAAAAGCGGTCGAAGAAACGCTCAGATTTGAAGTTTTCGGCAAAAAGTCTACAACGCAGGACTGCATCGATACAATGCGAAATAAGTTCGGCATCGACTTCGACAAAAGAGAGGACTGAAACCAATGGAAGAACGTAATACCCACGACAAAATAGCACTTTCACGCAGGATTTTCGCTTCATACAACCGTATGAAACTTAAGATCAGCTCACTTTCCCAAAGCATAGACTTTTATTCCAAGCATAAGGACAGCGAAATTCAGAAAGACATACATAGCCTTTCCGTTTCCCACCCGTCAGGCGGTGGCGGCGGTTCAAACCCGAATGTTTCAGCCGATAAGCTCCCGAGCATCGTCGAGCAGGAAGATGCCCTTTCCGCCGAATATGATTCGCAGATATCGGAAATGAAATTCAGGCGCAATGTCTACATCTATGCCGTTGAAAGTATCGACAACTTCGTGAACCACCTTTCAGAAGAGCAGGAAAAAATCATAAAAATGCTCTATCTTGGGAAAGACCATAAAACTTTCGGCGAAATATCAGCCAAGATAAACCTCTCGGAGCGCAGGATAAAGCAGATAGTCAATGCCATACTGCTTGAATACGCCGAAACGCTGAACTATGATATTGATCTCATAGTAAAAAATTTATAAAAAAAGAAAAAAGGGTTCGGGATTTTGCCCCGAACCCTTTGAATTTGAATTGTCAGTTTGTTAAAATGCCGTCCCGAATTGTGAAACGCCTTGACCTTCGTATTTTTCACCCGTATCTCTGTAATACCAGTCGCCTATCAGTATCCAAGTAGTATTTTCAAAATTCTTGGTTGCTGATATGCTGCTGTCATAATCGGTTCTTATTAATTCACCATTGAGATACACAGTAGCTTTGCTATAGTTTAGTAAAAAGCGGACGTTGCTATCATTAGCAGAAATAATTATACCCGAACTCGATCCGTAGTAAATATATTTAGACGTGCCGATCTCGTGTATAGCAATAGCTGAACCATCGGGAATGATAACATCGTCAGATGTTACATCAGCATCGCTGTTGCTATCGGACAATCCTGTCTTATATGCCTCAATCAACTCCGCAATAAGCTCGGATGCGATCTTATTTGCTCCGACCATATAACCGAGTGCTACACCGTCTGCGGCGGAATACGGCAAATGATTGCCCGATAAAACAGGTGGTTCAGATAGATATATTTCATCGTTTTCAGCGTTTACAATTTTACATAATTCTGCATTTTCATCATATTCTGCATGAAAGAGCAATGAGCCGTCAGCTTTTGATATATCTGTGATAAACGACGCCGACCATTTATTTGTTATGGTTTGATTGCCAAGCTTTGTGAAAGTAATCTTACAGATATTCTCAACAGTAAGGATATAATCATTTTTTATAATTGTTGGTGTTTCGGCTGATCTGTCTGTTGTGGTATATACCGTAAGCAAACTGCCGAAAGGAACTACGCCTACAATATCTTTGCCAACATTTTCACCGCCACCCGCATTCAACCCGTCATTATACCCCATCCCATATCCGTAAGCAATATCTCTTGCGTTCATAAAATCAGCTCCTTGTTATTTCCGTAGCGTTCCCGTTACTGTCCGTAATTTTGGTTATTCTCCCGTCCGAATCTCTTACGAGCGAAAAATCATATTTCCGATATTTTCCGTCACTCTTCCTGTTCCCCGAAACAAAGCTTAAAGCCGTGTCCGAAACATTGATCGAACTGAACCATTCGGGAGAGGTCTCCTCGATATATCCAGTCACAACTTTACCTTTGTATATCTTCGTCCCCGACTGGAAATCAAAATACGCAGGCGAAGTTTCGACCTCATTTCCGCTTTCATCGGTTTCCTTTTTTGCAGGAAAGACCCTCACAATTACTTTTCCGTCAGCCGCAAAAGCGACAGGACGTTCACCGACCGAGGAAAGACAAATGCCGCCGTCTGTGTTCTCGTTAGTGTAAACAGAGCCTTCGTGTTCCCAACCGCCTTCGCCGTCGTTAAGCTCGGCGTTCCACTTGTACATATTGATACGACCGCCTTTTATGACAGTGCGCTCGTTGTTCGACGTTGAAATGATCTTTCCCGATACAGTGTTTCCGTTCGGGTCTAAAGCGTTACAGCCTTCGATCGTGCCGTCAGCATATAAAACCATAGTGCCGTTCTGTGCCTTTATCTTGTTATCCTCAATAAGCCAACCGCCGATCTCACCCGAAGTAGCCGTGATTTTGCCTGTTATTTCAAGAACGCCCTCGTTATATTGAATCGCCGATTTTACAGTACCGTCTTCATTGAAAACCTTAAAATAAAACTCTGTAGGCGATATCTTACAGCAAGTCTTGATATTTCCTGCATCGTCCTTTGAAGCGAAATAAATAAGCATTTCGTTCTTTGAAAAAACAACATTGCTGTTTTCCGTAGATGCCGAAAAAGCACCGTTTATGTTCACTCCCTCGGCATAAAGCGCACCGTCCGCACTGACGGTGAATTTGCCGTTCGCCGCCACAATTTCACCGTTCGCCGTAAGTGCAAGAGCATTGTTTACATTTACAATACCGCCTTCAAGTATCTCCCAAGAGCCGATATATCCCGACTTTGCCGTTATTTTGCCCTCAAATTCACCTGTCGCCGCTTTGAGTTCGCCCGAGAACGTACCCGTTGCCGCCTGTAAAGCTCCCTTGAATGTGCCGCTCGCACCGTACAGATCACCGCTGAAAACGATATTGCCCGTTTCGCCGTCCATATAGATTTTTACATCATTCTGCCTGTCACGAACAACAATACCGCCGTTGTAAACGTCAATACCGTCTATCGAAATAGAGGTCTTGCCCGTCCGTTCGTAGCCGTCAACGCCAATGACCTTGAATCCCGCTTCAAGAGCCTGATTTGTAAGCTGAACATAAGAGGTCATTGTCTGTCTTGTGCCGTCCTCGCTGTTCATTATTACATCGTCGGAAGAAAGCTTTCCCATAAGGTCAACAAGATTGTTCACCTTGTCTGCACTTGTGAGTGCATATTTGATCTTTGCCGCAAAAACTTCCTTTTCATCTCCGAGTGTCACGGACGAACAGTTCCACGGACGGAAAAATTCGTATTTCTTTTCGGTCACTCTCGCACGGTATCTGTTCTCGGAAAGGTCTTCATCTGCAACATCGACCATATCCGAAACATCAAACGAAACACCGCTGTTTTCAAGCAAAGGGCGGTCAATAAGCGAAATTTTAAGCGTTACCTGCGGAGTTGAAAGCTTTTTAAGCTCACGTTCGCCCCAAACGATAAGATCACCGACGTTTGATATATCATTGTTTTCAATAAGTCCGTAAAGGGGAGTGGAAGTGTAGGAATAATCTTCAAGATATTCCTTGCCGTCATTCGATGCCGCAATGTTCAGACCGTCCTTGCCGTAAACATAAAGCCTTGTCACAATATTCTTGCTTATATTTCGTTCAAGCCCCGTTTCGTTGAACCGAAACCGAATTCCATAGCCATTGTAAGGCTGAAAAATCTCTTCCGAGCGCAAATGAACTATCTTCTGTAAGCTGTCAAAAATAAGTATCCCGCCCCAAAGCGACTGAATAGCCTTTATGTTCTCCAGTATGCTCTTTTTGTCACTTTCAAGGTCAAATTTGCCGTCAACGTCAACTGTTCCGACCGTCCACCCCGAGCCGTACAGCAAAGCATATAAAGCATAAGCCGCCGAACCTTTTTCATAAGGATTCACGATCTCCTCGCCATTTACAACAAGTGGAGCGATACCGCCGCTTAAAATAACGACCATAGTGTTGTCAATATGATCGTATGTCGTAGTCGAATTGTAAGCCGTTATATAAGCCTTGCCGAGAAGATACTGCCGCTCTACAAGACTTATCTGTGCCGAATTTTTATTGCTTGTGTCCTTTTTTTCGTTGAAGCTGTCACCGTCATAAAGCTGTGTGTAGACCTTGCCGTCAGCAACAACGAGATTTTCAGCATTTTGAAGAAATTCGTATTTTTCCGAACTTGTCAGCATCGTGAACGAAAGAGTGCTTTCGCCGCCCTGCTTGTTTTCAACAAAGCATTCGGAAACGCCGTCCCTTTCACGAAGCTTCGTAAGAACTGCACCGTCCTTGTTGGTAATATACATTGCTTTATCCATAGCTGCCGCTCCTTTTTACATTATGAAATATTTATCTCTCCAACGAACGCAGTCGCAGCCCTCGACCGTGTTTTCTCCAATATGGAAAACAGGAAAGTCAAGGTAAAATGCCCCCGCAAGATATTTTTGAGTGCCGTCCGACTTTTCAAGGAATACAGTTTCCTTGTCGCAGTCAATTGTAACAATATCTCCCGATTCCGTATCGATAGCGATTTGATATTCAGCCCCGTTCACTTTGATAACGGGGTTGTTTTTTTCTCCTTCGAGAACGATAACAGGATATACCTCTCTGTCACCCTCTGCAATACAACTGCCGTCCCCACGGACAGCCTTTTCTTTAACGCCATATCCATATACCTCGTAGCACTTTAAGGCTATATCCAAGCCGCAGTAGGCAGGATTGCGGCTGAACGCCGAAGTTGAAACCTTTACGCCGTATATCTTGCCCCTGAAAAGCATATAGCGAAGCCTGCGAACGGAACGGTCTATGTGCGCCGACATCTTCCTGATCCAGTTTTCACGCTCCGCAACCGAACCGAACTCATTCTTCATAAAAAGCACAAGGTCAAAAAGGCGGTATGAATACTTCATATCAATAGGAATTTCGCCGTCAAGTCCCGTTATCTGCTCCGAGGTTTCACGCAAAGAGGGTATCTCCCCGAACTTTGAAGAACGCATATTGACCGACATATCGAACGGATATATCATAACATCTCCGTTCGTGTATTCCTTGATCTCAAAGTCAACTATCGTCATTTCGGAGCTTTCACAAGGCATTGCGGAAACGCCCTCGCTGTTCACAGCGTAAACCCTGAAACGAACCTTTCCGTGATCGGGATATTTCGCCGCATCAAAAGTAAATTCCGTCCCCGTGCCGCTGTATAAAAGCTTGAATTCTCTCGAATTGTCAGCCTTGACGTATAACTTGTAGCTCTCTGCATCTTCAGCAGCCGCCCACGATACAATAGCCGTCTTGTCAAACATAACGATATCGGGAACTGTTATAGCAAATATTCTTTCGGGTAAAGCCATATTGACCGTCCTTTCTGTTATAAAAGCGCAAGGCAGAATAAAGATACCGCCTTGCGCCGCATTTTAAAGCTTTGTGCTTATTTTACGCAGTATTTCACGTTCAAGCGCATTCGTAGCCGCTTCCATATCAGCCTTATCTTCGACCTTTTCGATGACCTGTAAAGGCGCATTGAAGTTCTGAATGGTAGGGCGGCTGTTGTCGTAACTGCTGCTGTTGTAATTGTTAGCAGTGTTGTAGCTGTTTCCTCTCGGGGAGTGGTAGAACGCAGCCGTCCTGTTTATGCTCCGCATTATCGACGGGTCAATGACAATACCCGTCTTTGGCGGCTCGAACATTTTCAGTAAATCTTCAAGCTTCTTGGTAGTCGGCGGATTTATGATAAGCTCATTTTTGTGAAGCATAACCATTCCGTCAGCCGTGGTCTTTCCGCCCGTCGAAGCCTTGACAGGCTCCTGCTTTTTCTTCTTTTTCTTTGTCGAACCGCCGCTTGACGAGCCGCCCGAACCCGAAGAACCGCCCGATTTTTTACCGCCGCTTGAACCGCCGCTGTTTCCTGAACTGCCGCCTTTATACTCATCTTTGG
>URTF01000014.1 GCA_900550695.1 uncultured Ruminococcus sp.
TATTTTATTGGTGTTTAGTATTAGAGGTGACCTAAAATTATTTTTATTGATCTCCATAAATGCAATAAGCTTTTTGACAGACTAAAATGACCGCTTTTTACAGTTTGACCGTAAAAAGCGGTCATTTTTTATATTCTGTTCCATTCCCAAATATGAACGGAATGAATTTTTGAATTAATACAATTTCATAATTTAATTAAAAGCTCTGAAAATACAGGTAGAATATCTGAAAAATAATGTAGCGTATTCAAGAGTATCGTGCTATAATTTAATCACACCAAAGGAAAGATGAAAGATGAAAGGGGAGCGACCGAAATGGACAGTTATGTTATTACCATAGCGAGAGGCTTCGGAAGCGGAGGAAAGCATATCGGAATGGCTCTTTCAAAGCAGCTCGGTATTCCGTGCTATGACAGCCAGATACTTGCAATGGCCTCAAACTACAGCGGAATAAGCAAGGATCTTTTCGTTCAGGTCGATGAAAAGCTGAGAGGCTATCATCTTCTGAAAAGGCTCATGCGGACTCCGAACACCGATGAGATAGTTCAGCCGACCGAGAAAAGCTTCATTTCCGACGTAAATCTTTACAATATTCAGGCGAAGATAATCAGGGAGCTTGGAAAAAATCAGTCCTGCATCATTATCGGAAAGTGCGCAAATCATGTTCTTCGTGACTATGACAATGTCGTCAGTGTTTACGTTGAAGCGCCCCGAAAGGAATGTGTGGAGTCGATAACAAATCTCCTCGGAGTTACCGAGGACGAAGCTCACAAGCTCATTTATCAGACTGACCGTTACCGTGCGGATTACTACAAATATTACACGGGCGGCGAGGTCTGGACGAACCCCGTACTTTATGATATGACCCTCAATACCGCAAGGATAGGCAGGGACAGATGTGCAGAGCTTATCATTGAGTACCTGAAAATCAAGTTCGGCGATGATATCCTTGAAAAAAAGGGTACGATCGAGAACGACAAGGCACTTGAAGCCTTGAAGCTCATCTAAATAATACGGCAATGGAGCCGATACAAAGTGTTGAATTATGCTTTGTGTCGGCTTTTTATATTTGCGAAAAAAGGAAAAAGGAGAATGATTATGAAAAAGGTTAGTTTAAGAAAGATCGCAGCGCTCGCTGCATCTATGGCAATGTTCGCAATGACATTGGCAGGCTGCGGAAGTACAGCATCGGACAGCGGCACTTCCACTGACGGAACAACATCTGCCGCAGCAGCAAGCGGAGATGATACCGTCAAGGTCGGACTTCTTCACTCGCTGACAGGTTCAATGGCTATCAGCGAAAAGGCTGTAAGAGATGCTGAGGTCCTTGCGATCGATGAGATAAATGTCGCAGGCGGCGTTCTCGGAAAGCAGATCGTTTACGTTGAAGAGGACGGTGCTTCCGAACCTTCGACTTTCGCAACAAAGGCTGAAAAGCTTATAGACAGCGAAAAGGTCGCAACAGTATTCGGCTGCTGGACATCTTCCTCCAGAAAGGCTGTAAAGCCTGTATTTGAGGATTACAACGCACTTCTCTGGTATCCCGTTCAGTACGAGGGCATGGAGCAGTCACCGAACATCGTTTATACGGGTGCTGCACCAAACCAGCAGATCGTTCCCGCAATCGAGTATCTTCTCGATAAGGGTTACAAGAAGTTCTTCCTCCTCGGTTCGGACTATGTTTTCCCGAGAACAGCTAATATGATCATCACAGCGCAGGTCAAGGCAGCAGGCGGCGAGGTAGTCGGTGAAGAATATGCCGATATGGATCAGACCGATTTCGCAGCTATCATCTCCAAGATCGAAGCTGCACAGCCTGAGATCATCATCAACACACTCAACGGCACGGGCAACGTTTCGTTCTTCAAGCAGATGGCTGAAAAGAACTACACAAGCGCTGAATATCCTACAATGTCGTTCTCTATCGCAGAGGAAGAGGTTGCAACTATCGGCGCTGATATCCTCAAAGGTCACATGGTTTCATGGAACTACTACGAAACAACCGATACACCCGAAAACAAGGCTTTTGTTGAAGCTTACAAGGCTAAGTTCGGTGAATCAAGAGTAACCTCCGACCCTGCTGAAGCAGCTTACGATGCAGTTTACCTCTGGAAAGCAGCTTGCGAAAAGGCAGGAAGCTTCGATGTTGACGCTGTAAAAGAAGCAATTTCGGGCGGAGATATTTCGTTCAACGCTCCCGAGGGTACAGTTACTATCAACGGTACAAACCAGCACCTCACAAAGCCAGTAAGAATCGGCGAGATCAGAGATGACGGACTTATCTACGAAGTTTACTCAACTCCGACAGCTGTTGACCCCGATCCATATCTTACAACCTATGATTGGGCAGTTGAAGCAGGCATCCAGCCTATCGAATAAATAAAACTTGGGCACTTAGGCGGTTCATGGCGATCCGCTTGAGTACCCGTGTAAGAAAACGGCAAACGTTTTTTTACACGGGTACTCAAAATATTTCCCACGAAAGGACGATCTGTATGGCACAGTTCATATCAACATTGTTTAACGGACTTAGCTTAAGCTCGATAATCCTGCTGACCTCGATAGGTCTTGCGGTCACATTCGGACTTATGAGAGTTATCAATATGGCGCACGGCGAATTCGTTATGATAGGCGCATATATGACTTATGTTACACAGCAGATATTTGCTGCTGTTTTTCCCGAAAGCGTGAGAGATATTTATTATATAGTATCTATCCCCGTTGCATTCGGAACGGCATTCCTGCTCGGAAGTCTGCTTGAAAGATTCGTCATTCAGAGGCTTTACGGCAGAGAGATCGACAGCCTGCTCGCAACATGGGGCATCAGCCTTATTCTACAGCAGGCGGCACGAAGCATCTTCGGAACGCAGGGTGTTAACGTTACAGCACCGTCATTCTTACAGGGCGGCGTAACGGTCGGCGGCTGCACTTTCTCTTATAACAGGATCTTCATTATGTTTATGGTTCTGCTTTGCCTGCTTATCGTCTGGGTAATAATGTACAAGTCGAACTTCGGCAAGCAGATGAGAGCCGTTATGCAGAACAGACCGATGGCACAGTGTATGGGAATCAACTCACGAAAGGTCGATAACATCACGTTCGCACTCGGTTCGGGTCTTGCAGGCATTGCAGGCTGCTCTGTTGCACTTCTTGGCTCGATAGATTCAACGGTCGGTCAGAGCTATATCGTAAATTCGTTTATGGCAGTCGTTCTCGGCGGCGTAGGAAAGCTTTTGGGAACGGTGCTTGGCTCGACGATAATCGGTTCGGCAAGCATTTTCACGGAAAACTACACTTCATCTACAATAGCAAAGGCTATCGTGCTTCTTATCGTTATTGTATTTCTTCAGAAGCGTCCGCAGGGTCTGTTCGTTATCAAGAGCAGAAGCCTTGACGAATAACCAAAGGAGAATGAGATATGAACAAGCTTATAAAAAAACAGGGTTCAAATATCTGCTTCGGCGTTATAGCGGTCGTGCTTGCAGTTATGCCGCTGCTGTATTCCGCAGGACTTATGAACAGCTCAACGGTTCTTTTCCTCGGCAAATGCACAGCCTTTGCGATCGCAGCAATGGGCATCGACATGATATGGGGCTATACGGGAATTTTGAGCCTCGGTCACGGACTTTACTTCGCACTCGGCGGCTACGCAATGGCAATGTACTTAAAGCTTCAAAGCACGGGCGGAAAGATCACCGACTTTATGCACACGGGCGGACTTACAGAGCTTCCGCTCGCCTGGAAGCCGTTCCTTAACCTGCCGCTCTCGCTGATAATGATAATTGTTGTCCCCGCAGTTGTTTCGGGCGTTATCGGCTACTTCATCTTCAAGAGCAGAGTTAAAGGCGTTTACTTCTCAATTATTTCGCAGGCTCTTACATGGGCAGCGTATTCGATCTTCATCGCACTTTCGCCTTATACGAACGGAAATGTCGGCATCACCGAGATAAAATCTATCTTCGGAAGCATCAAGGGCGAATCGAACAAGAGCAGAATGTTCCTGCTTTTCTATGTTGCACTCGCAGTAATGATAGGCGTTTATGCGCTCTGCAAATTCCTCGTTGGAAGAAAATTCGGCAAGCTTCTTATCGCGATAAGGGACGGCGAGAATCGTACATACTTCTCAGGCTACAAGGTAAGCAGCTACAAGACTTTTGTTTACGTTTTATCCGCTGTTATCGCAGCTATAGCAGGTGCAGTTTTCGTAAACTTCAACGGCAGCATCACACCGTCGCAGATGACGATATCCTATTCCATCACAATGGTAATTTGGGTAGCTATCGGCGGCAGAGGAACTATCATCGGTGCAGTTATCGGTGCATTCCTCATCAACCTTTGCGAATACAACCTCAGCTCGGGCGCAATGGTTGAGATCTGGCAGTACATCATCGGCGCAGTTTTCTGCATAACGATACTCTTCTTCAAGGGTGGCATCGTTGGATTCGTAAAGGATCAGCTCCCCGAGATGATCGCTTCGAGAAAGAACAAAAAGGCGAAGGCTGAGGAAACTTCCGCTGAAGCCGAAAAAGTAAAAGCATGAAAGGAATGTTTACAGTATGACAAGCAATGAAAACGTACTTGAAATAAAAAATATTTCCGTATGCTTTGACGGATTTTACGCTCTGACGGACGTTCGTACAAATGTAAAAAGGCACACGATACACTTTTTCATCGGGCCGAACGGCGCAGGAAAGACAACTCTTCTCGATATTATCTGCGCAAAAACAAAGCCGACTGCAGGAAACATTATGTATTACCCCGAGGGCAGAGAGCCGATGCGTTTGACGGGAATGAAAGAGTACAAGATCGTTCGTGAGGGCATCGGCAGGAAGTTCCAGGTGCCGAGCGTTTTCGTGAACCTCACGGTGCTTGACAATATGATACTTTCGCTCAAAGGTCACAAGGGCATAATGGATTCTATCTTCGGAAAACCGTCCGAGGAGGAGCTGAAAAGCATTGACGAAGTGCTTGAAAAGGTCGGACTTCTCGATAAAAAGGACATTCGTGCAGGAAGTCTTGCACACGGTCAGAAGCAGTGGCTCGAAATTGGTATGCAGCTCGTTCAGAAGCCTGAGATAATAATGCTTGACGAGCCTGCGGCAGGAATGGGCAAGCCCGAAACGTTCCGCACGGGCGAAATTCTCAAAAAGATCAAAGATGAATGTACCGTTATCGTGATCGAACACGATATGGACTTTGTAAAGCAGGCGGCTGACACGGTTACCGTCCTCCACGAGGGAAAAATTCTTATGGAGGGCGACATAAACGACGTTCTTGCCGACAAGACCGTTCAGGCGGTCTATCTCGGAAGAGGGGGAGAAAAGTAATGCTCAAAGTTGAACACATTGATGCTTGCTACGGCGAAAGCAAGGTCATAAGCGACCTTTCGTTTGAAGTTCCGAAAGGAAAGATAGTGAGCCTTATCGGTCGAAACGGCGTTGGCAAAAGCACGACACTCAAAAGTATAATGGGACTTGTAAAAACTCCCTCCGGAAAGATAATTTTTGACGGAAAGGACATTATCAGAATGCCGACCTACGAAAGAGTAAAGCTCGGCATCGGATATGTTCCGCAGGGAAGAGATATCTTTCCGCAGATGACCGTTCAGGAGAACATTGAGCTTGGCTTGCAGCCGCTCGGAGGAAAGGGAAAAGTCCCCGATTACCTCTATGAGCTTTTCCCGATACTTCCGAAGTTCGCAAAGAGAAAAGGCGGCGACCTTTCGGGCGGACAGCAGCAGCAGCTGGCAATTGCGAGGGCGCTTGCGGCTGAACCGAAGATAATCATTCTCGATGAACCGACCGAGGGTATTCAGCCGTCCATCATTCAGGACATCGGCGCAGCGATACGCCGAATAAACGAGTGGAAAGGCATCACGGTGCTGCTCGTTGAACAGTATCTCGACTTCGTGCTTGAAAATGCGGAGGAGATATATGTAATGGAAAAGGGTTCTATCGTCTTCAAGGGCGAACGGAACGAAAACGATCATAATGAGATACGCCGCCTTATGACGGAGTAATAAAATTCAGGGAGGAATTATTTATGGCTTGCTTTATCGCACCCGTAACGGAAGCTATCGTTACAACTATCACAGAAAAGGTTCTTCATTCGCACGAATGTAAGGCTGAACGTGAGGGAAAGGAACTCACCTGCAAATTCTCCGAAAAGCTCGGAATGCTCAACAAGATGCTCTGGGGCGGCTCTGCTCTGCTTGCATTTGAACACGTTTGGCATGGTGAAGTTGTTCCGTTTTTCCCGTTCCTGACGGCGGCTAACGATCCCGAATCGGCAGCGGTAATGCTGCACGAAATGGCGACCTCCGGCGTTGCAATGGCGGCGCTTGTAACAGCCGTCTGGGCAGGAATTTTATGCATCGGAGCAGCAGTAAGAAAGAAAGCTGACAAGGTCGCAAAGGAGAGTGCAGAATAATGACACTTCTTATAACAATCTTTGCGGCAGTGATTTCAACGGCTGTATGGTACACAAACAGCAAGGCTCGTGAAATTAAGATCGGGACGCTCTGCTGTATGTACTGGGGAGCATCGCTGATGTGGCTCGTTGACGCTGTTGTTGAGTATATGGAAATGGGTGCGGAGTTTTTTGTACCCGATGCGCAGGCAATGCTCAACGACGGCTTTTTAGGCTTGTCGGCAGTTGCTCTCGGACTTGTTATCTGGACAATAATTGTCCTTGTAAAAGACCCGGACGGCGTTATTAAGAAAATGATTATCCACAAATAAAACCGTTTATCCGTGCGCATTTTGCGCACGGATTTTCGGCGTATCACCCGAAAGGAATGATAGAAAAATGCATCTTACACCGAGAGAGCAGGAAAGATTGATGATACACTACGCAGGCGAGCTTGCGAAGCAGCGAAAGGCGAGGGGACTTAAGCTTAACTACCCCGAGGCTATCGCTTACATAACCTCAGAATTGCTCGAACTTGCCCGTGACGGCAAAATCGTTACCGAGCTTATGAGCATCGGAAAGCAGCTTCTGACCTGCGATGATGTTATGGACGGCGTACCCGAAATGATACACGAGATTCAGCTTGAAGCGACTTTTCCCGACGGAACGAAGCTTGTCACCGTTCACGAACCTATTGTGCCGAACAACAACATTATCCCGGGCGAGCTTCTTATTGAGGACGGCGAGATCGAGATAAACTCGGGCAAGGACAGCTCTGAGCTCACTGTTACGAATACAGCCGACAGACCTATCCAGGTCGGCTCGCACTTCCACTTTTTTGAGGTCAACAAGGCACTTGAATTCAACCGCGGGCTTGCTTACGGTATGCGCCTTGATATCCCCGCAGGAACAGCGGTGCGTTTTGAACCGGGCGAAAGCAAGCGTGTAAAGCTTATCGCAATTGGCGGAAAACGTGTCGGCTTCGGACTTAACGATCTTGTTCAAGGCGCAATGGACGACCCTGATGTTAAGGCAAAGGCGATCGCAAAGGCTAAGGAAAAAGGTTTCTTGTTCGGGGAGGGTGAGTAAAATGTTCAAAATGTCAAGAAAGCAGTATGCAGATATGTACGGCCCTACAACGGGCGACAGAATTCGTCTGGGTGATACTTCGCTCATTGCCGAGGTCGAAAAGGACTACTGCGTTTACGGCGAAGAAGCAAAATTCGGCGGCGGCAAATCGCTCCGTGACGGTATGGGACAGTCCTGCTCCGTACCCGACAGCGAATGTCCCGACACGGTAATAACAAGCGCAGTCGTTATCGACTCAACGGGCATCTACAAGGCTGATATCGGCATAAAGGACGGAAAGATCTGCGGCATCGGCAAGGCAGGCAACCCCGACATTATGGACGGCGTTACGCCCTCGCTTGTTTTCGGTGCATCGACCGAAGCTATCGCAGGCGAGGGGCTTATCCTCACCGCAGGCGGTATCGACACGCATATCCACTTCATCAGCCCGACGCAGATCGAAACTGCACTTTATTCGGGCATCACAACGATGATAGGCGGCGGTACGGGTCCTGCCGATGGCACGAACGCTACCACTTGCTCACCGGGCAGATTCAACATTGAAAAAATGCTCGAGGCTTCGGAAGAATACCCGATGAACCTCGGCTATCTCGGCAAGGGCAACAGTGCAGGCATCGAGACCCTCACCGAGCAGGTCGAAGCAGGTGCTTGCGGCTTGAAAATACACGAGGACTGGGGCGCAACTCCGTCCGTTATCGACAAGGCTCTGACCGTTGCGGACAAATACGATGTTCAGGTTTCTATCCACACAGACACGCTCAACGAGGGCGGCTTTGTAGAGGATACCCTCGCCGCAATAAACGGCAGAACTATCCACACTTACCACACCGAGGGTGCAGGCGGCGGACACGCTCCCGACATTATCAAGGCGGCAGCGTTCCCGAACGTTCTTCCCTCGTCCACGAACCCGACAATGCCTTTCACCGTCAACACGATAGACGAGCATCTTGATATGCTTATGGTCTGCCACCACCTCGACAGCAAGGTTCCCGAGGACGTTGCTTTCGCAGATTCAAGAATTCGTCCCGAAACCATTGCCGCCGAGGACGTTCTACACGATATGGGCATTTTCAGTATGATGTCGAGCGACTCTCAGGCAATGGGACGTGTCGGCGAGGTCATCACAAGGACTTGGCAGACGGCTTCAAAGATGAAAGATCAGCGCGGCGCTCTCCCCGAGGACAGCGAACGCAACGACAATTTCAGAATAAAGCGTTATGTTTCAAAATACACGATAAATCCTGCTATAACTCACGGCATCGCCGATTATGTCGGCTCGGTCGAGGTCGGAAAATTCGCCGATCTTGTACTCTGGAAGCCGTCAATGTTCGGCGTAAAGCCCGAAATGATAATCAAGGGCGGCTTTATCTGCGCTTCAAAAATGGGCGATGCGAATGCTTCTATCCCAACACCTCAGCCTGTCGTTTACACAAAGATGTTCGGAGCAAACGGACTTGCCGTAAAGCGCTGCTGCATTAGCTTCGTATCGGGTGCGGCTGTTGAAAACGGCATCAAGGAGCACCTCGGACTTCAGAGGATAGTTCTTCCCGTGAAAAACTGCCGAAATATCGGCAAAAAGGATATGCGCTTCAACAACGTGACGGGTGATATCAAGGTCGACCCCGAAAATTACCGCGTTACCGTTGACGGAAAGCTCATAACCTGCGAAGCGGCACAGAAACTTCCTCTTACGCAGAAATACTACCTTTTCTAAGGAGCATGAACTATGATAACGGAAAAAATAATCGGTAAACTTGACGAAAATTTCAAAAACGATAAAAAAATAGAATATGTTTCGGTCGATTGGTTCGAGCGCGATAAAAAGCTTCTCCGCAAGACCACCGATTCGGGCGAAGATATCGGAATAAAGATCGGCGAGCCGCTCAATGAGAACGACATCATCTATGAGGACGAAAACAAGCTTGTGGTCGTCACTATCGCACCGTCCGACCTTATCAGCGTCAGTGTCGGCTCGATAGAGGAAATGGGTCGACTCTGTTTTGAGCTTGGAAACCGCCATTTATCGCTTGCTATCGGTCACGACAATGTAAAATGCCCTTACGATGAGCCGACTTTTGAGTATCTGAAAAAGCTCGGGTTCAATGCCGTAAAGACCCACGAGAAATTTACGGGTTACACCGAATGTAAGGGTCACGCCCACACCGATGCTCACGGAAATGCTCTGCATTCTCACGAGCATCACGAGCATCACCATGGTGAATGTCACCATGAACACCATTGACAAAATGCCGTTTCTGCGGCTCATTCAGGCACTTGATCCACTGTTCCCGATAGGTGCGTTCACGCTTTCCAACGGTATGGAAACCTACGTTCAGAAGAACATCGTCAAGGACAAGAGCAGTCTTTCGGAGTTTCTGAAAGCGTATCTCTACACTCTTCCGATGGGTGATGCAGGCTTCGCCGCGAGGGCATCGCTCGGAGATGATCCGCTGTTGCTTGATGAGCTTTTTACAGCGGCAAGATCTCCTTTTGAGCTTAGAAACGGCAGCAGAAATCTTTGCAGGCGCTTGATAAAAACAGAGGCTGCAATGAGCAGCTGTCCTCTGCTTGAAGAATACGGCAGGAGCATTGCCGAGGAAAAAGCGAACGGAAGCCACCCCGTTGCGGTCGGACTTTTTATCCGTGATATCGGTGCAGACGTTTATGACGGCGTTGCGATGTACTGCTACAGTCTGCTTTCGTCAATGGTTAATCACGCCGCAAAGCTCGTTCCGTTAAGTCAGCTTGACGGTCAGGCGGCTCTTGCAAAAGCGATAGAGGATATACCGAAAGCGGCGGAGCTTGCGATGAATGTTGAAACGGACGATCTTGGCATTGGAGGTGCAGGCTTCGACCTGCGTTCAATGGAACACGAAAAGCTTTATTCGAGAATTTATATATCTTGATATTTTGATAGGGAGAATTAAAATGGCTTATGTAAAGATCGGCGTCGGCGGCCCTGTTGGTTCAGGCAAGACCGCACTTATCGAACGCCTTACAAGAAAAATGTCAAAGGAATACAGCATTTGCGTTGTTACGAACGATATCTACACAAAGGAGGACGCTGAATTCCTTATCAAGAATTCGGCACTTCCGCCCGAAAGAATAGTCGGCGTTGAAACGGGAGGCTGTCCCCACACGGCTATCCGCGAGGACTGCTCGATGAATCTTGAAGCTGTCGATGAAATGGCTGCACGTTTCCCCGATGTTCAGATAATCTTTATTGAAAGCGGCGGTGACAACCTCTCCGCAACGTTTTCGCCCGACCTTGCAGACGCTTCTATCTACGTTATTGATGTTGCGCAGGGCGAAAAGATACCGAGAAAGGGCGGTCCGGGCGTTACACGTTCCGATCTGCTCGTTATAAACAAGACCGACCTTGCGCCGCTCGTAGGCGCGAGCCTTGAAGTCATGGCGTCCGATTCAAAGCGAATGAGAGGGGACAGACCGTTCATGTTCACGAACCTTATGACTCTTGACGGCGTTGACGCTGTTATCGATTGGATAAAGAAAAACGTCCTTTTTGAGGACTTAAAATGAGCATCTTAAAGCTCACCGCCGAGAACAGAAACGGTCGGACGGTCATTGCCGATACGAAATTCACCTCGCCGCTGAAAATTGCGAACCCATTTTACCGTGACGACCACACCGAGGTCATGATGATGGCTGCAAGCGCAGGTATTCTTGAGGGCGATCATTATGATATTGAGCTTACCGTCAAGTCAGGCGCAAGCCTGAAATTCACGGCGCAGTCTTACACGAAGCTATTCAAGGCGGAAAGCATCGGCGCATCTCAGCGTGTAAAGATCACCGTTGAAAGCGGCGGAAGCCTTGTTTATATGCCCTGCCCCGTGATACCGTTCGGCGGAAGTATTTTCGACACACGCACTGAGGTGCATTTGCAGGAGGACAGCAGCTTTGCGATGACCGACATTCTCTCCTGCGGAAGAATTGCAATGAAGGAACGCTTTGAGTTCACAAGCTACCGTTCAAGGACGGCTGTGTATGTTGGTGAAAAGCTTTGTTTTCTCGATAATCAGAAGCTTATCCCGAGCGAAACATCACTTTCGGGAACGGGTTTCTTTGAAAATCGTTCGCACGTTGGAATGATATATATTTACGGCAAAGAACCGAGCATACCCGAATGTGAAAGGATAGAATTTGCATCGACCAATGCTGCAAAGGGTGTATGTATCCGTGCGGCGGCTGACAGCGCAGACGAGATATGGCGGTTTTTCGCGGAAATAATTGCATAAAAAAGCGCTGTACAGGCAAGTGGTCTGTACAGCGTTTTGTGTTATGTATCAAATTTATTCTTCTCGGAGCGTAAATGAACTCATAAGCTCTTTGAGCATTGAAGCCTGTCCCGAAAGCTCTTCCGAGGCTGCGGCGGATTCTTCTGCTGTTGCGGAGTTCGTCTGTACTACGCAGGAGATCTGCTCGATGCCGACCGATATCTGCTTGATAGAGTCTGCTGCCTCGTTCGATGCTGCGGAGATCTTGCTGTTGAGTGTTGTAACTTCTTCCGAAGAGGTTTCCACGCCGCTCATTATATCGGCAAATTCCGATACAAGCTCGCTGCCGTTATGAACAGCTTCGATAGAAGCTTCGATAAGTGAGTTTGTGGAGCTTGCGGCTTCGGCGGATTTGCTTGCAAGGTTTCTAACTTCATCGGCAACGACTGCAAAGCCCTTGCCTGCTTCGCCTGCTCTTGCGGCTTCAACAGCGGCATTGAGGGCGAGGATATTTGTCTGGAATGCGATGTCTTCGATAGTTTTGATTATGTTGCGTATCTCGTCGGACTTTGTGCTGATCTCGTCCATTGCAGCAACGAGGTCTTTCATTCTCTCGCCGGCATTGGTCATCTTGATGCTTGTGTCATTGGTCTTTTCCATTGCATTGTTAGCATATTCGGCGTTTTCATTGATCTTATCGGAAACAACGCTGATAGTTGCGGCAAGCTCCTCAATTGAAGAAGCCTGCTCTGTTGCGCCCTGCGAAAGAGCCTGAGCACCCGAGGAAACCTGATCCGCACCTGCGGAAACCTGATCTGCGGCTTCGTTTATCTGCGACATTGTGCTGCTGAGCTTATGGTTGATATCGCGGAGGTACTGGAGAAGCACCTGATAATCGCCGATATAATACTGTTCGCCCTTGCTGGTATGTACGTCAAAGTTGCCCTGAGACATAGCTTCGAGGATACGTCCGATATCCTTGATGATATTGTTCGTGTTGGAAACAACGGTCTGTGCTGCTGAGGAAAGTATGCCCGTTTCGTCCTTAGCCTTGATAACTGGAACAGGACTCTGGAGGTCGCCGGCGGCAAATTTTTCGATACGTTCTGTGCAAACACGGACGGAGTTACCGATATGCTTGCCGACTATTCTTGCAAAAACAGTTGCGACGATGCAAGCAGCCAAAAGCACTATTATTGTCAAAACGATAGACCGGTAGGTATTATCCATAAAGTCGCTCTTGGGTGCATAGGTAGCGAGTGACCAGCCATCGGTATTGGGAACAGGCGCGTATGCAATGAATTTTGAATTGCCGTTGAGCTTGTAGCTGGTAAAGCCCGATTCGCCGTTTCTCATTTTCTGATGGACGTTGGCAAGTGTTTTATAGCCTGACTGACCTGTTGTGTCAGCTTCGGCGAGAGCCTCAATGTTTTCGCTATTTTTTACAACTTCGCTGTCAACATCGGCGATCGTATCACCGTCGTTGTCGATAATGTATGCGTTGCAGTTGTCGCTCAGTTTGATCTCTCTTACGATATTGTTAAGAAATTCCGTATCCGGCTGGATAAGAACGCAGCCGGTGACTTCGCCGCCGGAAACGCCGTTTTTCCATACAGGTGCGGCAACAACGATAACAAGCTCGTTCGTCAGCTTTGAAAAAACAGGTTCGGAAATAGTGGAGTTTCCGAGCATTGCCTGCTGGAAATATTCTCTGTCGCTGTAATTTTTGCCGTCAATGGAACTGCCGTCTGCATAAATAAGGTTGCAGGCCACAAGTCCGTGTTGGTTTGCGCTTTGCTTGAGTATCTCTTTCTTGTCATTGTCGGAAACGCTTGCATTGGAAAGGCTCGGGATAACGCCAAGTCCTGTCGCAATGTTTTCATAGGAACGTATTTCCCAGCTTATGCGGTCTGCGGCAAGCTCCGTGGAGATGAGCAGATCTTTGCGAAGGGTTTCGATGGTTGTGTTATAGGTCATAATACCTGCGAATGTACCTAAAACGAGTAGTGATATGCCGACAAGTAGAATGCAGCATAAAAAGATCTTTTGCTTGATCGATTTCATAGAATGACCCCCAAAATTTTTATTAAAAGCTTTTCGGACGGAGAAGAACAGTTTTTATAGATTTGCTGTTATCTGACAGGATCCGAGCTTTTTTCACTTATACATTTACGATTATACCACTTTCACCAAAAAAAATCAAGGGCATTTTGAAATTACTTTGTTCAATTTATAAGAATACTTTTCGGAAAATGTTTAAAATAAAAAATAATGATCTATGTAAAAATTATTAAAAACTATAAAATATCATACAAAACCCTTGACAACGTTTTCCGACCGTGCTATACTTTGAGCATATTATTTTGAAAGGAGGCGGGCAGAATGTTCGTGAATATCTTAAACACATCAAGCTATCATTACGGCATTTTTATGGGAAAAAGAACGCTGCCCGTCCTTGCGGACTAAATTTTAGGGTATATAAAAGCGTCCCTGCTGTGCCGAACAGGTGCAGTCAGGGGCGCTTTTTTGCGTTCAAACAGAAAGGGGTAACATAATGGCTTACTTTACGCAGACGGAAAAGGAAGAGAAAAAAGACGAGCTTCACAAGGAATATGGCGTTATAAGCAACTGTATCTACATACTGAAAAGGTTCGTCAAATACCGTAAGTCGCTGATATTTTTCCTATTGACGGGAACTTTTGCGGCGGCTTCGATGTCCTATATCTGGAGCTTTATCGGAAAGCTTGTCATCGATATGATACAGACGAGCGCAGGCGGCGGAAACATCGTTCCGCTCATAAAGCTTGTGACGGCAACGAGCCTTGCGGAGCTTTTCATAATGTGGCTCAACACGGTATCATCGACAAAGCTTGGTGTAGGCTTTACCTATATCCGACTTATGATAGTCAAAGAGCGTATTGCCAAAACGCTCGGTATGGACTATGAATCTCTTGAAACGCCCGATATGCTCGACCGACTTCAGAAAGCCAAGCGTGCGACGGACGGCGACTGGGTGGGCGTTCAGGGAATGATGACCTTTATGCAGGTTCTTCTCACGCAGATAATTTCCATTATCATCGCAGTTGTTATTATGACAAGCTTTGATCCGCTCATAATTCTGGTCATTGCTGTGCTGTCCGTTATCCAGTATCTTTACTTTGAACATATTCGCAAAAAGGATAAAAAGGAAATGTGGGACGCTATGATGCCCCACTGGCGAAAGCTTGAATATATGGAAACAGTAACGACCGATTTTTCCTACGCAAAGGATATTCGCCTTTTCGGAATGAAGAATTTCCTCTCAAAAAGACAGCACGAGGTCTATGATGAGGAGCTTTCACACTGGGTAAAGTCACGCCAATACTGGATATACAACACGATATTCTCGCACGGAATATCGCTCATTCGTCAGCTTATCATCACGGGCTGGCTCGTTTACGGCGTTATAAAGGACGGACTTTCGATCGGTGATTTCACGCTCTATCTTGCCAGCGCAGGTGCATTTTCCAATGCGGTTAGCCAAGTCCTCTCGGCACTTTCGGGTCTGAGAGAGCGAAGCGCACACACGGACGATTACCGAAGCTTTATGGACATTCCAACGAGCGAGGACAAGGACACTATCCCCGTTCCGAAGTCCGATCGCTATGTTTTCACATTCGAGAATGTTTCGTTCAGATACAAGGGACAGGAAAAATATGCGCTGAAAAATCTGGATCTGACCCTCGAAGCAGGTGAAAAGCTTGCCGTTGTCGGCTTGAACGGCGCAGGAAAAAGCACGTTTATCAAGCTTCTCCTGCGGCTTTACGATGTCACCGAGGGACGTATACTTATGAACGGAACGGACATACGCCGATTTAACAGAGCGGAGTATTACCGACTGTTCTCGCCTGCTTTTCAGGACGTGACCGTGTTTGCATTCCCAATGGCTGAAAATGTTTCGATGGATCCGCCCGATGAAACGGACAAAGCAAAGGCTGACAAATGTCTGCGCGAGGCAGGACTTTCCGAAAAGATAGACAGCCTTTCCAAAGGCATCGATACCGAGCTTCTCAAAGTTCTCTATGATGACGGCGTTGACCTTTCGGGCGGCGAAAAGCAGAAGCTTGCCCTTGCAAGAGCGCTTTACAAGGGTAGTAATGTGATAGTTCTTGACGAGCCTACCGCCGCACTTGACGCACTTGCCGAATACAAGCTTTACAAGAGCTTCAACGGACTTGTCGGCAACAGAACGGCGGTCTATATCTCGCACCGACTTTCCTCAACACGCTTCTGCGACCGAGTTGCAATGTTCAAGGACGGCGAAATGACCGAAACGGGAACTCACGATGAGCTTATGGCGAAAAACGGCGATTATGCCGAAATGTTCCGCGTTCAGGCGCAGTATTACATCGAAGACAAGGATATTTTCGACGGCGAAGCGACCGAAGCCGCCGTTGCCGACTGAAAGGAGTGACAGCTTTGAAAAATCTGAAAGAAAAGAAAAAATCTCCCGTTAAGGAGTCGCTTAAATACTGTTTCCGACAGATGAAACAGTACAAAAAGTCGTATCTTCCGCTGTCTGTGCTGAATGTTATCATCGGTGCGGCAATGCCTTTCCCCGAACTGCTGCTCCTGCCCGTTGCTGTCGATGCGCTTATGGCGGAGGAGAAAGATATACCGTTCATTATCACCTGCTTTGCGGTAATGACGGTTTCGTCCATTCTTCTTGCGGCACTGAACAGCGTTCTGACCGTTCATCTTTCCAAATGCGAGGATCTTTTTAACAATGCTTCAAGCACAGAAGTTTCCGCAAGGTGTATGGAGATCGACTTCTCGCTCACCGAGGACAAAGACGCTCTTGACAGCATCAAAAAAGCAAGGGACGGCTTATGGTGGTCGGGAGGAACGCACAACATCGCATCGGCGTTTTTCGCACTTATTTCAAACGTGATAAAGATCGCAGGCGTTATTGCCGTACTTATCATAAATGCGCCCGTACTGCTCGTGATCATCGGAATTTTGCTTGCACTTACGGCTGTTATCAACTCAAAGAAGAACAAAATTGACATTGAAAATTTCTCCGAGCTTTCGGGAATAAACCGTATCTTCGGACATATCTGCTGGGAAATGGAGGATTTCCGCTGCGGAAAGGACGTTCGTCTTTACAGTGCCGCAGGAATGATGCTCGCCAAGACTTCACAGCAGATAAAGCGACTTTCCGACTACTGGGAAAATATCAACAAGCTGAAATTTCCGCTCAATATCCTTGACATTATCGTCGGCGTTCTGCGTGATTTCGGAACTTACCTTTACCTCGGGATCCTCGCCGTTACGGGGAAGATAACGATAGGTACTTTTTCGCAGATGCTCAGCGCAGGCGGAACGCTCCACGCATCGATGCAGGCGCTTATCCTCGGAATTCAGGACATCGCAAAGCGCAGTAACTATATGTATGAGATAATCAAGTTTATGGACTATCCTCCCGCAATGGAAAAGGGCGACAAAAAGGTCGGAGATCTCAGCGGCGGTCACGTTATCGAGTTCAGAAACGTAAGCTTCAAATATCCTCACACGGATAAATACGTTCTCAACAACGTTTCGCTCACGCTCCGAGCAGGTGAAAAACTCTCGGTAGTCGGACTTAACGGCGCAGGAAAAACGACCTTCATCAAGCTTTTGTGCCGTCTTTACGATGCCGACAGCGGTGAAATTCTCCTTGACGGCGTGAATATCCGTGACTATGATTATGATGAGTATATGAAGCTTTTCTCGGTCGTTTTCCAGGACTTCAAGCTGCTTGCGTTCTCGGCGCAGGACAATATTCTCCTCGGCAAAGAGGACAGCGGCGAAACAGTCGATGAGCTTTTCCGCAAGACGGGGCTTCTCGACAAGATAAATTCGCTCCCCAAGGGCAGAGATACGATGATGTTCAAGCAGTTCGACAATGACGGCGTTGAGCTTTCGGGCGGCGAACAGCAGAAAATGGCTATTGCCCGTGCGCTTTACAAAAACGCTCCCGTCATAATCCTTGACGAGCCGACAGCGGCGCTTGACCCCGTTGCGGAGTATGAAATTTACCGCCAATTCGACAGTCTTGTAAACGGCAAAACTGCGGTCTACATTTCGCACCGACTTTCCTCCTGCAAATTCTGCGACAACATTGCGGTATTCTCGGAGGGCACGGTCAAGGAATACGGCACTCACAGCGAGCTTGTTCACAAGCCGAACGGTATTTACGCCGAGATGTTCAAGGCACAGGCACAATACTATGTTTAATGCGTAATTCGTAATTCGTAATGCGTAATTATTATTGCTTTTCACGAAACAATGTGCTAAAATATATCTATCCTGCAAAAAGAAAGGTGGTCTTGTATGAAAAAATTCAAAACGGTAGGGTCAGTTATCATAATGGCAATTGCGGCTGTGGTCGGATTTTTTATCGGCTCGTCAGTAAGCGGCTCGGACGGCGGCTTCGGCTGTGCGATACTGCTTACGCTTATCTCGGGCATCGCCTGCATTGTTTATGCTATCGACAATCGCAAAAATTAAAGATTACATAACACAGCACAAAAGCCGCTGCCGTTCAGACGAACCGCAGCGGTTTTTTGAACTTATACTAAACACCATTTAAACTCAGATAAAATCAAGCCGACAATCTTGTAGCTGAAAAAAACAGCTTTATATTTGGCTTTGGTGCAGACTTTTTCCTTTATTTTATTGGTGTTTAGTATTAAATATGCTTTTTATCCGCTTTTATTTTGTAAACAATGACTATTTTCTCGAAAACTATTGAATTTTATATTAAATTAATGTATAATTTATTACAGTTATATTTATTTTGTTTAATCAGTTTGACGTGAAAGGAGGACATACGCCGTGAAAATATTTCCCGGCGAAGAAAATATGTCTGAAAAAAGTTTGAAAAAAAGAATTATTGCAGGTGCTCTTGCGGTTATTTCCGCAGCATCGTTCTGCGGCTGTATGGACGAAGACTGGGACGATGATTACGATTATGACGATGACAGCGGTTACTATGAGGAAGATGATCACAAGGTCGGCAGCTCCGCTCCGTCCGACCCGTCGGCTTATACGGCGAGAAGTTCCTCGCTTGTTCTTGAAAATGACGGAAGTGTAAGCCTTACCCGTAAGCAGAGAGATGCGGAAGTTCCCATGGGCGAGGACGGAACATGGACAGTGTTTGTCTACCTCTGCGGCTCTGACCTTGAAAGCGGAAACGGACTCGGCGTTTCCGATATGGAAGAAATGGTGAATGCAAGCACCTCCGAAAACATCAAATTCGTTGTTCAGACAGGCGGTGCGGCTGAATGGAACGGCTACGGCATCTCCGAAAACAGCCACCAGAGATATGTTATCACGGACGGCGACATAACACTCGTTGACGAAATTTCCGAAACCGGTATGGGTCAGACCTCGACCCTTGCGGATTTCCTCAGCTGGGGCGTTGGCAATTATCCTGCCGCAAAAATGGGACTTGTTTTCTGGAACCACGGCGGCGGAAGCATCACGGGCGTTTGCTTCGATGAAAACAAGGATTACGATTCGCTTTCACTCGGCGAGATCGACAGTGCGCTCACCTACGTTTTCGACGGTATGACCGATAAATTCGAGTTCATCGGCTTTGATGCATGCCTTATGGCTACGGTCGAAAACGCAAATATGCTCGTTCCTCACGCTCGCTATATGTTCGCTTCGGAAGAGCTTGAACCCGGTTACGGCTGGGACTACACCGCTATCGGACAGTATCTTGACAGCAGCCCGGACTGTGACGGTGCTGAACTCGGAAAGGTAGTTGCGGACAGCTTCTACTCCTCCTGCGCAGATGTCTGGTCGGAGGACAGCGCAACGTTTTCTGTAATTGATCTTTCAAAGATCGATGCTCTTGTGCAGGCGGTCAATGATGCGGCAGCAGGAATGTACACAGATTCGGAAGACCCTGCTGTTCTTGCGTCAATGGTAAGAGGTATCGGTTCGGCAAAGAATTACGGCGGAAACAACAAGTCGGAAGGCTACACTAACATGGTCGATCTCGGTTCGCTCATGTCTGCCGCCCTGACGGATAAGTCGGCAGCAAGCACTGTGCTTTCAGCTATCGATGCCGCCGTTATCTACAATATTTACGGTGAGAATGAGGTCGGCTCAACGGGACTTTCCACATATTATCCGCTGATGGTTTCCGGTTCGCAGGAGCTTTCCATATTTAAGGATATCTGCGTAAGCCCGTACTATATGGCGTTCGTTGACCGTATCGCTTACGGCTCATCAAACGGAGGAAACGTCAGTGATTACACAGCCGATGATACGTGGCTTTCGGACGGTGCGGAATACTGGGACAACAGTAACGACAGCGATTCAAGCAGCTTTTGGGATTTCTTTGACACGAATGATGATGAGGATATGTCCTTTGTGAACAGCTCCGACAATGCCATTGCCTTCTCTGAAGAACCGCATATAAACGAAAGCGGTTATTTCTCTTTCAGTTTTGACAACAGCTGCATCAACAATGTGGACAGCGTTAACTGCTCCGTATATTATGTTGATGATGAGGCAAACTGCTATTATGAGCTTGGCATCGACAACTATGTATAT
Organism: uncultured Ruminococcus sp.; assembly: GCA_900550695.1. Lineage (GTDB taxonomy): Bacteria > Bacillota > Clostridia > Oscillospirales > Ruminococcaceae > UMGS363. The sequence goes on from URTF01000014.1 coordinate 20,319, forward strand.
GTTGACTGGGACAGCGGCTATGTCGAAGATCTTTTTGACGGCTTATGGTATACGCTTGCGGACGGTCAGCTCCTTGCAATGTATATCGTTGAGGAAAACGAGGACTTTGATATTTACTCCGTGCCGGTGCTTCTCAACGGCGAAGCTACCAACCTGCGTATCCGCCACGAGATCACCGAGGAAAATGACGGCGCAATAACTATTTTAGGTGCATGGGACAGCATCGACAGCAACGGTCAGGCGTCAAAGAAAATAACAAAGCTCAAAAACGGAGATGTGATCGTTCCCCTGTATTATACATATAATCCCGACGGAAACTATGTGGATATCACACAGGGTGAAGAATTTGTTTTTGACGGCGACAGCTCTGTTTACCTTGATTACCTCCCCGACAATGATTATCAGTACAGCTTTGAGATAAACGATATCTTCGGCAGCAGCTATTATACCGATTTCACAGTCCTTACGGTTGAGGACGGAGAAGTGTTCTTTAACTGAAACAGTTGAAATTCAGCAGAAGAGCATAAACAAAATCAAAAGCGCAATTCACATTTTTAGGTTTTCAAAACTGATCTTTCATGTTTTGTTTATCCTTTTATTGTGAATTGCGCTGATTTTTATGTTTGGGATAAATTTGAATTAAATTCAGCCATTAAGTATTCTTCCGTCAGCGGAGATAGTCACGACTCTTAACGGAATGTCCTTTCCGCAGGCGTTGAGCGCCCTCTTTACAGCATTTTCAATGCCGCCGCAGCAGGGAACTTCCATTCGTGTAACGACAACGCTTTTTATGTTGTTTCCTGCGAAGATCGCGGTAAGCTTTTCGGCGTAATCGCCCTCGTCAAGCTTCGGGCAGCCAATAAGTGTTATCCTGCCCTTGATGAAGTCATTGTGAAAATTTCCGTAAGCATATGCCGTGCAGTCTGCGGCAACAAGAATGTCTGCACCGTCAAAATACGGAGCATAAATGGGGACAAGCTTTATCTGAACGGGCCATTGTGAGAGCTGACCGGGGATAGCAGCTGTCGGAGCAGGTGTTGTTTCATGCCTGATAGCTCTTGACTGTGAGCCGGGGCAGCCGCAGGGGAGAACGCCGTTTGTTTTCTGCGCCTTTGCTTTCTTCGCCGCAAGCACAGCAGCTTCATCATAAGCAGGCGCTTCACGTTCCTCGAATGAGATAGCGTTCACAGGGCAGGCAGGTAGACAGTCGCCAAGTCCGTCGCAGTAATTTTCACGCATAAGCTTCGCTTTTCCGTCAACAATGTCGATAGCGCCCTCGTGGCAGGCATCGGCGCAAAGTCCGCAGCCGTTGCATTTTTCTTCGTCTATTTTTATTATCTTTCTTATCATTTTCGTTTTCTCCTTGTTTTTCAAAAATGAAAGTTCGTTTTTCTTGACTTTCTGATAAGATTATAATATAATATTTACAACAAGTCGGTTGTTTTTACAACGGAAAAGAGATGTTTATGAAGAAATATATTCCCATACTGAAAAATACGCAGCTTTTTTCCGGCACTTCGGACGAAGATATCGAAGCGATGCTCGGCTGTTTGCAGGCGAAGCTTTGCGCATACCAAAAAGGTGAGTATGTTCTGCGTGAAGGCGAACGCATCGAGCGGCTGATGATGCTCGTCAAGGGCGAACTGCACATTCAGCGCGATGACTACTGGGGCAACCGCAGCATAATAAGCATGGTCGGTGTCGGCGAGATGTTCGGCGAGGCATACGCTGCTCCCGAGAGCGGACCGCTGATGAATGATGTGCTTGCGGTCGAGGACAGCGCCGTGATATTTCTTGATATAGGCAAGCTGCTGACGGTCTGTCCGAACGGCTGCAAATTTCACGCAATGGCGGTGAAAAATCTGTTTTTTGCGATATCGGAAAAGAACCGGAAGCTTGTACGAAAGCTCGGGTATATGTCGCAGCGAACAACTCGTGAAAAGCTGATAGCATATCTTTCCGAAGAAGCAAAGCGGCAGAACAGCGGCAGTTTTTCCATACCGTTCAACCGCCAGCAGCTGGCGGATTTTCTGTCCGTTGACCGCAGTGCAATGTCAAACGAGCTTTGCAGGCTGCGCAATGAGGGTTTGATCGAGTTTGAGAAGAACAGGTTCAGGTTATTATAATACTGATTTTTAATCAAAGTGTAGACAAAAAATCGGCGCAAAAGCCATATAAACCTGTTTTCAACAGCTACAAGCTTTTGCTTGATTTTTTGTACACTTTCAGTTTAAAAATTAGTATAAAAAATGTCCCCGAATTTTCGGGGACATTTTTTTGCAAATATTACTTGTCTTTCTTTTCGTCGTGACGATCCATTTCACTTCCTATCTTATTTCCGCCAAGCCCGCCGACAATGCCGCCGACAATAGCACCGGGGATAGTTCCTGCTATGCCGCCGAGCGGTCCTGCTACGATGCCTACACCTGCACCCATTTTTGCACCTGCGATTGCGCCTGCAATAACGCCGCCGGTTGTACCAACTGCTTCTTTAGCTCTTTTTGACATAAAAACTCCTCCTTAAAATGGATCATTTTATTTAAGCATTTCAGCGGTTCTGGTTCATTGCACCCATAAGCTGAACTGCCTGATTTTTCAGTCTTTCGTTTTCGCAGTTTTCGATCTGCTCCATGACCTTGCTCTTGAAGAAATCAGCGTCCTTTATGTATTTGAAATTATAGCTGCCCGATGAAGTTGAGATAGCGAGCGTGGAGTAGTTGAATATCTTTCCGCCAAGACCCTGTTCAACGGAAACGTTGTTTACCTTGCTCAACGGTGAATCCATTGACTTTGTGTTGATAACGCCCGTTTTTCCCATAAGTCTTGTGTTTGTAAGGGAAATGTTCGTGTGGCTGATAGCCAGTAACTTGACTCCGATGAGGATCGCTGCGATGATAAGTCCAACGACAACTCCGCCGCCTGCAGCAGCGACACCGCCGATGATAACGATGATGACCGACCAGATGATCGGGGATACAAGAACAAGCTTGTTTACTTCTGCTTTATAAAGTGTTGTTTCTGCGCTCATGATAAAAAACTCCTTTAAATTTTATTTTGACATACTTTCGGCGAGAGCAGCCGCCTGTTTTTTGAGCTTGTCGTTTTCGTAAAGCTCGATCTGCTCCATGGTTTTTTCCTTGAATCTTTCGGCATCTTTCAGAAAATCAAATTTGTAGTTTCCCGAAGAAGTCGAGATAAGCACGGTGCTGTATCTGAATACCTTTCCCCAGAAGCCTTGTTCAATGGAAACGCTGTTTATCTTGCTGATAGGCGAATCTACCGACTTTGTGTTGATTATGCCTGTCTTGCCGTAAATTCTTCTATCGGTAAGAACAAGCTGTACATGTTTAAGGACGAATACTTTGAAACCGATAAACACGATAGGAATGACTATAAGGGCAATAGGACAGTAAAGACCATACGTATAATAGAACGGATCCATTATATTATTTGCCAATCCATAGCTCAACAAAATCGCATCGATGATAAGTGCAATAAATACGGACGGTATCAAAGCTGTCTTGCTGATCTCGGCTTTGATGATCTCATTTTCAGCGCTCATTTTTAAGCCCCCTTTTACTGAAGATAACCATAGTAGCCTATAATGTGACCGGTTTCATCGAAATATTCCTTGCTTGAATAGTTAAGAGAATCGTAGCTTTCGATGTCGATCTTATCATCTGACCATACAGCAAGTTCAACGGTTCTGTTGTAGCTGTCGATAAAAGCAAAAAAATAACCCGTGAATTTTTTTCCGAGCGATGGCGAAAGGTCTATGAGATTTACACCGTCAAAGCTGATTGTGGTTGAACCGTTTTCGGTGTTGCAGATCTCATAAACATCTCCAAGATATAAATTCGGATCGTTGTTGATCGCCGATTCCAATGCAGTATAGACCTGTTTCGCACAAACATCTGCTTCCAATTGCTGTTCTTCGTAGCTTTGACCGCAGGAAGACAGTGCCAGCACTGCAAAAATAACCATTATTGCCGATAAAACTTTTTTCATAAAAGTCCCCCCTTTTTTATTTCTTATATTATACAGCATTTCTGCATGCAGACGGTATACTGTCAGCTTAATTTTATGTGTTATAAAAAAGCACCGATATTTTGTCATATCGGCGAAATTTTATAATCTATTATATTATACACTGTAAATGTTTTAAAAAGGTCTGCTGACAGCTTATTTTTCCAAAATTGGCATAAAAATTTTTTAAACCCTTGAAATCGTGTTTTTAATATGTTAACATATCAATTGTAAGCTGAAAGATTACTTTTTGAACGGGAGAGGAAATAATGAACGAAGTCAGCACGGACAAGCTTGAAAACGAACTTTCAGAAGTATCGGATATAAACGATTATCTGAAGAAAAATTCGGAATTTTTTGTCAGCGTAAAGCTTTCGGATCATCTTAATAAGCTCCTCGGAGCGAAAAATATGACGGTAGCCGATATTGTTACAGCTTCGGGGCTTAACAAAGGATATGTTTATCAGATATTTGAGGGCAGCAAGGACAAGCCGAGCCGTGATAAGCTGCTTGCTATAGCGCTGGCAATGAAACTGGAGTACGGTGATATCCAAAAACTCCTCAAGATCGCATGTATGCGTTCACTTTATGTACGGGATGAGCGGGATGCGATGATAATTTTCGCTGTAAAGAGGCATTACACTGCAAGCGATACAAATATAATGCTCCATGAACACGGTTTTAAGGCTCTTGAATAAAAAAACGGCTGATACGATCATCAGCCGTTTTTATTATTTTGCGCATTTCTGAGCATTTTTTTCATATACAGTATGCCGACAGCATCGGCGAGAAACCAGCCTATAGGTATCGATGACCATATTCCGAGAATTCCTATTGACGGTATAGGGGAGAGGATATACGCAAGCAGTACCCTTGTGCCGAGTGAGATGATTGTAAGAACGAGCGACATTTCGGGTTTTTCGATTCCCCTGTAAAAGCCGTAAAGCAGGAAAAGCACACCTATACCTATATAAAAGCTGCCCTCAATGCGAAGATAGCCAACGCCGATGCTGATTATCTCCGTTTCGGACGGGTCGATAAATATCTGCATAAGCATTGGTGCAAGCAGGAATATCATTGCCGAAACGAACAGACAGAACGCTGCCGAGACAGCAGCCGCACGGTGTGTACCCTCTTTAACACGGTCATATTTCCTGCCGCCGTGGTTCTGTGAGATAAAGATAGAAAAGGCGTTTCCGAACTCCTGCGCAGGCATATATGCGAACGAGTCGATCTTGACTGCGGCGGCGAACGCTGCCATTACCGCTGTTCCAAAGCTGTTTACAAGACCTTGTATCATCAGAATACCGAAGTTCATTACCGACTGCTGTATTGAGGCTGCGAATGAGTGACGGATAACCTCCCTCATCAGTGTAAAAGTAATATGCAGCTCTTTCCGTTTCGGCAAAAGCTCGGGTTCTTTTATCAGGACATATGCGCCGAGACCAACGCCCGAAACAGCCTGAGCGATAACCGTTGCGATAGCTGCGCCGCTTATCCCCATATCGGCGGCTGTAACGAGTACGACATCGAGAACAATGTTTATAACCGCAGCTGCACCCAGAAAGTAAAGCGGAACTGCCGAATTGCCTATCGCACGGAGCAGAAAGGCGAAATAATTGTAAAGAAAGACAAAGAACAGTCCACCGAAAACAATGACAACATAGCTGTGCATCATTTCATATATTTCATCGGGGACATTCAGAAGATGAAGTATCGGATCTGCAAGGGCAAATATGATAATGTTCATTATCACAGTGACTGCTGCGATAAAAATGAACGATGCGGCGAAGCTGTTTTTCAGCTTTTCGCTGTCGCCTTTGCCGAAACACACGGAAAAGACCGTGCCGCTGCCCATACACAGTCCGATGAGCACGGAGGTGATGAACGTCATAAGAGAATAAGCCGAGCCGACTGCTGCGAGCGCATCGGAGCCGATAAATTTTCCAACGATGAATGAGTCGGCAATATTGTAGAGCTGCTGCAAAAGATTTCCGAGTATCATCGGACAGGCAAAAAGGAGCATGGTTTTTGTAACGCTGCCCGTAGTGAGGTCTTTAGTCATTGTTTTCCTTTTAACGAAAAGCTGTCCCCGAGATTTTCGGAAACAGCTTATTTTTATATTGCATCGTTTCTGATACCGAGGAAATATTCCTTTGCGGTATCGCCGTTTACGGGACGGGCGAAGCGGAAACCTTGGATATAGGAAGCGCCGATCGTATCGACGATCTTTTCCTGATCTTCGGTCTCAACGCCTTCTGTGAGAATTTTGATATTCTGCTTTATGAACGCCTGCGAAATAAAGGTGAGGATAAAGTAAGCTTTTTCCGATTTTTCAGCACTGTGGACGAGTGACTTATCGATCTTCAGATATTCAAAAGGCAGTTCGATCATATTTGAAAGGTTGGAATAACCCGTTCCGAAGTCGTCCATATAGAACTTGATGCCGATGTCGCCGAGCTTGTTCATCATCTTCTTGACGTACTGGAAGTTGTCGATGATAACGCTTTCGGTGATCTCGATCCTGAGCTTTTCGGGAGGAATGTTGTACTTTTTCACCATTTTGGTGACCTTTTCGACCATATCACCCCGCATTATCTGGTGTACAGAGAAGTTGACGGATATAGCGTCAAAGTCGATGCCTTCCTTAATAAGCTCTGCGATAAATTTGCAGGATTTTTCGAGAACGATGTCGCCGAGTCTTACGATCATTCCCATTTCCTCGGCAATAGGGATAAATTCATCGGGATAGATAGGACCTATCTCTGTTTTGTTCAGTCGGACGAGAGCTTCGGCTGTGCGGAATTTTCCTTCGCTGACGGCGTAAATAGGCTGATAGAAGATCTCAAAGTTATTGTTTTCGGAATTCAGTTCACGCTTGAGTATCTCCGTGATCTCTTTCTTCCTGCCGATATGGCGGATAGCGTCATCGTCACAGAAGAAAACGTTGCTTTTTTTGTCCTTGAATGCCATTGATGCGCAGTAATCGAGCATTTCGATGAGCCGATCGGTGTTATTTGCCTGTGCGGGGCAGTTTACGGCGGCGATGCTTATTTTGAAATTTATCTCGGTTTTGTCAAAGGTATATTTCATCGATAAGATGCTGTCTATTTTGTCGATGATACTGCGGACGTATTCAGGGTCAGTTTTGTCGATGATGAAAGTGAATTTGCTGTCGGAATAGCGGAATCCGTTTATTCTTGTGATAACTTTTTCAATGGATGCAGCTGCAAGTGTCACGACCCCGCGGTATTTCAGGCTGCCGAAGGTGTCTTTTAACTCCTGCTTATTGTCTATGCGGAGAATTATACAGCAGAAGTCCGAACCCTTGTGAAATCTTTTTTCGGCGGATTCGATAAAGCTTTTGCAGCCGAAAAATCCCGTGTCCGTATCAATATCAATAAGATCGGAGCTTATAAAAAGGAACATAAGGAGAAGCGGGCCGATAGCCGATGTTCCCGTGAGCAGGATATTGTTTTCGGCGAACTGCACAAGCATCACAAGTCCCGAAAGAACAATAAGAAAAATCACAAGCAGTTTTACACGGATAGTTGTTTTTTTGCCGTTTCTGACAGCGGCAATTATCAGAAGTACGGCGATATACAGCATAAAAACATAGGTAAGCTTGCTCAAAGGACCCCTTGTATAGCCGCTGCTGCCAAAGCTGAAAATAAGCTTTGTGAACGGAGTTGTTGCGATAATGGCAAGTAGTCCGAACAAAGGGTATTCCACAGCTTTTATGATCCTTTTTTTCCATTTTGTGTCCTCACGTTCAATGATATGCATGAAATATGCAAAAAACGCTGATATCGTAAAGAGCAGGAACGTGAAATACAGCATTGTTATGATATAATTGAGCCAGATCGGTATCATACCATAGTTATTGATAAAGAAAGCCGAGAGAATGTTGGCAAAGGAACTGACTGAAATACAAAATGAGCAGGTCACAAACATTTTCTTTTCATAATTCCATTTTGTGACATTCAAAAAAACAGATAAACTTATAATAAGCGAAATATAAAGTGCAACGCATTCGGCGGTGACGTTAAACATGATCCGACTCCATCTCCTTTTTCGGATAGCTGACACGAATAGTGAGTACAATAAACACAAATATCTATACTATATTTAATTATATCAGAAATGCCCGGAGAAGTCATGGTACGGAATGTTGACCTCAGGTTATTTTTTTGTTAATTTTTGAGGACGTTATAAAGCTATGGCAATAATGATGCTAATGGAGTCATAAAAAATCGAGCATATCATATATGGATAATGTTCGATCTTGTATCTATAGGTCATCTCTGAAAAACATCGGCTAAAGCCTTATACTAAACATCATTTAAGGTCTTTGTATTTTATTGGTGTTCAGTATTATTCGGGTTTTGCCGAGTTAAACTTAAATACGTCCGCAACCTCGGAGATCGTTACATAAGCTGTTGGGTCGCAGCCCTGGACGATGCTTTTCATTTTCGTTATCTGGAAACGGTTCACGACGATATACAGCACTGTTTTCGGTGACTGTGAATAGTATCCCTGTGCGCCGATAAGCGTGATCCCGCAGCCGAATTCGTCCGAGAGAGCCTTGCTGACATCTTCGGCTTTATCCGTGATAACGAATGCGGATTTTGAACGGTCTATACCCTCGACAATATAGTCGACAGCTTTGAGAGCAGCTGTATATGCAACGACCGAATAGAGCGGAAGTATCCAGCTGTTGAGTATTATGCCGCAGACTATGTACAATATGATATTATATCCCATTACAAATGTACCGACTGAAACCCCGATCCTTTTTGCAAAGATAACAGCCATTATTTCGATGCCGTCCATTGCACCGCCGAAGCGAATGGCAAGTCCGCTGCCGATTCCCGAGATAAGTCCGCCGAAGAGCGAGCAGAGAAGCAGGTCTGAGCCTGCGAGCGGCGAAACAAAGCTGACGTCAATGGGAAGAACATCGGTTATCAGCCATGCGGAGAGCGAATATATCATAACAGCATATATTGCGGATACAGTGAAAGTAATGCCCTGCTTTTTCATTCCGTAGAGGAAAAGCGGAACATTCAGGACTATAAGGAAAAAAGAGAGTGAGAGCGGCGTTATGCCCGAGAGAAGTATCGATGTGCCCGAAATTCCGCTGTCGTAGAGGTTTACCGGGGCAAGAAACATTGTTATTCCGATAGCGTTTATGATTCCTGCGGCGGTAAGACCGAGAAATTTTTTCAGACCGACCTTTTTCAGTTCGTTCAGCAGCTTTTGCATATTGATTCCTCCAATTAAAAAATTATAATAATTATATCATATTTTTGACGATGATTCAATACACAAAAAGCAAATTTGTGTCAAATTTAGCTTTGGAAAATTATCCGGTCTGCTTGACAACATTATTCACAAATGATATAATATTTTTTAATATAGGAAGATTATATTTGTTATTGAAAAAATACGATGATAGGAGGAATTGCGATGAGTAAAAAATATTTTCGGTCGATAATGGGCATGGTGCTTGCGGTGATAATGACACTGTCATTTGCCGTTATCCCGTCGTCGGCGGCAAAAGCTGCGCTCAACAAGAGTGCTGTAACGCTTGTTGCGGGACATTCGGTGACGCTCACTGTCAACGGAACGAGCCGAAGAATCAAATGGTCATCGGACGATGAAACGATAGCAACGGTCACGAAACGGGGCAGAGTCACGGCGGTAAAGGTCGGAACAACGGCAATAAAAGCATCATTTGGGGAAAATGTTCTCAAATGCAATATAACAGTCAGGGCGGGCAGTATTGCATCAAGCGAAAGCAAGCTCAATGTTGAAGTCGGAAAGACGGCATCGGTATTGATAAAGGCTGTCGGACTGCATGATATCAGGGTCACAAATTCGGACAGCGGTGCTGTTAAGGCTGCACTTTCGGGCAAGTTTGACGGCGATTATACAACGCTCGAGGTAAAGGGTATTTCCGACGGCACGGCAAAGCTCAAGATCTATGCAAATGGTCATGAGGACAGCATTTATAAATATGTAGATGTTGTTGTCGGAAAGGGAAAGCCTGTAAAAAAGATCACTGTTTCGGGCATAACGATCTCCGCCGATTCGGTCGAGGTCAATGAGAACTGCACGGAAAAGGTAACTATTACCGCATCGGAAGAGCTTATGAAAAAGCTCACTATAGTTTCAACGGCAAAATCGAAGTTTGACATCGAAACGTCATATCTCAAAGGGACGGCTTCCGTTAAGATCAACGGATTGATGGAAGGTGACGCAAATCTCCGCATATTTGACCCGAATGACAAAAACACGGACATTTTTATCCCTGTTACCGTCACAAACAACGCTTATGACGTTGTAGTATGGAACAGACAGCCGAATAAGCGCAAAAGCTCGGATATCATATACACTGCCGATGACGGAAAAATAACCAGATACTATGTCCTTGAACCGGAGGACGGCGATCCTGCCCATGCGGAATCGCTTCTTTCCAAGAAGGCGGGAACATACAGATACTGGACGGTCTATGAGAGCAGACCGAAGAAGATCAATTCCGATGACGTTATACTTTCAAGGTCCGACACTTATAAAGGAAAAAAGGTTACACGGTATCTTATCGTCGAAAAGAACTATGACGAGGCATATACGAATTCCGTTTTCGGACGGTATTTCGGAGTATATGATTATTACAAGATCTATGCGTCAAGTCCGCTTGCAAACGCATACGGTGACAAGATGCTGATATATGAGTATTATGTGGATAAAGTTAAGGAAACAAGATTCATACTTATGCCGCAGGATAACGATATCCTTAAGGCGGAGAAGATATGGGACAGTTATGCTGCAAAGAATAAGATAGAAGAATGGAAAAGTGTGATAATGTAACCGTATTGTAATTCTATTGTATTTCCTTTTTAATTGACTTTTATTATCTTCAATGGTAAAATAGACTTAAAGTAAGATCCCACAAAGAATAAAAAAACAGGAGGTATGGATCATGAGAAAAAATTTTTTCAGATCGTTTATCAGCACACTCCTTGCTCTTATGATGATAGTGACAGTTGCAGTTGTTCCGTCATCTGCAGCCACGGTCAAACTCAGCAAGTCAGCGATCACGCTTACGAAGGGCTATTCCACTACCCTTTCCGTAAGCGGCACGACTAACAGCGTCACATGGACAACGGGAAACAAGAACGTTGCCACCGTTTCAGGCAAGGGCAAAGTCGTAGGCAAGGGCGTTGGCTCTACTTACATTTATGCAAAGGTCAATTCTTCTACGCTCAAGTGCAAGGTAACCGTTGTTGCGGGCAAGATCGCTGTAGGAACGAACAGCCTTGAGCTTACACCGGGCGATACGGCAAAAGTCCGCATCAAAGCTCTCGGTACACACAGCATTTCCGCAAGCACGACCGACAAGACTGTCGCAAAGGTGTCATGGTCGGGTGCAAAGTTCAGCGGAAATTATATCAACCTCACAATAAAGGCTGTCGGCGCAGGCACAGCAAGGGTCAAGGTCTATGCAAAGAAGTATCCAAAGACTATCTATAAGTACATTACAGTAGATGTTATCGGCGAAGATGACGATGATGATATCATTGATGACGGCAGCGGAGATAACGGCAATAATGACAACACCGGCGTAAGCGGAAAGCTCCAGTCGAGCGTTTCGTCCATAAGCGTTGCAGAGGGCGGCACACAGTCGTTCACAGTATACGCATCTTCCGCAAGCCTTCTTTCCAGCCTTAAGGTGACAACTTCAAGCTTATTCGGTTTCGGCGTAAAGACGACCGTTGACACGGCGAGAAATGCACTTGTAGTTACAGTTATGGGCTACAGTGCGGAAACGGGAACGCTCAAGATCACTTCATCTTCGGACAGCAGTGTTTCGCTCACGATCCCCGTAACCGTTACGGCTGACGTTCAGTACTACAAGCTCCTTACAACAAAGCCGACAACAAAGATCCTTCAGACAGACACAGTAATTGCATTCCAGAACGGAACAACGACATACTATATGCTCGTTCCTTACGGCTATGATCCCGCATACGCAAACACAGTTGCTGCAAAGTCTATCAACTCCTACAGCTACAACCTCGTTTATGATTCAGCACCGCAGAAGAAACTCAGCAACGATCAGGTCGTTACAAAGAATGTTGTATTCAACGGCACGACCCAGACAAGATATATCCTTGCACAGTTTGGTTATGACAGTGCGTTCATTGATACTCTCTTTGCAAAATACTGCGGAAACTACGAGTATTACACGGTCTATACCGAAAAGCCGACACTCTCCACATGGACAGATGAAGTTCTTTCATGGAATATCACAAAGACAAATGCAGCGACCGGAAAGAATGAAAGCTCCGCAAGATATATGCTTGTTCCTATGGGCTATGACGAAACAAAGGCAAATGATATCAAGGAAAAGGACATGAACACTAACGTTGCTGCCCTCACCTATACTGTATACAGCACTCTTCCCGCAGTTGATCCTATCAGCTACAGAGTTATCCAGTGGGTAAGAGGCACAAACGAGAACAGATACATGGTCGTTCCTTCTACGGGCTGCAACTATGTAAAGAGAAACGATATCGTTCGCAAGGACGTTGGATATTTCAGCTACTATGTAGTATATTCCGATAAGCCAACGATCAAGAATTCCGATGTTGAGGCGATTTATCAGCTCACACTTCAGATCGACGGAATGCCGACTGACGTTTATATCCTCTACAATCCGAAGGACACTGATTATCAGACAAAGATCAATGCTGCCGTCAGCGGTGCATCCGCATATATCGGTACTCCACAGGGTTCGGTAAAGTAAAATTTTCGGGAGCGTTCCATTCGGAACGCTCCTTTTGCTTTATATAATGCTATAACGTAATATTCTATGGTGATTTCCCGAAAATGCACCTTTTTTGTGAATTTTTACGATTTGCTATTGACTTGAAGCTTTTTATATGATATAATGTAGAAAACTTATCAAGAGTGGCGGAGGAACTGGTCCTGTGAAGCCCGGCAACCTAATTGCGGAAAGTTATTTCTGACAGGAAAGGTGCTAAATCCTGCGGTGAAAAGCCGAGAGATGAGTAAGATTTGTCTTTAACGTCTGCGCTTGAAAGGTTTTTTCAGGTGCTTTTTTTATTTTAAAGGAGGAATTTAAATGTCAAAGAAGTTTTTTACATCGGAATCCGTAACTGAAGGTCATCCCGACAAAATATGCGACCAGATCTCGGACGCTGTTCTTGATGCTATCCTTAAAGAAGACCCAATGGGCAGAGTTGCCTGCGAAACAGCCACTACAACGGGTATGATACTCTGTATGGGCGAAATTTCCACAGAATGTTATGTCGATATCCCTAAGATCGCACGTCAGGTTGTCATTGATATCGGTTATGACCGTGCAAAGTTCGGTTTTGACGGACATACTTGCTCCGTTCTTACAGCGATAGACGAGCAGTCCGCAGATATCGCACTCGGCGTTGACGAAGCTCTCGAACATAAGGAGGGCGAAAAGTCAGACCGCTTTATGACAGGTGCAGGCGATCAGGGTATGATGTTCGGATTTGCCTGCAACGAAACACCCGAGCTTATGCCAATGCCTATCTCGCTTGCACATAAGCTTGCAAAGAGATTGACCGAGGTTAGAAAGAACGGCACTATCCCTTATCTCCGTCCGGACGGAAAAACTCAGGTAACCGTTGAGTATGACGACAACAAGCCCGTTCGTGTGGATACGGTTGTTGTTTCAACACAGCACTCCGAAGCTGTTTCGCTCGAACAGATACGTGCCGATATCATCGAAAAGGTAATAAAGCCGATCATTCCCGAGGAACTCCTCGTTGATACAAAGTATTATGTAAATCCGACAGGACGTTTCGTTATCGGCGGACCTCAGGGCGACAGCGGTCTTACGGGCAGAAAGATCATCGTTGATACCTATGGCGGATACTCCCGTCACGGCGGCGGAGCTTTCAGCGGAAAAGACCCGACAAAGGTAGACAGAAGTGCGGCTTACGCAGCAAGATATGTCGCAAAGAACATCGTTGCGGCAGGACTTGCCGACAAATGTGAGATCGAGATAGCTTATGCTATCGGCAAGGCTGAACCCGTTTCCGTACTCGTTGACAGCTTCGGCACAGGCAAGGTTTCCGACGATAAGCTTTCCGAAGCAGTAAGTAAAGTGTTTGACCTCCGCCCTGCAGCAATAATTGAGACACTCGACCTGCGCAAACCGCAGTACAGACAGCTTGCGGCATACGGACACATGGGCAGAGAAGACCTCGGCGTTGCATGGGAAAAGACCGATAAGACCGAAGAGCTTAAAGCGGCTGTAAAGTAATTCATATACATCAAAAACAGCGTGATATGCAAGTACATATCACGCTGTTTTTAATTATTTTCACAATTTTTTCTGTATGCAAGATAGCTTTCAAGGATAATCACGGCGGCAACTGCGTCAACGACAGCTTTGCGCTTCTTTCCTCGGACGTTGGTTTCGTTCAGGTAGCCGTGTGCGGTTATCGTTGTGCGGCGTTCGTCCCACATTTTATGCTCAATTCCCGAAAGCTCGGACACAAGCCTGCCGAATTCGGTGCATTTTTCGGCACGTCCGCCCTCGCTGCCGTCCATATTTCTCGGCAGACCTACTATTATTAGTTCGGCTTGCTCTTTTTTTGCGAGTTCTGCGACCTTTGCGGCGCATTTTTCGGGGTTGTATTCGTTTATGACGGTCAGCGGCGAGGCGAGAAATTCGCTCTTGTCGCAGACGGCTATTCCCGTGCGTGCGTCGCCGTAGTCAACTGCAAGTATTCTCATTATTTCGATTCCTTTTCATCATATTTGCTCCAGTGCGAAAATGCGAGGGTCGAAGCCTCGGGCGGAAGATGCGAGCTGTCGTTTTTGAAGATTATTTTCGGGCGAAGCGCTTCGTCATATTCGATGAGCGAAACGGCGGTGTTGTCCGACCAGCCGACATCACCGAGCCTGTCGGCAGAGCCGAATTCGGCATACGAAAGATAGTTGCGGAGCGCACAGCCATGCGAAACGACAACGACGGTCTTTCCCTCATTTTCACGGACGATGCTGTCAACGGCTTTTATCATGCGCTCGTAGACCTCGGACATTCGCTCGCTGCCCTCGACACTGAAGTTTTTCATATCGTTTTTCCAGAGGTCATGCTCGGCAGGATATTTTTTCTCGATATCCGTCCATAACATTCCCTCCCATACGCCGCCGTGTATCTCGATGATGCCGTCACACTCGGTTATTGGCAGTCTGAGCCGTGCATTTACGGCGTTTGCGGTCGCCATTGCCCGTTTGAGCGGACTGGAATAAATGGCGTCATAATCTATCGTTTCAAAGCGTTTTGCGAGGTATCCGAGCTGGATCTTGCCCTTTTCGCTGATATCGCAGTCGATCCTGCCCTGAAAAAATTCCTTGACGTTGCCCTCCGCTTCTGCGTGGCGGACGAAATATACTTTAGTCATAGCTTCATTTCCTTTCTCTATGAAATTATATCATATCCGCAAATTTATGTCAATTATGTCAATAAAAAAACGCCCCCAACTCAAACGGTCGGGGGCGTGTCTTATGCAGTTATTAAGCGCATTTAAGCTGCAATGATAAACTCTGGATCAGTATCA
>URTF01000015.1 GCA_900550695.1 uncultured Ruminococcus sp.
AGTGCCCCTCTCCCTCTTGTTGGTTTGCCCTTTGCTCAGAACTCCACGAAACTATTGGAGTATTATTTGTAGGATAAAAATATTTTGTAAAGTATTAGAGTTTACAATGTACTACAATAATTTGTAAATAGTTTGATAAAAATTAGTTCACTTGCTGAAATACTGTGTGTAATTTATCACGGCATTTCAACGAGTGAAGTATTATTTTTGAAATTATTAATAAAATATTGCGTTCGCTTGTTTTCACGTTCGTATCCTATAGTTGTTCATATTGTGTTGGAGCTTATATATGTTCACTTCGTTCACATATATAAGCTCCAAGGATAGTTTGTTTTAAGGAAAAAAGAATGGCGCAATTCACATTTTATAGGTTTACAAAACTGATTTCTCACGTTCTGTTTTACCTTTTTGGTGTGAATTGCGCCCTTGGATTTGTTAGTGATACGCTATTGCAACAAAGCGTTATTTGTTAGTTTAGAGAATTTCGCTCTCTGCGGAGAGCGACAAGGTGGCTCTGCCCCCTTGACCCCTGCCACCTTTGAAAAGGTGGACGAAACTTTTGCTTGGCTTCGCATCACTCAAACAAAGTTGAGCTATGCAAATAATTACGCATTACGAATTACGAATTAGCAATCGATTTTCCCGTATAGAGCTGATAGTATCTGCCCTTTTCTTCGATAAGCTTATCGTGAGGACCTCTTTCGATGATCCTTCCCTGTTCAAGAACCATGATGCAGTCGGAATTCTTTACGGTCGAAAGTCTGTGTGCGATAACGAATGTCGTTCTGCCGTACATAAGTCCGTCCATACCTCTCTGAACGAGTGCTTCGGTTCTTGTATCGATAGAAGATGTTGCTTCATCGAGGATAAGTGCGGGCGGATCTGCTACTGCGGCACGGGCAATTGCAAGGAGCTGACGCTGACCCTGCGAAAGGTTTGCGCCGTCGCCTGTGAGCATTGTATTATAGCCCTCGGGAAGTCGCTTTATAAAGCTGTGGGCATTTGCAAGCT
Organism: uncultured Ruminococcus sp.; assembly: GCA_900550695.1. GTDB lineage: Bacteria > Bacillota > Clostridia > Oscillospirales > Ruminococcaceae > UMGS363. The sequence goes on from URTF01000015.1 coordinate 1,012, forward strand.
TTGCGGCTGCGATACATTCCTCATCGCTTGCGTCCAGTCTGCCGTAGCGGATATTATCCATGACCGTACCCGTGAAGAGGTGCGTATCCTGAAGAACGATGCCGAGCGAACGGCGGAGGTCGGCTTTCTTTATCTTATTGATATTGATGCCGTCATATCTGATCTTGCCGTCCTGAATATCGTAGAAACGGTTGATAAGGTTTGTGATAGTTGTCTTTCCTGCGCCCGTACTTCCGACAAATGCGATCTTCTGACCGGGGTCTGCGGAAATTTTTATATCGTGGAGGACGATCTTGTCATCGGTATAGCCGAAGTCAACGCCGTCAAAAACGATGCGTCCTTCAAGCTTTGTATAGGTAACGGTGCCGTCCTCGGAGTGAGGGTGCTTCCATGCCCAGAGTCCCGTTCTTTCTTCACATTCGGAAAGAGTTCCGTCTGCGTTTTCCTTTGCATTGACAAGCTCAACATAGCCGTTGTCGGTCTCAGGCTTTTCATCGATAAGGTCGAAGACACGCTTTGCGCCTGCCATAGCCATAATAACGGCATTCATCTGCTGGCTGATCTGAGTGATAGGCTGGCTGAAATTCCTGTTGAGCGTGAGGAACGAGATAAGCGTACCGAGGGTAAGTCCCGTCACGCCCGAGAGTGCGAGGACTGCGCCGAGGATAGCGCAGAGAACATAGCTGATATGACCGAGGTTATTTGCGATAGGCATAAGAATGTTTGCGAACTTGTTTGCATTTTCGGCGCTTGCACGAAGCTCGTCATTGATGCGGTTGAATCCCTCTTTTGCCTTTTCTTCGTGGCAGAAGACTTTAACGACCTTCTGACCTTCGAGCATTTCTTCGATATAGCCGTTTACCTTGCCGAGGTCTTTCTGCTGCTTGATGAAGAATGTCGAAGACTTTCCGCCGAGCTTTGCCGAAACGAGGAACATTACGCCGACCATTAAAACAGTCAGTATCGTGAGCGGAATATTCAGCACGATCATACTTACAAAGCTCATTAATACGGTTATTACCGAGTTGATGAGCTGTGGGATACTCTGTCCGATGAGCTGACGGAGAGTATCGATATCGTTCGTGTAGATAGACATTATATCGCCGTGAGCGTGGGTGTCGAAATATTTTATCGGGAGGGTTTCCATGTGCGAGAAAAGGTCGTTTCTGAGGTTTCGGAGCGAACCCTGCGAAACGTTTACCATTATTCTGTTATAAGCGTATGAGGTAATGATGCCGACTGCATAAATGCCGATAAGCTTCAGGATAGCTCCTGCGAGCGGTCCGAAGTCGGGTTCAAGTCCTGCAGCCTTGTCATTTACGAGCGGAGTGATATAATCATCGACAAGGCTCTTCATAAAGAGCATTCCGTAAAGTGTTGTTATCGCTGTGATGATGATGCAGATAACAACTATTATAAGGTGTACTGTATAGTTTTTGAAAAGATACGAAAAAACACGTCCGAGGGACTTTGTGTCCATATTCTTCATATTTTTCATATCCATTGGTGGTCTTCCGTGTGGTCCCGGCATAAATTGATCTCTCCTTTCCGTCAGTCAGCCGCAGGTGCGTCAAAGTCGCCGCTGCCGCCTGTCTGTGCATCGTAGATCTCTTTGTAGATCTCGTTTGTTTCAAGAAGCTTTTCGTGAGGAGCGAAGCCGCTTACCCTGCCATCATCGAGGACAAGCACTCTGTCAGCGTCCTTAACAGAGGAAATACGCTGGGAAATGATGATCTTTGTCGTTCCCGGTATTCTCTGTGCAAAGGCTTCACGGATTTTTGCATCGGTCGCAGTATCGACAGCACTTGTCGAGTCATCGAGGATAAGCACCTTCGGGTTTTTGAGGAGCGCTCTTGCGATACAAAGACGCTGCTTCTGACCGCCCGAAACGTTGCTTCCTCCCTGCTCAATATAGGTATTGTATCCATCGGGGAAGCGCTCGATGAATTCATCTGCGCAGGCAAGTCGGCAGACCGCACGGCATTCTTCCTCGGTGGCATTTTCATTGCCCCAGCGGAGGTTGTCAAGGATAGTTCCCGAGAAAAGAACGTTCTTCTGGAGAACTACCGCAACGCTGTTTCGGAGAGCTTCAAGGTCGTAGGACTTAACGTCCTTGCCGCCGACATAAACGCTGCCGCCGGTTACATCGTAAAGGCGGCTGATGAGGTTTACAAGGCTCGATTTGCCGCAGCCCGTTCCGCCAATGATGCCGATAGTTTCGCCCGCATTGATGTGGAGATCGATATCTTCGAGGACGTTTTCGCCGCTGCTGTGAGCGTAAGCGAAATTAACGTGATTGAAGTCGATGCGTCCGTCAGCAATGTCCGTATCGGGAGCTTCGGGGTTAGTGATATCGGGTTCTTCCTTGATAACTTCAACGACACGCTTTGCGCTCGCTTCGCTCATCGTGAGCATAACGAAGATCATCGAAAGCATCATAAGCGACATAAGAACGCTCATAACGTAGGAGAAAAGCGATGTAAGCTCGCCCGTTGTAAGGCTGCCCGCAACGATGAACTTCGCACCGAGCCAGGAGATGAGAATGATGCAGAAGTAAACAACGAACATCATTATCGGGCTGTTGAGAGCGATAAGGCTTTCTGCCTTGACGAACATCTTATAAATGGAGTTGGAAGCGTTTTTGAACTTTGTCGTTTCGTGATCCTCACGGACGAAAGCCTTTACAACACGGATAGCCGAAACGTTTTCCTGAACGCTTGCATTGAGGTCATCGTATTTTTTGAATACGACTTCAAATATCTTTGATACCTTTCCGATGATAAGGAAAAGAGCCGCTCCGAGGAAGATGAGCGCAACAAGGAATATAACGCTCAGTCTGCCGTTGATAGCGATGCACATTATAAGGCTGCATATAAGTGTGAAAGGCGCTCTTACTGCGATTCGTATAACCATCTGGTATGCGTTCTGAATGTTCGTAACGTCCGTTGTCATACGGGTGATAAGTCCTGCCGTGCTGAATTTATCGATGTTGGAGAACGAAAAACGCTGAATGTTGTCATACATAGCATGACGAAGGTTGCAGGCAAAGCCCGTTGATGCGGTCGCAGCATATTTTCCTGCGAGAACGCCGCTTTCAAGGCTCAGAAATGCAACGATTATCATAATGATGCCGTATTTTACAACAGCGGACATATTTCCTGCCGAAATGCCGTCATCGATTATCTTTGCGGTGATGAGCGGAATGACCACTTCAAAAAGAACTTCGAGAGCGGTAAAGATCGGTGTCAGTATCGTGTCTTTCTTATACTGTTTGATCTGTGCCATAAGTGTTTTTATCACAGCACATACCTCCTTTTGGGCATTTTTTTATATTTGCGAGCATAATTTTAAGTCCTCGGCTGATAACAGGGATATCTTCGGCGGGAATGCCCTCGATCAAAGCTTGGTCAAGACTGTCCATATCTTCTTTGAGAAAAACAGTGAATTCGGCAGCTTTCGGCGTAAGCTCAAGCTGTTTCTTTCGGTCATCGCCCTCAACGGAGATCATCTGAAGATAACCCTTCTGTTTCAGTCCTTTTAAAAGAAGCGAAACAGAGGCTCGGGACGTTCCGAGTATATCGCAGAGATCGGTCGAACAGAAATCACTGCCCTTGTTTTCGTGGATATACATTATGCAGAAGCACTGCATCGGTGTAAGCTCCAATTGTTCGCTTGTTGTGCGGCAATGGGCATCTACGACCGCAGATATCTGTCGGATATAGCCCAGAATTTTTTCCTCTTTCAAATTTAACGCTCCTTTCCTTATAAGATCTGCCTGCAAAAACATTTTTTGAGTGTAGTTATATTATATCAGCACATAGATTGTTTTAAAAGCAAATATTTGTAATTTAAAATAGTTTGTTTTATTAACAATTAAAATGATAAACAAAAATGCGCCAAAAATAAAACGTTATAGTTGTTGATTCTGACGAACGCTATTGTTAGAAAATATATATATTTTTGTTTATAAATAGTCATAATTTCGTGATATAATAATCTATAAGTATAACTGCGGAAAGGAGCGTTTTTATGCCGTTAAAACAGATCGAACGAAATGATGACGACCGCCTCAACTGGCGTTATCAGGACAAGACCTATAACGAAATGTTCAAGGCTTGGCGTAAGCAGAGGAAAGATTCTATCGGTTTTTACTATGTCAGCAACCCGAACGAGCTGACCTATCTTGACGGCTACGGCTTCGTCACGGATTATCCCGAAGCGGCGGAGAGAAGCGCCCTGCGAAGAGTAATGAACGTTATCGGCGTTACGATGATGATACTCGGCATGATCGATATCTTCTATAAATTCGCAGTTCCCGAGCTGCTTTCGATGCTCGGCGCAGATATATATTACGACAGATATGCAAAGGCTTTTTACGGGAATGAGTGGCTCATTCTCGGCTTTGACACTTTTTTCAGCATAATAAAAAGAATTATCCCGCTTGCATATGTCTGCCGCATGATGCGTATGCCCGTTAAGGTAATGGTGCCGACAAAGATAACGAACAGAACGCTTTTCGGCTATTCGATCCCCATTATGCTCTTCACCGCAGGCTGCTGTATGGCGGCATCGGGACTTTACGGACGCATTCTCCGCCTGATGCATATCGAAAAGAACAAACTGTTTGAAATGCCCGACAGCAAGGCTGTACTGGTGCTGTTTCTGATACTTCATATCATAATCATACCAATAATAAGCGAGATACATACAAGGGGCGCACTGCTGCAGCTTTTAAGGCAGTTCGGCGACGGCTTTGCCATTGTCGTAACGGCGCTGCTCACCGCACTCATAACCTATAATCTCAATACATTCTGTTATATGTTCGTTTCTGCGTTGGTTATCGGATATTTTACGGTAAGAACGGGTTCGGTCATTACAGCCGTGCTGATGAGGATAACAACGGTCGCAGTTTCATACGGGATATTTGCGATGTCGGAATATCTTGACGAGGATATCAGGCTCATGGTTTCAATGGCGTCTACGTTTGTGATACTGCTTGTCGGCACGATAGGCTTTGTAAAGCTGATGATAAAGGACAGCGGCAGCTTTGCGCTCAACTTCAAGAGCCGCTATCTGACATTCTCCGATAAGTGCGGCATCGTGGCATCGTCCATACCCGTTGTTGTAGGACTTACGGTAATAATCATTCATACTATTATAAATATATCATTTACGGTGAGCCTATGATGAATAACGATGAGTTTTATATGCAAAAGGCACTGGAGCTTGCCGAAGCCGCCGCCTCGGACGGAGAAGCACCGATAGGTGCGGTCATAGTTCGGAAGAGTGACGGCGAAATTGTCGGAACGGGCAGGAATACCCGTGAAAAAGGCAGAACTGCGCTCGGTCACGCCGAAATATCGGCAATTGCAAGCGCTTGTGAAAAGCTCGGCGGCTGGAGGCTCTCGGGGTGCGAAATGTTCGTGACGCTCGAACCCTGCCCGATGTGTGCAGGTGCGATAGCGAACGCTCGGCTCGACAGAGTTGTTTTCGGCGCATCGGATATGAAAAACGGCTTCGCAGGTTCAAGGGCGAACCTCTTTGAGCTTTGCGGAAGCTATACTATTATAAAAGGCGGAGTTTTGAGGAACGAATGTGAAACGGAACTCAAAAGCTTCTTCGGCTCTTTAAGGAAAAGGAAAAACGGTATGAACGGCATCAAGCTTATAAAAATAGGCTCGGCGGAGCAGGTCAGAAACCTCGCCGCTATCGCAGACGAGATATGGCACGAATGGTTTCCGCAGATACTTTCGGCGGAGCAGATAGACTATATGGTCGAAAAGTTCCAGTCGGAAAAAGCCATGACCGAGCAGATGAAAAATGACGGCTACGAATACTATTATATACACCGAAACGGTGAGCATATCGGCTATACTGCCATAAAAAATGACGGGAAAAGGCTCTTTTTATCCAAATTGTATATAAAAAAGGAGTTCCGTGGGAACGGCTATGCTTCGGCGACTTTCAGGCTCATAAAGGAGATCGCCTCCGAGCGTTCGCTCCGTTCGGTATGGCTCACGGTCAACAAATACAACGCAAATTCTATTGCGGTATATGAAAAGCTTGGCTTTAAGCGCATCGGCGAGGGCGTGACCGACATCGGGAACGGCTATGTTATGGACGATTTCTTCTATCAATACGATATGAATTCCGTCCGCAGGATCGGGGAAGAAGACAGGGAGTTCTTCCTCGGTGCGGCGGATACCTTTTACCACACTGACGCAGTGGAAAAGCCTCTCCCGATGAAAAAGCTTGAAGCTATCTTCGCCGAAATGATGCGCTCGGACGTTTATATCGAGGGATTTATCCTTATCCATAACGGCGAAAGGGCAGGCTATGCCGCTGTTGCAAAAGCCTTTCAGACCGAGAGTGCCGCTCTGACCGTCTGGATAGAGGACTTGTATATTCTGCCCGAATTCAGAGGAAAAGGCTTGGGAAATACGTTCTTCGAGCGGCTTTTTGAACGCTTCGACAGCGTGGCGGGAAGATACCGGCTTGAAGTCGAACCCGAAAATGAAACAGCTTACAATCTGTATAAAAAAATGGGATTCCGTGAGCTTGGCTATACACAAATGATAAAGGAGATGAACTGAAATGGCTGTACGCTTTTACAATGCGAGAATTCTGAGCCTTGAAAACGGAATGAATGTCGATTTCGGCGAGGTTCACACCGACGGCGGCATTATTTCCTATGTCGGAGGCAGCGAAAACGCACCGAAAGGCACTTTTGAACGTGAGATAAACCTCAACGGCAACCTTATAATGCCCTCGTTCAAAAATGCACACACTCACTCGGCAATGACATTCCTCCGCTCGTATGCGGACGACCTCCCCCTGCAGGACTGGCTTTTCAAGCAGGTTTTCCCGATGGAGGCAAAGCTCACGGGCGATGATATCTACAACTTTTCTGCGATCGCCTTTGCCGAATACCTCACAAGCGGCATAACTGCGGATTTCGATATGTATTTTGAACCCGAATATATGGCTGAAGTATCGGAGGATATCGGCTTCCGCACCGTAATGTGCGGCTCGGTCGCAGGCTCGGAGGACGAGTGTGACGCCGCCCTTACAAAGCTTGAAACATTATACAATAAGTATAAGGACAGAAGCGAATTCGTCAGCTACCGTCTTGGCTTCCACGCCGAATACACGACACACGTTTCAATAATGAACGGCATCGGCGAGCTTGCGAAGAAGTACAAAGCCCCCGTTTATACCCACAACAGCGAAACTCTCTCCGAAACAAAGGAGTGCATCGGACGGCACGGCTATACTCCGACCGAGCTTATGGAAAGAGCGGGCATATTCGAGTACGGCGGCGGCGGTTTCCACTGCGTATATATGAGCGACAACGATATCGAAATTTTCCGCAGAAGAGGACTCTGGGCGGTCACGAACCCCTGCTCGAACGCCAAGCTTGCGAGCGGCATCGCTCCGCTTGTGAAAATGACGGAAAAGGGCATAAAGCTTGCAATAGGTACGGACGGTGCGGCGAGCAACAACGCCCTCGATATGTTCCGTGAAATGTACCTTGCGGCAGTTATGCAGAAAATTCAGCTCAAAGATGCGGCGGCAATGCCTGCGGACAAGATCCTCCGAATGGCTTGCTGCGGCTCGGCGAATGCAATGGGACTTGAAAACTGCGACGGCGTTGCAAAGGGCAAGAAAGCCGACCTTATCGTTATCGACCTCAATGCGCCGAATATGCGCCCTCTCCACAATATCCCGAAAAACCTCGTCTACAGCGGCTCAAAGCAGAATGTCCTGCTGACGATGTGCGCAGGAAAGATTCTCTACGAGAACGGCGAATTTACGACTATCGACCTTGAAAAGGCTTATTCATACGCTGATGCGGCAATAAAAAGAATGACAAATGATCAGGAAAGGACCCGATAAAATGAGCATACGTTTTCATCTTCCAAGCTTTACAACGCATTTCAGCCTTAACAAGCTGATGATAGAAACTCTTCGGGATCACCCCGAATATTTCATAAACGGACTCGAAATAGCGTCCGTTTTCGGCGGCTTTGACGGTTCGACGTGGAACGGCGGCAGAGGTGTCGGCGGAACATTCGACCCGAGATTTGCGGATTTCGTCATAAAGACTTTTAACGGACTCGGCGTTCCCCTGCGCTTTACGTTCACGAACCCGATGCTCACCGAGGAGCATCTCTCCGACAAAAACTGCAACGAACTGCTGAAAATGGCTGACAACGGCGTAAATCAGGTCATTGTTATGAGCGAAATGCTCGAAAAATATATCCGCAAAAACTACCCGAACTATAAGATAACCTCCTCGACCTGCAAGGAAATAAGAGATATGGACGGCGTTAATGCCGAGCTTGAAAAGCCCTATAACCTCGTTGTCCTCGACTATAACTGGAACAACAGATTTGACGAGCTTGAAAAGATAAAGCCGGAGGAAAGAGGAAGATGCGAGATCCTCGTAAATGCGCTCTGCCAGCCGAACTGTCCCCGACGGGGCGAGCATTACAGAGCGATAGGAAAGGTCCAGATCGAACGCTGCAACGCCGCATATTCCGCAGTCGGAGGAAATCCGCAGTTCAAGGATTTTGAGTGTCCGTTCATGTCAAGGAGCATCTACGATATCACCGGACTTCCGACATTCATCTCACCGGAGGCTATCACCGAAAAATATGTCCCGATGGGCTTTAACGAGTTCAAGCTCGAAGGCAGAAGTGCGTCCGATGTGGATATGCTCGAAACATATATGTACTATTTCGCAAGACCCGAAACAAGGGATAAGGTCCGCTTTGAAATGCTCAAAAAGCTCACGGGCGGCATCAATTATTTCAATATTTTCCGATAAGCTGTCAATGTACAGAAATTACAAAGAAGTTACAAACGGTAACGTAAAGTAACAAAAAAATGCTTAAAATCGGTTTGTTTGGCACGATTTTAGTAAAAAACTATATAATACAGCTAATTTTAAAAAATAAATTTGTGACAGATGTACATTGACAGTTTGCGCTTGAAATGCTAAAATTAAAGCACGATGTTGAGAGCGAATACATAAACGTATAAGCGCTCGAATATCATATTCTATTGATTTCCATTTAACATTTGGAAATAAATAAAGAAAAACAAAACAAAACAAGGAGGAATTTTTCATGAACATGAAAAAGACAATCGCAGCTCTCGCTGCATGCGCAATGGCCGTATCTGCAATGGCTACAACAGTTTCTGCTGAAGAAACAGAAGTAAAGTCCGTACACTATGATCTTACTCTTAAGAGCAAGGTTAAGACAGCTGACCTCGTATTCACAGCTAAGTCTGTAACAGGTACTGCTACAGCAATCACACTTAAGCTCAGCGCTGACGTTATCAAGGCTATCACACCTACAGTAACAGTTGCAGTTGCTGATAAGTCCACAAAGACTTCCTACACATTCACATTCACAGCTGATTCCAGCTCTGCTGATTATGACGGTACAACAACATGGAACTATGTTGATACTCTCACAATCGACCTCACAAAGGCTCAGGCTACATCTATCCAGCAGGCTTTTGCTAACGCAAACAACGAACTCGATATCACTGTAACTCTTAAGGATGCTATCCTCCAGGACGGCATTGATCAGGGCAAGATGAACATTGCTCTCGGTAACGTTATGAAGGATGTCGGAACAGATGCTACTGATGCTACACCTGATGGCACACCTGACTACACAGATCTTACACAGACTAAGTTCCTCGAAAATCCTCTTATCAACCTCAAGATCGCTGGCATCACTGAAGCTGAAAATATCGTAAACGCAAAGGGTACTGTTAAGGACAACGATGTTAAGCAGCCTATGATGACAAATGCTAACACAGCATCCAACAAGGCTGGCACAGCTGATATCTTTGCTCGTCTTGCTACAAAGGGCACAAAGTCCAATGATTCCGAGTATGTAAATGCTCCTGCTGTAATCAACGACATGATCGCTAACTACGATGATGTTAGATTCACATTCAACACAGCTGCAGACAACGTTCTCACTGAAAAGTGGTGCAAGGACAACAGCTGGGCATCCGCATCCCTCTTCCCTGGCTACTATGTAACAGGCATTCCTTCCGCACAGAGCTGGATGGGTGATGACACATACAAGGCATTCCCACAGCACCTCTACAACCTCTTCGGTGATGAATCCACTGGCTACACATATTCTGATAGCTACACATTCAACAACCTCTTCAATGCTGCTCTCGTTGCTAACAACGGTTACACAATGAACCAGAGCTCTGTTAAGCCTTTCGAATACAGCAAGACTTCTGTATCCTTCAGCTGGGGTGACCTCACAAACAATGCTGGTCAGTTCGTATCCCCTGCTAACGCAATCACAAAGCTCCAGCTTGCTACATCTTCTGTATGGTACTGGGATTCCATGGACGTTGTAGGTCTTGAAGTTGCTGCTGACGATGCTTCCACAGATGCTGGTATCGAAGATGAAGGCGCTGACCTCGACGATGGTGCTGATGCTGATGACGATGCTGATATCGATGCTGATGACGATGTAGACGCTGATGACGATGCTGACGTTGACGCTGATGATGATGCTGACGTTGATGCTGATGATGATGCTGACGCTGACGTTGATGCTGATGTTGATGCTGCTGATGATACAGTTGCTGAAAACCCTGGCACAGGCAACGCTCCTATCGCTCTCGCAGTTATCCCTGTAGCTCTTGCTGCTGCTGCAGTAGTTGCTAAGAAGAGAGGCTAAGATCGCACCGTATAAAGACGGTACGAATGTGTGTGAAAACACACTGCGGTAGAAACGCATAGCGCAAATCTCATGAAAGATAACTTTACTGAAATTACTTTCGGGTGTTTAAGCTAAGTTATTCTAACATCAAAATTTAACCGCTGTCCGTATGCAGAACGGACAGCGGTTTTTTGTTTATCTGATCTTCTGCCCCGAACAGGCTGCATCGTTTTACATGGAGTTGAACGAACGGGATCAAGGCGGGCAGAAAATACGGAATGTATTATGTGCGACATAAAATTTCAAAAAATAATGTTTGGAAATATTAATTTTTTTGAACAGATCATCGTGATTTTGCACAACATTTTTCCACTGCATAGTAAAAAATGAACAAAAAGAGGTTAACGTAAACGTTTGAAAAAACAGTTAAAAATTAATAAATTATGAACAGCGGTGCGATAGTGAACAAAAACGGAAATATTATCTTGACAAGCATTGTGTAAATTGTTATAATATTAATATAACTCATTATATTTTCAGACATTGTGTGCAAATTTTTCAGCGGGTTTTAACATAAGCATCACAATCCCTGTTTTTTGAGTACAGACTTTAACAGATGTGCAGTTTAAATGAAAGGTGGTTTGTCTGTTGTCGAGTAAAACTAATTTCAGGAGAATTGTTTCAGCCGTGACTGCGCTGATGCTTGCGGTCACAACCTTTGCGGCTGTCCCCGTTACTGCTGAAAGTACGGAAACGACTGTTGCACAGTCCTCCGGGCAGGAAACATTTACTTACGAAGAACAAAATACTTACAGCGACTATTACGATGAAATATCAGGGTCAAAACGCCCCGATAAGGAAGTGCTCTTTAATTATACGGGCGCTCGTGATGGTGCTGAGGTGAGTGTGGGATCCTATGAGGGAAAGGATAACATAGTCATCTGGAACAGCGAAGCAGGTACACTGGATTTTACGGTAAACGTTCCCGAAACAGGCGCTTACAACATCGGTATGTCGTACTACCAGATCGTGGGCAGTACAACGACTACCGAATTTTCTGTGCTTATTGACGGTGAGACCCCGTATGATTCGGCTACAAGAATCAATATTCCGAGGATCTGGACGAGCAAATACCCTATCGCTCCCGATTCAAAGGACAATGAGATACGTCCTCCGCAGGTCGAGATGCCTATGTGGACGACAACCTCGTTCAAGGACGAAGACGGTCTTTTCAACGAGCCGCTCCTCTTCTATCTCGAACAGGGCGAACATACCATCTCTGTCAACTCCGAGAGAGCTATGGTCGCTATCGAATATATCAAGCTCTACAATGAAAAGGGCTATGATAAATATGTAAAGCCGTCCGATGCTGACCTTGCAAAAAATGCATCGGCAGAGCCGATCAAGGTTCAGGGCGAACGCTATGCATATACAAATTCCCAGACCCTTTTCCCGACCTATGACCGAGGAAACTACCTTACCGAACCCTCCAACCCGACAAAACAGCGTTATAACACTGTCGGCGACGGTACATGGGATCAGTCGGGTCAGGCTATCACATGGGAGATCGATGTTACTGAGGCGGGCTACTATAAGGTCAACCTTAAAACCCGTCAGAACGAACTCCGCGGACTTTTCTCCAACAGAAGACTTTATATCGACGGCAAAGTTCCCTCTGATGCCTTTAGTGAAATAAAGTTTTACTACAGCACAAACTGGGTGTCCGTTGTCCCCGAGGACGAAAACGGCGACCCTGCATATATCTATCTCGACAAGGGCAAGCATACACTCACGCTTGAATGTATCCCCGGCGCTATCGGTGAATATATGCGCAAACTCGACAATATCGTGTATGAAGCCAACCAGTATTATATGCAGATCCTTATGATCACCGGCCCTTCACCCGATAAATACACAGACTATTTCGTTCACAAACAGATACCTGAGCTTCTCGGCGTTTTTGAAAGACTCTCCGTTGAGCTCCGTGAGACCCGTGCCGCTATCGAAGAGATCGCAGGAATTGACGGTTCGGAAGCCGCTGTTCTTGACCGTCTTGCTGACGTTTTTGACAAGTGTATAAAGCGTCCGAACAAGATCCCCGATTACGTTTCTTCAAGCGGTATCAAGGATAACGTTACTGCTGTTTCCTCGTGGATGCGTCAGTACAGAAGCCAGCCGCTCGAGGTCGACTTTATTGAGCTTGTTCCCGCTGATCAGAAGGTCACTTCCGTTAAGAAAAATTTCTTCAAGTCCCTTTCATTCAGCACAAAGGCTCTCATCGGCTCGTTCTTCGAGGACTACACCGTTCTTTCCGATGTAACGGCTGATTCTATCAACGTTTGGGTCGGCATCGGCCGTGACCAGACCAACATTATCAAGCAGATGACCGACTCCCAGTTCGTTCCCGAAACGGGCATTGATGTTTCTATCAACCTCGTTCAGGGTACTATTATGGAAGCCGTGCTTGCAGGAAAAGGTCCTGACGTTGCGCTCTTCATCGGCGGTGAATTCCCCGTGAACCTCGCTATCAGAGGTCTTGTAAAGAGCGTTGATGAATTTGCTGATTATGAGGAAGTTGCGTCACGTTTCCAGGACGAGGCAGACGTTATGTATACCTATGACGGTCACGTTTACGGTGTTCCGCTCACAAGAACCTTCCCGATGATGTTCTACCGCAAGGATATGCTCGCAGAAGTTGGTATCGACGCTCCGCCCGACACATGGGACGATTTCATCGATATGCTCCCTGCTCTCCAGAGAAAGTATATGCAGCCGGGTCTTATCCTTCCTACGAACGTAAACGGTACGGCTGTTTCCCCTGCTACCGAGGCAGGTCACACATTCGCACTCCTTATGCTCCAGTCGGGTACGAACTATTATAATGATGAGCAGACTGCAACGAATTTCGACAGCCTCGAAGCTGTAAATGCATTCGCAACATGGACAGAGCTTTATAACGTTTACCAGTTTGACCAGCAGTATGATGCGTTCACACGTTTCAGAACAGGTGAAGCTCCTATCGTTATCCAGAACTACTGTACATTCTATAATCAGCTCAACAGAGCTGCTCCCGAAATAAAGGGACTCTGGGATTTCACCCACGTTCCGGGAACTGTTCGTGAGGACGGCACTGTTTCCTACGCTGCCAACTCCAACGGTTCGGGCGCAATTATCCTTAAGGACTGCAAGAACGATGCAGCCGCTTGGGAATTCATCAAGTGGTTCACAGAGACCGATACGCTTGTTGAATACGGTCAGAACGTCGAGGGCGTTATGGGTCCTCTCGGACGTTTTGAAAGCGCAAACATCGAGGCTCTCAAAAAGCTCAACTGGTCGAATTCCGACCTCGAAAAGATCCTCTTCCAGATGGATCAGCTCGAAGAAATTCCTATCATTCCGTCATCCTATGTTGTTACCCGTAGTATTATGAACGCATTCCGTGCTGTTGTAAACGATAAGGAAAACGCAAGAGAAACACTTCGTCTTTACAATATCGATATCAACAACGAGATCACGAGAAAGCGCAGTAATCTCGGCTTAGATTCTTAAAGATTGGAGGGTTACCTTTGGCTGAACAGACCCAGAAAAAAGAAATTCTGCTCAGAAGTGAACAGAAACACACTTTTAAGGAGAATTTCCAATATACACTCCATGAAATGAGGAGAAATATCGGATGCTACGGTATGATCGCACCGTTTATGATCTTCTTTATCATGTTCACCGTTATACCGGTTATCATGTCGCTGCCTATGGGCTTCACCGACTTTGATATGGCGCATTTTCCGCCGAAATTCGTTGGCTTTGATAATTTCTACACCCTTTTCGTTGAGGACGATGTATTTATCAAGTCTATCAGAACAACACTTATCTTCGCAGTTTTCACAGGCCCGTTGAGCTATGCACTCAGCTTTATGCTCGCATGGCTCATAAACGAGCTTCACCCCGTGCTCAAGACGGTTTTCACACTTATTTTCTATGCTCCGTCAATGGCAGGCAATATCTACTTCGTATGGCAGCTCATCTTCTCGGGTGACTCCTACGGCTACCTCAACGCTTTCCTCAACTCCCTCGGCTTCACAACGGGAGCTATCCAGTGGCTCACAGACGCAAACTACGTTCTCCCCTGCGTTATCGTAGTTCAGCTCTGGATCTCAATGGGTGCAGGCTTCCTTGCCCTCCGTGCAGGTTTCCAGGGTATCGATAAGTCCATGTATGAAGCAGGTGCTATCGAAGGCATCAAGAACCGTACACAGGAGCTTATCTACATCACGATCCCGTCAATGGGTCCTCAGCTTATGTTCGCCGCTGTTATGCAGATCGTATCCTGCTTCACAGTTGATATCGTAGGACGTATGCTCGCAGGCTTCCCTTCCACGGACTACAAAGTACATACTATTATGACTCACGCCTTCGACTACGGCTGGGTACGTTACGAAATGGGTTATTCCTCGGCAATATGCTTCGTGCTGTTCCTTGTAATGCTCCTGTGTAACAAGCTCATAACCAAGGTCCTCGGCAAATATATGAATAACTAAAGGGGTGAGATCATAATGGCTAAAAAAGAATTAAAGCCTTCTCAGATACAGGCTCAGATCGAGGCTGAGAATGCTGCTGCTCTTGAAGCGCTCAGAAAGCGCCGTGAAAAAGAGCATAGAAAAATGGAAAGATCCAAGGGTACCAACAAGCGTGTCGGCAAGTCTTGGACAAACGATATAGGTATCTTTATACTGCTTGCTTTTCTTGGCTTGTTTATGCTCGCACCTATCTATATTGCGATCATTACTTCGATCAAGCCCGTGCAGGAGATCTTCATCATGCCGCCTAAGCTCTATGCTATCAACCCGACGGGTGATAACTTCAGAGATCTTTTCCAGGTTGCCAACAACTCATGGGTTCCGTTCTCCAGAAACGTTCTCAACAGCTTGTATGTTACCATTGCGGCGACTGTTCTTCACGTTATTTTCGCCTGCATGGCTTCATTCATTCTTGCAAAGTGCAGATTCCCCGGTGTTAAGCTCATCAACAAGACGGTCGTTATTGCGCTCCTCTTCAACAGCCAGGTAACCTACATTATGCAGTACATCGTAATGGCTAAGCTCGGTATGATCAATACATACTCCGCACTTATCCTCCCGATCGTTGCTTCTTCAATGGGTCTTTACCTTATGATAAACAGCGTTGGTACTATCCCCGACGCTATGATCGAAGCGGCAAAGGTCGACGGCGCAGGTCTTTTCAGAATTTGCTGGCAGGTAGTTATGCCGAATATGAAGCCTGCTATCATGACAATTATCATCTTCCAGTTCCAGGCTGCTTGGAACTCAACGGGCGGCAACCTCGTTTATGATGAGGCACTCAAAACTATCCCGACCGTAGTTCAGCAGATCGCAGCAGCAGGTATTGCAAGACAGGGTGCTATAGCAGCGTCCGCAGTCGTTCTTATGATACCGCCGCTTGCAGTATTTATCGCAGCGCAGAGCAACGTTATGGAAACAATGGCTCACGCAGGTATGAAGGATTAAAAGAAATATGGAAAGGGTGATAATATGTCAAGCTTGAAAAAGCTTATCTCATGTCTTTCGGCGGCAGTGATGACGGTTTCCGCTCTCGCGGTCAACGTTTCCGCTTCCGAAGCATATAGCCCTTACAGCTATGACAGATGGGGTGATCCGATATCCTCTCAGGTAGGATACACTGCGGATTACTTCGTAAGCGGCGACGATATCGGCTGCGGCGCATTGAGCGAACCTGCAGACCTTTTCGTATCGCATGACGATCTTATGTACATAGCTGACAGGGGAAACAACCGAATAGTTGTTACCGACCTCGACTTCAAGCTCGTAAGAGTTATGGAGAATTTCACCTATAACGGTGAAGAAACAAAGCTCAAAAAGCCTACGGGCGTTTATGTTGACCCGTATACAGAGTATGTTTATATCGCAGATAACGAAAATGAGCGTGTTATCAAGTGCGATATCAACGGAAATATCGATAAAGTGTTCGGCAAGCCCGATTCCGAGCTTTACGGATCGGATCTTACATATAACCCGAGCAAGGTCATTGTCGATAAGGCTGAAAATGTCTATGTTGTCGTTAAATCCGTAACAAAGGGTGCGGTAATGTTCGACAGAGAGGGCAAATTCCTCGGATTCTACGGTGCGAACCGAGTTGAACAGACTGCCGAGGTTCTTGCGAACGCATTCTGGAACCTCATTTCGACCGAGGAACAGAGAGCAAGAACAGCTAAGTCCACTCCTATCGGCTTCACAAACTTCGATATCGATGAAAAGGGCTTCATCTACACGGTAACAGAGTCCACAGAAACAACAACAGACCTTGTTAAGAAGCTCAATCCTGAGGGCAACAACATTCTCGACTCCCTCGGTATCGACAACGAGTTCCAGTTCGGCGACAAGAGCCCGACTTACTACTCGATCTACGCAAAGAACTCAAGCCTTACCGATATCGATATCGGACCTAACGGCGAGCTCAATATCCTCGATTTCCAGCACGGACGTATCTTCCAGTATGATAAGGAAGCTTGGCTTCTCTTCATTATGGGCGGCTCGGGCGAACAGCTCGGCACATTCCGTTCGGCGTCCGCTATCGAGAGCCACGATAACCATATCTATGTTCTCGATTCCCGTAAGAATTCCGTTACAGTATTTACAAGAACAGCATTTGGCGAGATCGTTACTGAGGCGTCCAACCTTTACAACGAGGGTAAATATGATGAATCTTATGAACCCTGGAAGGCTGTCCTCAAGTATGACGGAAACTACCGCCGTGCTTATATCGGTATCGGAAACGCTCTTTTCAACAAAGGCGAATACAAAGAAGCAATGAAATACTTCAAGATCTCGATCAGCAGAAACCGCTATAACAAGGCGTTTGAAGGCTATCGTGACCAGTGGCTCAAGCAGAACTTCACGCTTATAGTCATTATCATCATCGTTATCATCGTTGCATGGTCGGTAACGAAGAAGATCTTAAAGAAGAAAAAGCAGAATTCAAGCGGAAAGGGCGGTGCATAAAATGCTCGATTTAACAGAAGGTCAGTTCGTCAGACACGTTATAATGCATCCGTTTGAAGGCTTTGAGGACCTTCGCTGGAAGAAAAAAGGCTCTATGAAGATCGCCTGGGTCATCGTATTCCTCCTCTTTTTCCAGCAGGTCGCATACAGCAGACTTTACGGTTTCCAGTATTATTCCAGTTACGATAAAATATTCAATATAGTCCCGTATATTTTCCGAAGCTTTATAATTTTCCTGGTTTGGGTCGTTGCCAACTGGGCAATGTGTACCCTCTTCTCCGGAGAGGGTTCGATGAAAAAGATCTTTATATACAGCGCCTACGCATTGGTGCCGTATATATCGGGTTACCTCATCGGAACACTTCTTTCCCACGTTCTTATCAAGGACGAATATATCTTTATCCAGCTCTTTGAAATTGTGGGATTCTGCTGGTCGTTCGTGCTTGTCATCTCAGCGATGAAAGCCGTCCATCAGTTCTCGTTCGGAAAGACGATCGCACTGATATTGCTGACGATCGTTGCGATGATAGCGATCCTGTTCCTGCTCGTTCTCGTTCTTACACTGTTCCAGCAGGTAATAATCTTCGTTCTGTCTATCTATACGGAGCTTTCGTATCGTTTCCGTGTATAGTATTTTAAATCGAAAAGTGGTGAAATAAATGCGAATCAATATAAAGAAGATACTTGCCTGCGTCTGCTGCGCCGCAATGATGACTTCGATGTTCACGATACCTGCTTTCTCGGAAGACGAGGGAACAGATGCCGCCGAAACAGAGGAGGCTGACGCTGAGGAAGAAGCTCCCGCTGACGAGGACTATGTCCCCCGTACAGAGGAAGAAGCTCTCGCAGCTGCCGAGCTTGTTACCGAAAATGACAAGCTTGCACTCTATGTCAACAAAAAAGAGGTAACTCTTGCACTCGTTGACAAGAACACAGGTGAGATCTGGTGGTCAAATCCCATCAACGCCGATGGTTCTTCGGGCAAAAAGGCTCAGATACAGGAGCTTAAAGCAGGTATGGTGCTTACATACGGCGAACCTTCCAAGCGTAAAACTACAACTGCAAACAGCAAGGTAAAGGGCAAGGCTAAGGTCACAACATCCAAAGACGGAATAAAGATCACATACAAGTTCAATTCCGCAAAGATCACAGTTCCCGTTACCTATACTCTTGAAGATGATCATCTTAAGCTCAGTGTCGATACTTCCGAGATCAAGGAAGAGGACGGCGACAAGCTCACAACGAAGCTCTCGTTTATGACGACCTTCGGTGCTGCAGCTGCCGATGAGAACGGATACTTCGTTATCCCCGACGGCAGCGGCGCACTTATCAACTTCAACAACGGCAAGACAGGTCTTAAGACCTACTCGGGCAAGGTCTACGGCAGAGATATCACTCCCGTAAGCCAGACCGCTCCCGCAGTTACACAGCAGGTCTACCTCCCGATGTACGGTATCGTCAAGGGCAACAGCGGTATGATGGTCGTTGCCGGCAAGGGCGATACAGCCGCTACTATCAATGCTTACGTTTCCGGTCAGAACAAGACCGACTTCAACAGCTGCTACTTTGATTTCGAGATAAGAACAAGCGACGAATATCAGATGGGCGCAAGCAACGACAGCCCGCTCAAGGTATTCGAGAAGAGAGGTATCCTCGTTCCCGAACTCGAAGTTTGCTACTACCCCGTTTCAAAGTCCGACAAGAGCGAGGTCGATTACGTTGACATCGCAGAGAAGTACAGAGATTACCTCACAAGCGATTACGGCGTAACGGTTTCCGATTCCGTTAAGGACGTTCCTCTCTATGTTGACCTTTACGGTGCAGTTCTTAAAAAGGAATCCGTTCTCGGTTTCCCTGTAACAATGCAGCACGCAGCTACAACGTTCGATGAAGCAAAGGATATCCTTTCGGAGCTTTCTGCCGACGGTGCGGACAATATCGTTGCCACATACAACGAGTGGACGACAGCCGACATCAAGGAAAAGGTCTCGGATAAAGCAAAGCCTGCCTCAAAGCTCGGCGGCAAGTCCGATTTCAACAGCCTTTTGAGCTTTGCCGAAAGCAACAATATAAGCATTTACCCGAATGTTGAGAACCTGACGTTCAAGACGGGCAACGGATACTGGACGATCACCGATACAGCGATCCGTGTTTCAAATGCTTATTCAAGACAGCTTACTTATGACCCTGCTTACGGCATCGAGAACAAATTCTATAAGTCGATGTCACTCCTTGCTCCCGAGGCTTATGAGAGAATGTTCAACAAGCTTGCAAGCAGCTACAGCAAATATGGCCTTAAAAATATCTCCGTCGGTTCGGCATCGACCGTTATCTACGGCGATTACGGCAAAAAGGCTACTTCCAAGGAAATGATGAAGGGCATTGTTCAGACAGGTTATCAGAAGCTTGACGAACAGGTCGGTTCAGTCCTTGCAGACGGTGCAAATGCTTACGTCCTTCCTTACGTTGACAGGATCACAGATGTTCCGCTCAATTCCAGCAAATTTGACGTTTTTGATGCAGATATACCGCTCTATCAGATCGTTATGCACGGCATCAAGTCATATTCAACACCTGCTGTAAACGGTCAGGCAGAGATCGGCGACGTTATTCTCTCGGCTGTTGCATCGGGCAGCTCGCTCAACTTCGACCTTATGGCTGAAGAGGCAAATGAGCTCAAGGATACACGCTATGACGTTTACTACTACGCAGATGCTGATTACTGGAAAGAAGATGCTGCAAGCGTTTACGGCTTTGTGAAGGAGATCCTCTCCGATGTTTCCTCCGAAACTATCACAGGCTATGAAATGCTTGCAAACGGAAACACTGAAACAACCTATTCAAACGGTACAAAGATCACAGTAAATTATACAGACAAGACTGTTACCAAGGGCAGCAAGACTTACAGTCTGTATGATTACATTGGGAAGGAGGTCATAGGATAAAATGAAACACAGACTATCCTATGAAAAGAAGAAAGGGCTTTACGGCTACGGCTTTATCGCCCTGTGGTTCATCGGCGCTCTGATGTTCTTCATCATACCCGTATGCAAATCATTCTTCTATTCATTCAATGACGTCAGCCCCGAAACAGGTTATCTCGCAAGGAGCTGGGTCGGAATTGCCAACTACAAGAGAGCATTCATGACTGACCCATCATTCAGAAAGTACCTCGTTGAGGCGTTGAAGGATATGGCACTCAACCTTCCTATCATCGTTATATTCTCAATGTTCGTTGCTATCATCATCAACCAGAAGTTCAGAGGCAGAGGCTTCGCAAGAGCCGTATTCTTCCTCCCTGTTATCATCGCAACGGGTCCTGTTTATGCGATCATCACAGGCGACCTTAACACAAACGGCAACAACAGCGCTGAACAGTTCTCCACAATGTTCGAGGCGGACATGGTCGACCAGCTGCTCGAATTTGTCGGAATCTACGGCTTCGGTACGCAGTTCACGGAAATGCTGACAACGGTAACGTCGGATATCCTCAACCTCGTTTGGAAGTGCGGTATCCAGATCATTATCTTCCTTTCAGCACTTCAGGGTATCCCGACTTCCGCTAAGGAAGCAGCATCTATCGAAGGCGCAACAGCTTGGGAATTCTTCTGGAAGATCACTCTTCCTTACGTTTCCCCGATGATCCTTGTTAATATCGTTTATACCGTTATCGACTCCTTCACCGACCCGACGAACGAGGTCATGGCGCGTGTGCTTGAAGTACAGCGTGACTGGCAGTACGGTTACTCGGCATCAATGGCGTGGAGCTATTTCGGAATAATTCTTATTGCTCTCGGAATCATCTTCGCAATCATGAATAAGCTCGTTTGGTACGATGATTAAGGAGGCGGAATAATTGGCAAGTTTAGCAAAACGCTCCGGCGCACCGTCCGAGCAGAGAAAGATCAAAGAACCTAAAATGTCCGGAAAGGAGAAAAGGGAACGCTTTAAAAAGCGTCTTGAATCCCTTACTCCCGAGGAACAGAAATACTTAAAGAGAAAAAAAGTTTTTGATGCAGTATGGCCTATCGCAAGAGGACTTATCGTATTCGGTCTTTGCTTCATCATCATCTATCCTCTCATATTTATGGTTTCCGCAGCATTCCGTCCCCGTGCGGAAATGAACGATCCGACGATCATGTGGATACCCAAGCACTTCATTCTTTCAAATATCACCGATGCATGGAAGGCTATGGACTTCGGCAACACGCTCGTCAATACGCTCGTATTGAATATCGGCTGTTCGATACTCCAGGTTCTTACCTGCGCACTTACGGGTTACGGCTTCGCACGATTCAAGTTCAAGGGAAAGAACATTCTCTTCTTTATCGTAATACTTATGATCCTTGTGCCTTCACAGATCATTCTTATTCCGCAGTATATGTTCTTCCGTTACTTCAATCCATTCGGAATTTATCATGCGATCACAGGAAACTACATCAACTTCATCAACAGCGGTGTTACAATGTATTTCCCCGCACTCACAGCGAACGGTATCCGTGCAGGTCTTTTCATATTCCTGTTCAGACAGTCGTTCAGAGGACTTCCTAAGGAACTCGAAGATGCAGCATACCTCGATGGCTGCTCGCCTTTCAGGACCTTCGTTCAGGTAATGGTTCCCAACGCAGGTGCTACATTCCTTACAGTATTCCTCCTTTCAGTTGTTTGGTACTGGAACGATTACTATGTTTCCACATCGTTCTTCACCGACAACAAGACCGTTGCACTTATGCTCAAAAACCTCGATGCAAGCCTTGCAAGACTTATCTTCGGCAACGAAACGCCGAATGTCCGTGAGCTTATCGTATGGATGGAAGCAGGCTGTCTTATCTCTATCCTGCCAATGCTTATCCTCTATATCTGCTTGCAGAAAAACTTCACAGAAGGTATTGCACGTTCGGGTCTTACAGGTATGTAATTTACCAAAGCTATTCAAAACCGCTCTCGGGCTTTCCGAGGGCGGTTTTTGTATTTGTACAAAAATCGAAGCGGTTAAGCTTGTTTTTTTGTGGAAAGTATGTTATAATTTGATTGAAATAACCCCGCCTTGCTCGGGAAACATCGGAGGATATTATGAAGAACTATTCGGAATTATTATGGTATAAAGCACCTGCCGCAAACTGGGACGAGGCTATGCCTGTCGGAAACGGCCGCATCGGCGGTATGATATTCGGCAGAACGGACGATGAACTTATCCAGATGAACGAGGACAGCATCTGGTCGGGCGGCTTCCGCTGCAGAAACAACCCAAAGGCGAAAGAAAACCTCGGAAAGATACGCAAGCTTATCGCAGACGGCAGAATAACCGAAGCACAGAAGCTCTGCGAGGACGCTTTTTACGGCAGAAACGAGCAGCAGCGCCATTATCACCCTATGGGCGACCTGCATATCCTCCAAAGCGGCTGCGAAAATGCCGAAAACTACAAGAGAAGCCTTGATATTTCCACAGCAGTCGCAAAAACCGAGTGGACAAGCGGCGGAGTAAACTTTTCCCGTGAGATCTTCGTTTCTGCGCCGGATAATGTTATGGTTATCCACTTCACAGCGAGCGAAAAGGCGAAAATAACTTTTGAAGCTTTCATCGACGGTTCTGACGATGACTATGACAAGAACGAAGCATACGATGCATCGACCTTGCTCTTCACAGTTACGGACGGAATACCCTATGCGACAGCGGTAACAATAAAAACAGTCGGCGGCAGCGGAGAAACCGACGCTACAAGGATAAGAGTAAACGGTGCGGACGAAGCAACTATAACAATAGCCTGCCGGACGGCTTTCCGCACGGGTAATTATGAAAAACAGGCTTTGAATGAAGCCAAGACAGCGCAGCGAAAGTCATACGAAACGCTCCTTGAACGTCATATCGGCGACTATAAAAAGCTTTATGACCGTGTTAACTTTGAGCTTTGCGACAACAGCGGTGGAAACTCCGCTTTGCCAACGAATGAAAGACTTGAAAAGTTCAAAAACGGCGGCAGCGACAACAAGCTTGCCGAGATGTATTTCAATTTTTCACGCTATCTGATGATAAGCGGCTCCCGTGAGGGTACTCTTCCGCTCAATCTTCAGGGAATATGGAACAAGGATATGTGGCCTGCATGGGGCGGAAAATACACTATCAACATCAACACCGAGATGAACTACTGGGGTGCAGAGATACAGAATCTTCCCGAGTGCCACACTCCGCTCTTTGACCATATCGAGCGAATGAGAGAGAACGGCAGAATAACCGCACATGAGATGTACGGCTGCAAGGGAATGGTCTGCCACCACAACACCGATATCTGGGGCGACACAGCTCCGCAGGACAGGTGGATGCCTGCAACGGTATGGCCGATGGGTCTGGCTTGGCTCTGTCTGCACATCTACGAACACTACAAATTTACGCAGGATAAGGATTTCCTCGCCGATAAGTACGATACGCTGAAAGAAG
This sequence comes from uncultured Ruminococcus sp., assembly GCA_900550695.1. GTDB lineage: Bacteria > Bacillota > Clostridia > Oscillospirales > Ruminococcaceae > UMGS363. The sequence goes on from URTF01000015.1 coordinate 25,191, forward strand.
CAGCTGAATTCTTCGAGGATTACCTCATTGAGAACGATAAGGGACAGCTTGTGACAAGTCCGTCAACTTCGCCCGAGAATACTTACCTCACCAAGACGGGCGAGCAGGGTTCACTCTGTCAGGGTCCGTCAATGGATAGTCAGATACTTTACAGCCTTTTCACGGCGGTTGCGGAAAGTGCCGATATTCTCGGCATTGATAAAGATTACGCCGAAACGATGCTAAAGATCCGTACACGTCTGCCGAAGCCCGAGATCGGCAAGTACGGTCAGATAATGGAATGGGCGGAGGATTATGACGAGGTAGAACCGGGACATCGCCATATCTCGCAGCTTTTTGCGCTCTATCCGGCAGATATGATATCGCTCCGCAAAACGCCCGAGCTTGCAAAGGCTGCAACCGCAACGCTCGACCGCAGACTTTCCCACGGCGGCGGTCACACGGGCTGGTCGAGAGCGTGGATAATCAATATGTGGGCAAGGCTTGGCAGAGGCGAAAAGGTCGGCGAGAATGTCCGTGCGCTCCTCTCTAACTCGACATCGATAAATATGTTTGATATGCACCCGCCGTTCCAGATAGACGGCAACTTCGGCGGTGGTGCAGGCATTGCCGAAGCGCTCGTTCAGAGCCACAGCGGCGAGATAAACGTTCTTCCTGCGCTCCCCGAGGAATGGGAAAGCGGCTCTCTTTACGGTGTAAGAGCAAGAGGCGGCTTTGAGGTTGATTTTGAATGGGAAAAGGGTAAGATAACAAAGCTTTCCATAACTTCACTCGGAGGAAATCCTTGTACAATTGTCGGCAATGGCATCAAGGTCGTATGTGACGGCAATAACGTCAATACTGCGGAAAAGAACGGTGCTGTTTCGTTCGCAACGGAAAAGGGAAAGACATACTGTATTGCATTTTGATGAAATTGTGGTATAATATGATCAGATAAAAGGAGGGAAAGCCGATGGCACGAAATGTAATTTCTGCAAAGCTTGATATAATCTTTAAGAAAATTTTTACGGAAAATGAGGATATGCTCCATTCATTTGTAGCAAGTATGCTTGAAATTCCGCAGGAGCGCATCAAAGAGATAAAAATAACAAACCCCGAGCTTCCGCCCGAAACCCTTGCAGGAAAATTCAGCCGTCTTGACCTGAGCTTAAAGGTGGATGATAAGCTTGTTAATGTCGAGATACAGGTCAAAAACGATGCGGACTACCGTGACAGAACGCTTTTCTACTGGGCAAAACTCTACTCGTCCGAACTGAAAAGCGGCGAGGACTACAGTGAGTTAAAACAGACCATTACAATAAATATCATCAACTTTAATATGTTCAGTACGGACGATTATCACACCGAGGTCGCCGCAATGATAAAGGGCACGGGCGAGGTTTTCTCCGATAAGTTCAGCATACATTTCTTTGAGCTGAAAAAGGTCGGCAGAAAGCCAAACCCCGATAACAGCCGTGAGCTGTGGCTGCAGTTCATAAACGCAGACAGTGAGGAGGAATTTGAGATGATCAGTCAGACTAACGTTCCTATTATGAAAAAAGCTGTAAATGTTATCTATGATATGTCCGAGGACACAAAAATAAGAGAGATAGCCCGTCTGCGTGAAAAAGCACTCCATGATGAAGCATCAGCGCTTAAAAATGCCAAGGAAGAGGGTAAAGAAGAGGGCAGAGCGGAAGGTAAAGCAGAAGAAAGAGCAAATGCCATAAGCAGAATGAGAGCATTGGGCTTTACCGAGGAGCAGGTCAGAAAGATGTATCCGGAAAGTTGAGTATGGTAAAAATCACTTATGATACATCAAAGGAAACAAGGATAAAGGAGATCACACTATGAGCAATGACAAAAGATTTATCAAAGTTTATTCCAAGGGTGCAATGGAGGGCTGTGAGATATGGGTCGACACCGAAACGGGTGTGAACTATTTCTACCATTTCTCTGGCTATTCGGGCGGACTGACCCCGCTGCTTGACAGTGACGGCAAGCCTATCGTAAATTCCCGTTCGGAGATAGACGCACTCTTAGGGCGGTAAATCGTTTACAATTCTAAACATTTTATGACTTATACCTTTAAGTCTGAAAATTACAGTTGATTTTCCTTTTTAAATATTGTATAATAAAAAAGACTTAGGTTGTCAAAACAATAACGAAAGGCGGTCAAACCAATGAACGTAAAAATCATCAACGGCGTTTCTATGCCGAACATTCCCTGGCAGGAAAAGCCTGCTGACTGCAGAGATGTAGTTTGGAGATATGACGCTAACCCTATCATCAAGAGAGATCAGATCATGGTAAAGAAGGCTAACGGCTACAGAGAGCCTTCCAACTCCATTTTCAACAGCTCCGTTGTTCCTTTCAAGAACGGTGACTACGAATTCGCAGGCGTTTTCCGTGTTGACGACAGAGAAAGAAACATGGAACTCCACGTTGGCTTCTCCAAGGACGGTATCCACTGGGATATCAACGAGGAAAGAATCCACTTTGAGTGCGATATCCCCGAAGTTGCACAGTGGCAGTACGGCTACGATCCCCGTGTATGCAAGCTCGAGGGCGAAGACAGATATATCGTAACATGGTGCAATGCTTACGGCTGGAAGCCAACTATCGGTATCGCTACCACAACTGATTTCAAAACATTCAAGCAGGGCGAAAATGCTTACCTTCCTTTCAACAGAAACGGCGTTATGTTCCCAAGAAAGATCAACGGCAAGTACATGATGATGAGCCGTCCTTCCGACAGCGGTCATACACCTTTCGGTGATATGTTCATCAGCCAGTCCCCTGACCTCGTTTACTGGGGCGAGCACAGACACGTTATGGGACCTTCTAAGGGCTGGGAATCCACAAAGATGGGCGCAGGTCCTATTCCGATAGAAACAGACCGCGGCTGGCTCATTTTCTATCACGGCGTTCTTACTTCCTGCAACGGCTATGTTTACAGCTTCTCCGCTGCACTCCTCGATAAGGACGAGCCTTGGAAGGTTCTCAAGAGAGGCGCTTCCTACCTCATCAGCCCACAGACAAGCTATGAGCTCATCGGTGATACAGACGCTGTAACATTCCCATGCGCTAACCTCGTTGATGCTGACACAGGCAGGATCTGCATTTACTACGGCTGCGCTGATACCTGCACAGCTCTCGCATTCACAACTGTTGATGACGTTATGGACTTCCTCGATCACAACAGCCAGGTTTGATCGTTATAATTGCATAAAATATATGACCGCTTTCGGCAAATGTTGAAAGCGGTCGTTTTATAAGACGTAAGGAGACATTATGAAAGAATATACATTTTCGGTGATAATTCCTGCGCATAATGAAGAAAAATATATCGGCAAATGTCTTGAAGCAATACAAAAAGCCGCCCAAAAAGTTAAGCCCGAGCAGGTGCAGACTATCGTTGTCGCCAACCGCTGTACAGACAGTACAGCCGAGATAGCGGCGGAATACGGCGCAGAAGTTGTCACAAATGAGGATAAATGCATAAGCAGCATAAGAAATGCAGGCGCAAGAGCCGCAAAGTGTGAAATTATCGTCACGATAGATGCCGACAGCATAATGTCGGAGGGTTCACTTGCAGAAATACGGGAAATGCTCGGAAGCGGAAAGTATATCGGTGGCGGAACAAGGGCAAAATTTGAGCGAATGTCTGTTGGGATATTCTTTTCGGCGGCTTATGTTGCGCTGAACCTTGCTCCTGTGATGATAAAAAACAAAGCCGCACTGTCGGGTGGAATGTTTTGGTGCTATAAAAAGAATTTTGATGCAGTGGGCGGCTTTGATGAAAGCCTTGTTAGTCTTGAAGACCTTGATTTTGCCGCACGGCTGAACCAACTCGGCAAAAGCAGAGGTCAGCGCTACGGAACACTTAAAAAGTCGTATATCGTGACTTCGAGCCGAAAATTCGATGAGTTCGGCGACTGGTATCTTATCAAAAACCGCAGTCTCACAAAGCGGATTTTCACGGGCAGGGACAGAGATGCCGCAGACAGCTTTTACTATGATGTCAGGTAATATGGTGCTGCTGTTGCATAATATTTGCGGCAAAAATCACATTTCCCATAGTTGTTCAATAAACATAAAACCTGTTTTCAAAGAAGTGTATTCTGTGAAAACAGGTTTTTGTGTTTATACTAATTCTCGATCGTTCTATAGACAAAATCGACAGATAGAATAAGTTCAGTCAAGGAAAGCGACCGCAGACAGGCTGTCGCCTGACAAGGGAGCTTGACGCAGAATGAACTTATTATAGCCGAGAGTTTGTCTATAGGTTGATCGAGAATTAGTATTAGTATAAAATAATTTATGCGGTAAGAGCATTTTCAGATGCGCTGTTCATTCTTCGGAGTATGGGTTTATCGGCGTGATATAAACCGTGCGGTTGTTCGTGAAGATGACCTTGCCCGGTTTTGCGCCCGAAGGCTTTTTCACGAACTTGATGTTGACATAATCAACGGGGACTTGCGAAGAGTTTTTCGCCTTGCTGTGGAAAGCCGCAAGACCTGCCGCATATAAAATAGTATCATCGGGCGGAACTGTGCCGTTCGTGCGGATAATAACGTGCGAGCCGGGGATATTCTTCGTGTGAAGCCAGATATCCGTCTTGTCGGCAAGCTTTGTGGTGAGCTTGTCGTTCTGAATGTTGTTCCGTCCTATTAATATAGTATAGCCGTCGGGCGAGGTGAATTCTATCGGCGGTTTCGTCTTGGGCGGCTTGCCTTTGAGCTTGTTTGCACGGAGATAACCCTGCTCCGCAAGCTCCATTCGCAGCTCGTTTACCTCGTCCTCGCTCTTGGTTCGTGTTAAAGCGTCAAAAACGCTGTCGATGTAAGCAAGCTCGTCCTCGCCCTGAGCGATACGCTCGGTGAGGATTTTCTCCGCAGTGTCAAGCTTTCTGTACTCTGCGTAGTATTTCTGCATATTTTTACTCGGGGTAAGGCGCTTATCAAGCTCGATCTCAACGGTCGGGCAATTTTCGTCATAGAAATTCTCAACCGTGATCCTGTCCATACCCTTTTCAATGCGATATAAATTCGCAGAAATGAGGTCGCCTTTCAGCTTCAATTCGTCACGCTTTGCGGATTCGGCAAGTTCAAGCTTCTGCGCCTCTATTCTTCGTGCGATACGCTCGGTAGTGTTCAGCAGAAGCTTATAAAGGTCTGCCGAACGCTGCTTCATACGGGAAACATTATCACGCTCGGAGTAGAAATAGTCGAGTGCGGCGCAGGCGGTCGGGAGCGTTTTCGTCGTCATAAGCGAGCCGTACTGCGAAATATCCATGAACGCAAAATCTTTGAGCATACCGTCATGGTCTTTTATAATGGTATAAGCATTCGTGCCGTCTGAAAGCTCATCGGCGGTCTTTTTCAGTTCGGCGCAAAGCTTGTCGAGAATACCGTCGGTAAGCTCACTTTTGCGTATCTGGTCGCCGTTTGCGGCAGAAAACACCCATTCACGGGCAACGATAGGTGAAACGCCCTCAAATACCTTTACGAGAGTTTTCGCAAGGTCGGCATCGGGCATTGAGTCGAGTGCTTCGGAAAGCTGTGCCTTTGTGCAGGTGCGGAAGTCAAGACGCTCCGTCTTTGGCGGCAGAGTGTAGCTCATTCCGGGGAGAACTGGACGCTCGCCCGACATTTCAAGGTCAACACGCTTGATGCTGTCGATAATTTTGCCATCAGCGTTTATAATAATGGTGTTCGAGCATCTGCCCATAATTTCTGCGGCAAGAGTGACCTTTACCATATCGCCAAGCTCGTTCATAGCTTCAAAATCGAAGTATAAAACACGTTCAAGTCCGTCCTGACGGATATCAAGCAGCTTGCCGTTGCCGAAATGCTTTCGCAGGAGCATACAGAACATCGGCGGAACTTTCGGGTTCTCGACCGTTTCCTTTGTGATATGAACACGGGCAGAGTTAGCCGAAGCGGAGAACAATAGCTTCTCCATGCCGCCCCTCGTGCGCATAGTTATGATTATTTCCTCACGGGAGGGTTGAGCGATCTTGTCAACTCTGCTCCCGATGAGCGGCGAAAGCTCGTTTTTCACGCAGCTTAAAAAGATTCCGTCAAGTGCCATTTTAACCTCCGAAAAACGGGGAGACCCCGTGTGCGAATTTATACAATAATAAGCCTTGCCCGATCGTATAACAGATCGAAGCAGCAGTATTATTGTACCATAAAAAACGTTCTAATGCAAGAATGTAATGTTTGAATAATGCAAAGTTTGGTTTTCCCGGTCAATTTGCGGAGGCTTTTCCGAATTTTTTGCTGCGAATTGTGAAAAATAAAAGAAAATTCCAAAAACCCCTTGACAAATCGGTCGGGTGGTGTATAATATAATTAGCACTCAGGGATAAAGAGTGCTAACAGAGTGCTGATACAAGTGCTAAAGATAGAAAAGGAGTGAACGTTTTGCAGGACGAACGCAGGCGAAAAATTCTCGCCGCCGTTGTTGATGAATATATTACAACGGGCGAACCCGTCAGCTCAAAGACGATCGCTTCAATGCCCGATATAAAAGTTTCACCCGCAACGATCAGAAACGATATGGCGCTTCTGGAAGAGCTTGGCTACCTTGAACAGCCGCACACCTCCGCAGGCCGTATCCCGACTTACAAAGGCTACAGACTTTATATTGAGCAGCTTATGCCCGAACAGAGCCTCTCGGACGAGGATAAAAAAATGCTTGACAATATCCTCGATGTTGAGATCCCGACGGCTGATGCGCTTATCGAAAAAGCCTCTACCGCACTCGCACAGCTTACAAACTGTGCCGCTGTTGCAAAAAATGTTGCACCGAAGTTTTCCGTTATAACAAAGGTCGAGGTCATACCGACGGGACGAAGAATGTACGTCCTGCTGATGATAACCTCATCGGGAGATATCAAAAACAAGGTCTGCCGACTGGAATTCGACCTCACGAATGAACAGCTTGACTTCTTCTCAAGCTTTATGGCGGAAAATCTTGAGGGCGTTACCATTGACGATCTTTCGGACGAAACGCTGAAAGAACTTGCAGCGGCAATGGGAACCTATATGGTAACACTTACACCGCTTTTAAAGGGCGTGAGCGAGTTGGCGGATTGCTTCAGAGATAACGAAGTCGTTGTTTCGGGCGAAAAAAATCTGCTGGCAAGAACGGACATTGACAACAATCAGATAGCTCATTTCTTCGAGCATAAAAACGAAGTTGTGAAAATGCTTGACGACAGCTTCGGCGACTTGCAGGTCATGTTCGGAGAGGACGGAGGTTTCGTTATCGAAAACTCCAGTATGATCGTTTCAAAGATAAAGAAGGGCGGCAAAACGGCAGGTTCGCTCGGCGTAATAGGTCCGATGCGTATAAACTACGCAAAGATAATCCCTTACGTTGAGTATCTTTCCGAGAGAATAACGGAAATGATATCCGATGATGAACCTCCCGCAGAGGTAAAAGCGGAAGAAAAGCTTCTTCCCGATACCGAAAGCAAGTCCCGATAAAGAAAGGAGTCCTGCCCCAAATGGATACAAATAAAAACAACGAAGAGCTTGAAAAAGAGCAGGCGGAAGAAGCTTCCGAAGAAAATACACAGACTGAAAAGACCGAAGAAGCTCCTGCCGAAGAGAGCTCTGCAGAGCAGAAACGTATCGAAGAGCTTGAAAAACAGCTCGGAGATGAAAAAGACAAGTACCTCAGGGTGGCTGCCGAATATGACAACTTCCGCAAGCGCTCCGTAAACGACCGCCTTAACGCCGTTGCAGACGCACAGGCAAAGGTCATCACCGAAATTCTTTCCGTCATCGACAATTTTGAACGTGCGATGGACGCCGAGTGTTCCGATGAGAACTACAAAAAGGGCGTTGAGATGATATTCAAGCAGTACACGGGCATACTTGACAAGCTCGGAGTTACCGAGATCAAGGCACTCGGCGAACCGTTCGACCCGAATATCCACCATGCGGTAAATCAGGTCGAGGACGAAAACTTCGGCGAAAATACAGTTTGTCAGGTTTTCCAGAAGGGCTATAAGCTCGGCGACAAGGTCATCAGATGTGCGATGGTCGTTGTCGCAAATCCGTAAAAGAAATTTTCAGAAACAACTTGTTTATATAAGAAAGGAAGATTTATATGTCAAAGATCATTGGTATTGACTTAGGTACAACAAACTCCTGCGTAGCAGTTATGGAAGGCGGCAACGCCGTAGTTATCCCCAACACAGAGGGTGCAAGAACAACTCCTTCCGTTGTAGGCTTCACAAAGACAGGTGAACGTCTTGTAGGTCAGGTTGCAAAGCGTCAGGCTGTTACAAACGCTGACAGAACGGTTTCTTCTATCAAGCGTCACATGGGTTCCGACTACAAGGTAAAGATCGACGATAAGGAATTCACTCCTCAGCAGATCTCCGCTATGATACTTCAGAAGCTCAAGGCTGATGCTGAGGCTTATATCGGCGAACCTGTTACAGAGGCAGTTATCACAGTTCCTGCATACTTCACAGATGCACAGCGTCAGGCTACAAAGGACGCAGGTCAGATCGCAGGACTTAACGTAAGAAGAATCATCAACGAACCTACCGCAGCAGCTCTTTCCTACGGTATCGATAAGGAAGACGATCAGAAGATCATGGTTTACGACCTCGGCGGCGGTACATTCGATGTATCTATCATTGAGATGGGCGACGGCGTACAGGAAGTTCTTGCAACAGCAGGTAACAACCGTCTTGGCGGCGATGACTTCGATAAGAGAATCATTGACTGGATGGTAACATCATTCAAAAACGAAACAGGTATTGACCTTTCATCAGATAAGGTTGCTATGCAGCGTTTCAAAGAGGCTGCAGAGAAAGCTAAGATAGAGCTTTCGGGCGTTACAACATCATCAATCAACCTCCCGTTCATTACCGCAGACCAGACAGGTCCTAAGCACCTTGACTTAACACTTACAAGAGCTAAGTTTGACGAACTTACAGCAGACCTTGTAGAGGCTACAATGGGTCCGGTTCGTTCGGCTCTCTCTGATTCAGGTTTACAGATCAGTCAGATTGACAAGGTTCTTATGGTCGGCGGTTCTTCAAGAATTCCTGCTGTTCAGGAAGCTGTTAAGAAACTTATCGGCAAAGAGCCGTTCAAGGGCATTAACCCTGATGAGTGCGTAGCTGTAGGTGCTGC
>URTF01000016.1 GCA_900550695.1 uncultured Ruminococcus sp.
TCTGCGGAAGCGACCAAGGGCTTTGCCCTCTGGACACCCACCACCCTTTGAAAAGTGTGGACGTAAACTTTGCTTGGCTTCGCAATGCTGCAAATATTTTGGAATTTTTATTTACTTCGAGCTGTCGCTGATTATCTTTATTCTTGCTTCGCTGTTCTTTACCACGTTGAGGAGCGAAGATGCCGAGCCTGCGTATTCTTCCGATAATGTCGAAGCTGTGATGATATTGTTATCGCTTTCGAGTGCGATATCATTTTCGCCGAATGTTACGCCCTTTGCAGCTGCGGAGGCTTCCGCTTCGCACATTGCCATTGCTGCCGATGCCGAACCCGAAGCTGCTATTTCGGGGATAGTGAAGAACCGCTGGTCGTTTTTCCCGTTTGAGGAGTAGACGATGCGGAACATCTTATACACTGCGAGCATCATATACGAAGAAACAGCTTTCATAATGGTATTGCTGCCCGTTTTCTGGATAAGCGAAAAAAGGACATTGAGCGAATTGACGATGAGCTTTCTGTTGAAAGCCGCCATCATACTGCCGCCTGCTGCGATCTTGCCCGAGTTGGAATCCTGTTCGGGGATATCTTCATAGGAAATGGTCTTTCCTGCAGGTTCGGGCGAGCGTCCGAGCAGATAGTCGCAGGAAACGTTATAATAGTCTGCCGCCTTGACAAGAAATTCAAGACCGCATTCACGTATACCTTTTTCATAATGTGAAAGCAGCGCCTGCGAAATACCAAGATCCGCCGCTGCGTTTTTCTGACTGATGCCTCGTTCTTTCCTTAAGAGGGTTATAATTCTTGGAAAGTCGGAATTCATCTTGTCACCTCCCGATCGTTCTCATAATCATCTTTTATTTCTATTTTTCTCTGTTTGCCGACAATTACGTACTGTAAATTATATCTTATAACGTACATTTTGTAAAGGGGGTTTGTGGAAAAAACTCGATAAAGGTTATAATTGTTTTTTGTTGAAGTTACATAATGGTAAAGCAGGCGTTTCACACGCAAAATCGGCATAATACAAGATATTGTGCCATATTTGAAATAATCCGTCAAGATGTTGAAATGACGCTGATTTGCGGATAAATGGACAAAATGTAAATTTTATTTGTATAAGCTATACTGCCGCAAGGCTTGTATTGACAAAAAACAGCATGTAATATATACTATATTAATAAGAAAAAATTTGCAGGGAAGAATACTATGAACGGATATAAAATAACATTTATACGCAACGGAATGACCGAAGCAAACGAAAAAGGAATATATATCGGAAAGTCCGACTGGCCGCTCTCCGACAAGGGCAGAGCTGACCTTGAGGAAAAGGCAAGGGTCTATGCTTATCCAAAGGTAAACAGAGTTTACTCCAGCCCTCTTACCCGAGCATTGCAGACGGCGGAGATAATTTTCCCCGATCGTGAGATCGTGATATGTGACGAAATGACCGAGATGGACTTCGGCGTTTTCGAGGGGATCGAGCTGAAAGACCTGCTTGAACTGGACAGCTATCACAAGTGGATAAAGGGCGGACTTGACAATCCTCCGCCGAACGGTGAGAGCCTGCGCAATATGATAAACCGCAGCCTTTCGGGACTTAACCTTATTATAATGGATATGATGAAGGAAAATATACACGAAGCAGGAGTCGTGACCCATTCGGGAATACTGATGAACCTTATGTCCTGCTTTGGTCTGCCGAAGATGAAGCCTATGGACTTTGCCTGCGAACCGGGCGAGGGCTATATGGTGAATGTTTCGGCAATGCTCTGGCAGAACGGCGGCGTGTTCGAGATAATTGGAAAAGTCCCGTTCGGGAATGCCGCCGATTACAACGAATTTTAAGGGGAGCTGAACGATGAAAAGCCTTGATAACGAGCGGTACAGGCGTTTTGCCGCACAGCGGCTGAAATGCTGCTGGGGTGAATGTGTCGGCGAGGTCTTTTTTGTGACGGCTGTACTGACTATGGTAGGTCTTATGTTCCTTACAGCGGTGGAAATACTTTATAAGACGCATATAATAAGCTTTGGCGTTATGACAATATCCGAGGGCGGCTGGAAGATCGCATTGATCGCAGCGGTCTATCTGATCCTTGTTTATGTTGCTCTTATACCGCTCAAATACAGCACGGCATGGTTTTATTTTCAGCAGGCAAGTTCAACAAGTATCCCCGGAGCAAGCCTTTTCAGCTGCTATATGCACAGAGGGCATATCATCAGGACGCTTGAACTTGAATTTATGGTACTCGCAAGAAGGGTCTCGGCGGCTGTTTTTCCGCTGGCGTTCATAGTGTTTATGATGCTGCATTTCAAATGGCTGCTCGAAAAGGATCCGTCCGCTGCGGCGGTGAGTCTTGCGGTGCTGACGGTAACAAGTGCGCTTTTCGTATTTATATACATAATTTTTCATATGAGATATATTTTCGTTCCACATCTTTATGCCTCCGATCCCGAAAAAGCGCCGAAGGAGATAATTGCCGAAAGCGTACGCATCGCAAAGGGCAGCAGAGTCGGCATAATAAGGCTCATATTTTCGCTTGCGCCGCTTTGGGCATGCTGTATTGCGGTGCTTCCGCTGATATTCGTTATACCGTATACAAAGATGACGTTTGCGGCTGCCGCTGCGGAGATATTCAACACATACCGCTTGGACGAAAAACGAATGGAGAGTCCTGAAGCCCTTAAGGAGAAAGCAATTGTCTGATACTTTTTCATCAAAAATACAGTTCACCGTCACCGCTGTGGATGACGGAAAAAATGTCGGGGAGTTCCTGCGGAAATGCGGAACTTCCCGTCGTCTTATTACAAAGCTCAAAAGGACGAGCGGCGGCATAACCCTCAACGGCGCACACGCACGAACGGTGGATACAGTTCGGGAAAACGATGTAGTTGCGATAGATATGCAGAGCGGAGAGCCGCTTGACGCAAATCCTGCGCTTTTTGCACCGATAGTTTATGAGGACAGTGACGTTGCGGTTTATGACAAACCTGTAAATATGCCCGTTCACCCTTCTCACAGGCACAGAAATGATACGCTCGGCAACCTTTTTGCGGCGCAGCACGGGGACGTGACTTTTCGCCCGATAAACCGTCTTGACAAGGACACCTCGGGGCTTTGTGCCGTTGCAAAAAATGCATTTTCGGCTGCAAAGCTTTCGGGCAGCATAGAAAAGACCTATTTTGCCGTTGTCTGCGGAAAGCTTTCGGGCGGTGGACGCATAGATGCACCGATAGGACGCTGCGACGGCTCGGTGATAACGAGGAAAGTGCGCTCGGACGGTCAGCAAGCCGTTACGAATTACACCGTTCTTGACGGGAACGAAAAATATACGCTCGTTCGGGTAAAGCTTGAAACGGGCAGAACGCACCAGATAAGAGTGCATTTCGCACATATAGGATATCCGCTCGCAGGCGATGATATGTACGGCGGAGATACTGCCGACATAAAGGAGCAGGCTCTTCACTGCGGTGAGCTTGAGTTCACACTTCCCGTTTCGGGGGAAAGGGTAAGCCTTTCTTCACCGCTGCGGGAGGATATGCTTGCACTGGTGAGAAGATCCGTTTAATGAATGTCGGCTTGAATTTTAAATGGTGTTTAGTACAAAAAGTTCATCTTTTTTATTTATGTATTGAAAAATATTTCCGAATGTGGTATGATACGTCATATTAAAAATGAAAGGATCATCAATATGACACGGAATTACGGAAAAACGCTTATAGCTTGTTATCTTGGATTTGTAACGCAGGCGATAGCTGCCAATTTTGCGCCGCTGCTGTTCCTTACTTTTCATAATGATTATGATATTCCTTTGGGAAAAATAGCGCTGATATCTTCGGTGTTCTTTGCGACACAGCTCGTTGTGGATATCCTGTGCGCACGCTTTGCGGTGAAAACCCCGATATGACAATGCCATGTTATGTTTTTTAAAGGTTACAGCTGTAACCGTTTTGTAACTATTTGAAAAATGACGTATTTTCGCAGTTTTCGGGGATATTTGCAAAATTCGGAATGTTTTTGGCAGATATCCGCAAACGAATTTTTTACAGGAGCTTAAGCATAAAATACAGCCCGTTCCGACTGCAAAATTCCAAAATAACGTTTTCAAAAAACGATTTCGCTTTGTTATTTTGCTCAAAATGCACAAATAAAGAGGAATTAAACTGTTAAAAAAGCAGAATAAATGTTACTATTTTTCGATTACCCTTGAATTTCTCGGAAAAAATCGTATAATAGTTATTGGTGTAACTGAATTGTAACTAATTCGACCGTAAATTTATAGAAAATTGCATTATACGATATATAAAACCTCGGTCAGTGACCGATAAGGAAAGGAGATGTTCCGATGAAAAGCAGAAACGGTGAAAACGGCAAGCAGAATAACTGCGTTGACTTCGTGCCGCCGGTTTCTATAAACGAGAGCAAGGATAAGTTGGAAAAGCTCGAAGGTGCTGTCATTAATACGGGAGCGCTTATTGCATATACATTTTCATACGGTGCGTCAAAGGCTGCGAATTACATTGCGTATATCGCAGGCAGGATCAGAAATGCTGTAAAGCCCACACATCATAAGATCACAAATGCTGTGAAGTCAACGATACACAGGATCGCAGAGACTTCTGCCAAGACTGCAGCCAAGGTGAGCGGCGGCTTCAGAGGATTTGCGGAAAATGTTAAGGCTGACGGCTTCGTTTCGGCAGTAAAGACAATGGCTTTAAATGCCGTTCAGACTGCAAAGCGCGAAAAGAACGTTTTCAAGACCGCTGTAAACTATGTTTTCCCGACGGTTTCGGTCGCACTGCTCATCGCAGTTGTTTGCAGCACGGCTTCGACCAGCTATGGCATTGCGGTTGAATACAACGGAACAGAGCTTGGCGTTGTTTCCGCCGAGTCGATCGTAACAGATGCACAGCAGTCTATTTCAGACAAGGCTGTTTACTATTCGACAGATGATACTGCACTCGTAAGTACGAACCTCTCTATCAAGCCGCTCAATTCTATGGACGTGGTCATTGATGAGGTGGAGCTTATCGAAAAGATGCAGGAACAGCTCGATATCACTCTTCCCGAGGGCGGCGAGGGTGCTGAAATGCCCGCAGATACCGCATCACTCGAAGATGAGGCGGAAGAGGCTGCAAGCGCACTTTCCTCCGACGAGCTTGACGGCAAGGTAAGAGCTTACTCCGTTATGATAAACGGCAGCTTCTATGCCGCTGTTGAAGCAACGGACGAGATCGAAGCTTACATCGAATCCATAAAAGAACCTTATATGAACGACCCCGATGTTGTTTCCGTCGGCTTTGACAAGTCGGTCGAATATACATACGAACAGTTCGTTTATCCTACCGAGATAATCTCTCAGCAGGAGGTTATCGACAAGCTCAGTTCTATCGCAGCTGAACCTGTTTACTACGAAGTTCAGAACGGTGATAATCCTTGGAACATCGCATCACACAACAATATCTCGCTTGATGAGCTTCTTGCTTGTCCTGCAGTGTATGAGGGCGATGAGATCGATGATATCACTTCATATTGTCCTGTAGGCGCAGTTATCACACTCTCCGCCGAAGTTCCTTACCTCCAGACGCTCGTTACAAAGAGCGAAACTTACACCGTTCCTATCGATTATGAGATCGTCAGAACAGAGGACGAAGACCTCTATAAGGGCGAAGAAAAGGTCGATGTTGCAGGTGTTGAGGGCGAAGCAGAGGTTACAGCGCTTGTTACATACAAGAACGGTATGATAATCTCGAGAAACGAGCAGAGCCGTGTTGTTCTCTCCGAACCCGTTACAAAGGAAGTAAGAGTGGGAACAAGACCTACCACCACCGCAGTAAGCACAGGCAGCGGCGGTTCGGGTGATTACTTCTGGCCTGTTGACGGCGGTTACATCTCCGCTTATATGGGTGACGGCAGAGGTCACAAGGGTCTTGATATCGCAGCTCCTTACGGCACACCGATCTATGCAGCTGCTTCGGGTACAGTTACAAGAGCCGCAAACAAGTATGACGGCTACGGCAACAGCGTAATGGTTGCAAACGATGACGGCAACGTTACAATGTACGCTCACATGAGCAGCATTGCTATCAGCTACGGCGACTACGTTGTAAAGGGACAGCTTCTCGGATATGTTGGTTCGACCGGTTATGCAACGGGCAACCACCTCCACTTTGAAGTTCGTTCAAACGGTTACTACCTCGATCCACTTGATTACATTTCACAGTATTAAAAATCAATGCACACAATACCGAAAAGTATTGTGTGCATTTTTTATTCTACAGCGGATGTTTCGCCCTGCTCCGCAAGGTCACAGAATGATGAAATGCTGACAGTAAGACCGTCAGTAAATTCGATGGCGGTCGGAAGAAGAGTTTCTTTGTCGAATGAAATAGTGTGATCCTCTCCGTTCAGGACAAGGGCATCATCTCTTTCGTAAAGCTCAATGCTGTGCATAGCTGCGCAGGAGTCGAATGTGTCGAAAATGCGCTTGAACATTGCGGCTTCGTTGAGCTTGCCGCTTTCAATCTCAAGCGTCAGACTGCCGAGCGAAGCGGTCGTGCTGCCCTCGTTATACTTGATGTTAAGACCTTTCATCGTGTCGGGAGAGGTGATGTTCATTTCCCATATTCCCGTGCCGTAACGGGTCATATCGCCCGAAACGTCCATTTTGCTGTCACGGTCGTCTGCGAACGCAGTCAGCTCGAATGTGCAGGAAAAAGGTCGGTCAAGCTTTGGCTGACGTGGGATAATGGTGTCTTTGATGGATTTACAGCCGGTAAAAAATATAATTGAAAATACGATAAGTAATGCAGAAATCCTGATCTGTGATGACATAAATAAAACCCTCCGTTCGATTTTGGAACAGAGGGTTTGTTTTTATACTAATTTTTAAACTGAAAGTGTACAAAAAATCAAGCAAAATCTCGAATAAATGGATTTTGCGCCGATTTTTTGTCTACACTTTGATTAAAAATTAGTATTGCTAATGGTATTCCTATCTGTTCCAAGCTTTGAACACATAGGGAAGCTCGTCTATGACGTCACGGGGCAGCATTCCTGCTTCGGAAAGCCTGTCACGGGCGAGGTCTGCCGCTTTTCCGTGGACGAAAACTCCTGCCGAAGCTGCATCGGACGGAGCAAGTCCCTGCGCTGCAAATGCGCCGATAATGCCCGTAAGAACATCACCGCTGCCGCCCTTAGCAAGACCTGGGTTGCCTGCTTTGCAGATGAAAAGCTTTCTGCCGCCTGCGATATAGGTAGGAACGCCCTTTGCGGCAACGACAACATCAAACTCCCGTGCGAGTTTCGCAGCCATTGTGAGCCTGTCGGGGTAGTCGGTGTCGAAAGCGGCGGCGTAAAGGCGTTTCAGCTCGCCGAGATGCGGAGTGAGGATAAGCCTGCCCTTTGTGTTTCTGATAATATCTATGCAGGAACATACACAGTTTATGCCGTCTGCGTCAATTATTACCGTGCAGTCGGTATTTTCGATGACAGTTCTGACGATCTCTTCGGTATCTTTTGTGTGTGACAAGCCGCTGCCGACAGAAACGGCGGCCGCACTTTTCAGCTCATTTATAAGAACAGCAGACGATTTTGCCGAAACAGAGCCGTCCTTTGCGGCATCAAGTGGGAGGAACGTTGCTTCAAACACGAACGGGGCAAGTCGGTCAGTGACTTCGTTCGTTGAAGCAAGGGTAACACGTCCGACACCGCTTCTCAGGGCGGAGAGCGTTGACATCTGCGCCGCACCGCTCATTTTTTTGCAGCCCGAAACATTGAAAAGGTGTCCGAACTGATTTTTGTAGCAGTTTTCCGCACGCTTCGGGAAAAGAGCCTTCACATATTCCTCATCAAGCTCCTGCGCAACGTAGGGAACGGAAGAGAAACATTCCTCGGTGAAGCCGATATCGGCAACTGTTATTTCGCCGCAGAGCGAACGGAGCGGCTCGGAGAGCATACCCGTTTTTATGCAGCCGAATGTTATAGTATAGTCGCAGCTGAAAACATCGTCCTCGGCTTCGCCCGTGAGGCAGTTGCCGCCCGATGGGGTGTCTAAAGCGACTATCGGCTTTTTGCAGCGTTTTGCAAAGCTGAAGCAAGCTTTTATTTCGGGCGGAAGCTCGCCGTGAAATCCCGTGCCGTAGACAGCGTCAACGATGAGCGAGCAGGAAGAGAACAGCGAGAATACCTTGTCGATATTGTCATTAAGGTCAAGAACGTCAATGCCGCATTCGCCGAGCCGACAGTATTCATAGCCTGCAAGCTCGGTCGCAGGGTCGCCGCTCGTTAGTACGACACAGACGGTCATTCCAATGTCGAAAAGGTTCTTCGCCAGCACGAAGCCGTCACCGCCGTTGTTTCCCTTTCCGCAAAGGATCATAACGCCGCCCGAGAGGTCATATTTCGATGAGAGCCTGCACACAAGCTCGGCTGCGGCTGCGCCTGCGTTTTCCATAAGCTCGCGGTAGGAAACGCCGTGGGCATCGGAGTAATGCTCTATCTCTTTCATCTGCTGTGGTGTTGCATAGTACATTTTATCGCTCCTTTGCAAAAAAGCCGCACAGACGGGTCTGCACGGCTCAAAAGTTGTTAAAATTCGATCAATACCGTCCCCATTGCAATTGCTTTGGAATGGGAGCAGGAAACGCTTATTTTCATTTTCGTGGAAATAAGTCTTTTTTTAGCTTCGCCCGAAAGACTTATGTAATAGGTTCCCGAATAATCGGTGAGTACGGAAATCTCCTGAATGCTGCACCCTCTGAAACGTGCGCCGATAGCCTTTTTCATCGCAAGCTTTGCGCAGTACATTTCAGCCATGATGTTCGGGGAGAAATTTTTCTCCATAATGAACTTCATTTCCTGCGGAGAATAGACCCTTGAAATAAATTTCGGCTTCTTCACAAGCTCTTTCATGTGGGGCATATCAGCATGGTAGATCTCCATTATCATAACATTATCTCCTTAGACCGATCACCGCACATTTCGGGGCAAGATCAGCTGTTGTATTTTCTTTCGTATTCGACCTTGACGGGGCGTGGGAGGAACGGGGTGATGGCTTCGACGGTGCGTTCGGTCGGGGTGAA
The DNA here is from genome assembly GCA_900550695.1 of uncultured Ruminococcus sp. GTDB lineage: Bacteria > Bacillota > Clostridia > Oscillospirales > Ruminococcaceae > UMGS363. Next base: position 9,081 of record URTF01000016.1, read on the forward strand.
AACAAGTCTTACCTTTCCGAACGAATCGTGCATAAAGTCGATGTAATAGTCCTCAGCGTCCTCGTCTGCGATGCCGCTTGCCTCGACAATGGTTATTCCCGAAACGGCAGGCGCATCGGCAAGCTTTCCGAAGGCTTCAAACTTGGACGGCTTGGCGGTGATAAGGCGCTTTCTCTTACGCTGTGCGATTATCTTGTCGATATCGATCTCGCCGTTGGTGATGATGTATTCATACTCGGCATTAAGACCCGTGATAAGGTAATATCCGCCGTAAATTGCGGCAAAAATTAGAAGTATTGCAAGGATTATACCCAAAAGCGCAAGGTAAAGGCAGAATGCGGAAACGGCTATCACTCCGAAGACGATAAGTATCTTCAAAGCAAGCGTTTTCCCGTTCGCAGGTTTTTTTACAAGCTGTTCAACAAAAACGTCCATAAAATAAAATGCCTAAGGTCAGATCCTTGGCAGCTCCTTTCCGTTAAAACAATGCTATCCTGTCGTTTTTATGGCGCAAAATGACAAAATAACGCTTCAAGTTAATTTCTTTATACATTATAACATAGAAATTATTTATTTTCAAGTAAAAAATGCTTGCAATTTTTGAAATAATGATATATAATAAAAGAGCTGACGGTAAATTTTCTTTGTCGGCGTTATTATAAAAAGAACATCTGTAAATAAACACGTTTAAAGAGTTGTAGGCTCTGCAAAAAAGTGTCTTTCAGAGAGAGGGTACAAGGCTGGGATATCCTCAGATACGGCAGGACTGAAATTTCGCTCCGTGAGTGGCAATGGTGAACGCACAAAACGCTTGTAGTCATTGACGTATGCTGCGTTAAAGCGAGGGGAATGATAGTTCCTTATATAAAATGGGTGGTTATAAGCAGGCTATGGCTTGTCCCGATGAGGGGCAGGCTTTTTTAGTTGTCAAATTTTCCGCAGGAAAGCGGAACACGGAAAGGAATGGTCAAATTTATGAAAGATCAGCTTGAAAAGATCAGAAGTCTTGCGCATGAGGAGCTTGACAAGTGCGAAAGCCTTGATGTGCTGGAAAATCTCAGAGTAAAATTCCTCGGCAAAAAGGGTGAGCTTACGGGAATTTTAAAGCAGATGGGCGGACTTTCCGCAGAGGAACGCCCCGTTATCGGACAGCTTGCGAACAAGGTTCGTTCCGATATCGAAGAAAACATCACAAACCGTATGCAGGCACTCAAATCGGAGCTTGCAAAGAAGCAGCTCGAAGCTGAAACACTCGATGTTACAATGCCCGGAACAAAGCAGAAGGTCGGCAAGCTTCACCCGCTCACAGTTACCCTCAACGATATCAAGGAAGTTTTCCTCGGAATGGGCTTTGAGATCGCAGAAGGTCCTGAGGTAGAAACAGACCACTACTGCTTTGAGGCACTCAATATGCCGAAGCATCACCCTGCAAGAGATACGCAGGATACATTCTATATCAATGACAACGTTGTTCTCCGTACACAGACTTCCTCCGTACAGATCAGAACGATGGAGAACAAGAAGCCGCCTATCCGTATCATCTCCCCGGGCAGAGTTTACCGCTCCGATACGGTCGATGCGACACATTCACCTCTCTTCCACCAGATAGAGGGACTTGTTGTTGACAAGGGCATCACAATGGCTGACCTCAACGGTACGCTTGAACTCCTTATGAAGAGAATTTACGGCGAGGATTGTCAGATCAGACTTCGTCCCCACCACTTCCCATACACAGAGCCTTCCGCAGAGGTTGATATGATGTGCTTCAACTGCCACGGTGCAGGCTGTCCTCTCTGCAAGAACGAGGGTTATATCGAACTCCTCGGCGCAGGTATGGTCCACCCGAAGGTACTTGAAGGCTGCGGCATCGACCCCGAGGTCTACAGCGGCTTTGCATTCGGCATCGGACTTGAAAGAATCACAATGGGCAGATACAAGATCGGCGATATGCGTCTGCTCTATGAGAATGATATGAGATTCTTGGGTCAGTTCTGATCAATGGAAAGCACCGACAAAAACAGCCTGTTTCTGCGTTATAAAAAGCGTTTCCAATATAAGCAGCGTTTATGGAATATTTTAAGTATAGTCTATACCGTTATTCTTATCCCGCTGTTAAAGCTGCTGGAGGGAACGGATTACAGTATGCTGTGGAGGATGATCTCCATAATAATAAGCATTGCTTTGATAGGCTTGAATATAAAGCAGAGCAGGTCGATGAAAAGGCAGCTTGGCGGTTTGTCCGAAAATGCGGCAGAGAAGATCTCCGCAGAGCTTGAAAGCTGCGCAAATTTCAGAAGCTTTTATTTCACTTCGGAATATCTTTTTTCGACGGAGGGACTTATTCTTCCTTACTATGAGATAGATGAAGTAAAAACGAACACCTATGTCGGTTCACCAACAGCAACGAACATTGTTTTCAGAACGAAAAGCTACGGCAAATGCACCGTCACGGTCGGACTGGGATATATGAATGAGAACTTTTACGATATGCTTATGAAGAAATGTCCGTCGGCAGATATACTGTTCCGTGTTAATTATCAGAAAGCGGATATAACAGAGTATTTTACCACTATAAAGGCGGAAAGCATTGTTGTTATCAGAAAAAAATAAGGAGGAAAATTCTAAATGGATCTTTCAATGAAATGGCTCTCCGATTATGTTGATATCGGAGATATGAGTATAAAGGATTTCTGCTCGGGACTTACGATAAGCGGCTCAAAGGTCGAGCGTTATGATACAGAGGGCAGCGAGATAAGCAAGGTCGTTGTCGGAAAGCTTCTTTCCGTTGTTCCGCACGAAAACTCCGACCACCTTGTTGTATGTCAGGTAGATGTTGGTTCGGCAGGCAACGGCGAGCCTATCCAGATAGTAACGGGTGCGCCGAACGTCAAGGCAGGCGACATCGTTCCCGTTGCAATGGACGGTTCAACGCTTCCCAACGGCGTTAAGATCAAAAAGGGCAAGCTTCGTGGCGTTGAGTCGAACGGTATGCTTTGCTCGCTCGGCGAACTCGGACTTACAACTCACGATTTCCCTTACGCTATCGCAGACGGCATCTTCCTTTTACAGCAGGAGGAGGGCTGTCCCGAACTTAAACTCGGTATGGATATAAAGGAAGCTGTCGGACTTGGCGACACAGCCGTAGAATTCGAGATCACTTCCAACCGCCCCGACTGTATGAGCGTTATCGGTCTTGCCCGTGAAACAGCGGCTACCTTTGACCTTCCGTTAAAGCTCCGTGAACCCGAATTCAAGGGCATCGGCGGCAGCGCAAAGGACAGCCTTAAGAGCGTTACTATCTCCGACAAGGAAAAATGCTCCGTTTATATCGCAGCAGTTGTAAAGAATGTAAAGGTCGGAATGTCCCCTCGTTGGATGCGTGAGCGTCTCCGTGCAAGCGGCGTTCGTCCTATCAACAATTTTGTCGATATCACAAACTTCGTAATGCTTGAATACGGTCAGCCTATGCACGCTTTCGATATCCGTTATCTTGACGGTGCTTCAATCGATGTCCGCCGTGCAAAGAGCGGTGAAAAGATCACAACGCTTGACGGTGTTGAGCGTGAGCTTACCGAGAATATGCTCGTTATCGCAGACGCACAGAAGCCTGTTGCGGTTGCAGGTGTAATGGGCGGCGAATACAGCGGAATCATGGACGACACTGTTGACGTTGTATTTGAAGCAGCCTGCTTCGACGGCGCTTCCGTTCGTACAACAGCAAAGGCTCTCGGTATGAGAACAGATGCTTCTGCACGTTTTGAAAAGGGACTTGACCCGAGAATGGCTGAACCTGCATTAAAGAGAGCGCTTGAACTCGTTGAAATGCTCGGCTGCGGCGAAGTCGTTACAGAATATATCAAGGTTTCAAACGGCGTTGACACACAGAAATCCGCTCCGTTCAGCGCAGAATGGATAAACAATTTCCTTGGCACGGATATCCCCGAGGAAGAAATGATCGGCTATCTCAACAAGCTTGATTTCACCGTAAAGGACGGCGTTGCATACGCTCCTGCATACAGAGTTGATATTGAGTGCAAGTCCGATATCGCAGAGGAAGTTGCACGTCTTTATGGCTACAATAAGATACCAAAGACTGTTATCAGAGGTGTTGCACAGGCACAGCTCACACCGAAGCAGAAGTTCGAGCGCAAGCTTGCAAACACAATGGCTGCTCTCGGCTGCTACGAGATTTCGACCTACTCCTTTGTAAGCCCGAAGTATTTCGACAAGATAAATCTTCCCGCAGACAGCAAGCTCCGCAGGACGGTCACTATCACAAATCCTCTCGGCGAAGATACCTCCGTAATGAGAACGACTATCATTCCGTCAATGTGTGAAGTCCTCGCAAGAAACTACAATAACAGAAACGCAGAAGCTTATCTCTTCGAGATCGGCAACGAGTATATCCCCGTTTCGGGTCAGGAACTCCCCGAAGAGCCTGCACGTCTTGCAGTAGGTATGTACGGCAAGGATGCTGATTTCTTCCTCCTCAAAGGCAAGGTAGAAGCTGTTCTCGATGAAATGGGACTCGGTGAGTGCGATTTTGAGGCTTGCACAGATACGGACGTTTATCCCGAGGCAAGCGCATTCCACCCCAGCAGATGCGCAGTTGTAAGCAAGAACGGCAAGGTGTTCGGTATCCTCGGCGAGCTTGCTCCCGTTGTGCTTGAAAACTACGGAATAGGCGTAAAGGCTTATGCCGCAAAGCTTGAAGTTCCCGAAATGATGGCAATTGCCGCAGAAGAGGGCGACAAGGTCTACAAGCCGCTGCCGAAGTTCCCTGCAACAACAAGAGATATCGCTGTTGTATGTGATGACAAGCTCCCCGTTGCAACTATCGAAAAGGCAATAAAGGGCGCAGTAGGAAATATCCTTGAAACAGTAGAGCTTTTCGACGTTTACAAGGGCAAGCAGGTAGGCGAGGGCAGAAAGTCTGTAGCATTCGCTATCTCGATGCGTTCGCACGAGGGCACACTCACCGACGAGCAGGCAGACGCAGCAATGAAGCGTGTACTCAAAGAGCTTGCAAAGCTTGGTGCTGAACTAAGAGCGTAAATTTAATGCGTAATGCATAATTATTTTCCGTAAGTTACCGTGAAATCGTAGGGGCGGATTCTATATCCGCCCGTTTCCCAATTGTCGTTTCCCCACAATTACTGTAGGGGACGGGTTTCCCGTCCCACGCCGCAAGGCGTTTATATAATAAATAAACCGACCTATTTTCAAGGAAAATCCTTTGAAAATAGGTCGGTTTTTGCTATTATTTACGATGTTTTGGCGCGCCGAAAAATCTCTTTGCAATTCGGGACGGGAAACCCGTCCCCTACGGAATTTGGTGTTTTGCGATAAATTATGGAATAAAAGTAATTACGCATTACGCATTACGAATTACGCATTGATTTTTTGTTCTATTTTCATAGAATTAATTTTGAATTAACTTGACTTGTTGTTAATATTGTTATATAATATTATTAATAAAGATAAAGAAGGTGTTAATATGAAAGATATCAATGATCCGATCATCAGAAAAATGTCCGACGAGATCGTTAAGATATGCGATCCGTTCCAGATCTTCCTCATTTCGAGCAAGCACAATTCCGCAGGAAAGCTTACGGCATTCAAGATCTGCGCTGTTGTTGACGACAGCTACAATGAAAATGAACTTGAAAGCGAAATTCTTATCAAGACCGACTGCCCCGTTCCGTGCGATGTTATCATTTACTGCGTTACCGAATGGAATGAATGTCTTGATGATGACTGCACATTCGCTTCACGCATAGACAATGAGGGAGTTAAGCTTTATGAGCAGAAACAACAGCCACAAAACTGACAGCAAACGTTATTACGACTGGCTTTACCACGCTTATCAGGATCTTTTGTCCGCAAAAGTCCTTATCGATGATAGGCGGCTTTACGAGCAGGTCGTTTTCCACTGCCAGCAGGCTATGGAAAAGTCATTCAAGGCGTTCCTGCTTTACAAGACGCATCATCTCCTTGACGGTCACAACCTTACATGGCTCTGCAAGCAGGCAGCTATGCTTGATGATGAGTTCACAGGCTGGATAGGCAAAAGTACGGTGCTGAACCGTTTTTACATTGAAACACGTTACCCTGCCGACATTCCTGCGAATATCACACGTGAATTTGCCGACACGGTGCTTAACGATACAGAACAGCTTGTCGATCTTGTCTGCGATCGGATAAAATTCGACTACAACAGCTATCACAAGCGCACGAAAAAATAGAGGTCACAGTGCTATTCTTTAAAAATAACAAAACATGCAGCAAAGGAGCTTTGAATGTAACCTGTATCTCCTGCGGCAAAAAATACAGCGACAGACAATTAGACGGCTCTGTTTGTCCGAGATGCGGTCACGTTTTTAAGCTCTATGATGAAAATGATAACCGATGGAACTGTGAATACTGCGGTTACAGGTGCGGCAGCAATAATGCCGTTTGTCCTGCCTGCGGACATCTCAAAGGTGACAGTCCAAGATAAAAAGCGTCAAAATGAAGGTTTTGACGCTTTTTTTAATATAATACTAATCTCTGATCAACCTATAGACAAATCCTCGGCTATAATAAATCCATTCGTCGTCAAGCTCCCTTGAAAGGCGGCAAGCCTTACTGCGGTCGTCCTCCAAGGTCCACGCAGTGACCTAACTGGATTTATTCTATCTGTCGGCTTTGTCTATAGAACGATCAGAGATTAGTATAAAAAACTGCCGCAGTTTTCACCGCAGCAGTTTGGAAATATGTAATTTTTACTTTGTGTTGGAAAGCTTCCAGCGAAATGCAGAGATACGCTGTGCCTTGGTATTATCGTAGGAGATATTGCTGCAGGCAAGGCTTATATCGTTGTAGCGGTAGTCGTTCTTTCCGCCGCCGCCGAAATTGAACAGTCCCTTGATGCCCTCCGAACCGAGGTTACGCTGAACGACTGCACCGATCGCATGACATTCACGGAGAACATCGAGGATATCCTTTGCTGCGATTGGTTTTGTGTCGCAGACGTTATAAACGCCCATATAGTTCACGCCCGGGGCAATATTGAGTATGCCGCATACGAAATCCACAAAGTTGTAAACGCAGCAGAATGAGTAGCCGTAGTCACCGTAGCCATAAACGAATGCACAGCCTTCCTTCGGGTCGAACACCTTTGCTTTGAGATTGTCTGTGAAAGTCTTTGTATAGATAGGGGAAACACGGGCAATGACGCATTTGCAGGACGGGCTTTTTGTAACGACCTTAGCCATAGCCTTTTCGCTTTCATACTTCATCTTTCCGTAAGCTGTTGTAGGCTTTTCGTCAGAAGTTTCACGGATAGGTTCACGTGTTTTCTGCGGAGCATAGACCTGATATGTACTTAGAAGGATAATATCGCCGACACCTGCATCGACAGCTGCTTTATAAAGATACTTATCAACAGCGGAACTCATTTTTTCCTCGGCAGAAGTAATGATCGGAGGAAAATCGTTGTCGCAGGAGCATGCAAGATGAACCAGCGCATCGATGCTGCTGCCATTAAGGATATTGGTAATACTGCTTTTATCATCAATAGACGCCTGAACAAAACTATAGTTGGGCGAGTTGACAAAATCATTCGGCTTGCTGTCCGTGCCGATAACCTTGAAACCTTTTTCGAGGAGGGTTTCGGTAAGCGCCAGTCCGATCATTCCCGATGCACCTGTCACCATTACTGTTTTCATGAGAAGTTACCTCCACTTTCCTTTGAATCTTTTTGTATATAAGACAATTATACCACTTTTGCAGATAATTGCAATAGAAAAACAATGAATTTTTTCATAAACCCGTCAAAAACCTGATATTTGTAAAAATTCACTATTAAAACGAACCGTTTTTGTATAAAAGACGGCACATAAACGCCGGTCAAAGTTTACGTCCACGCTTTTTAATACTAAACACCAATAAAATAGAGGAAAAATCGGGCATAATCTTGCATATATGGATTATGCGGCGATTTTTTGTCTGCACTTTGATCAAAAATCAGTATTACGGCAATAAAAACGGACGGGAGATAAACCCGTCCGTTTTGCAATGATTACGCATTACGCATTAAAATTTACTTGACCTCAACGTTCTTGTAATACCAGTTGATGCCGCCCTTGATTGTTGCATCGTCGAGAGTTGAACCCTCTTCGCCTACTGTTGAGCCGTCATTGGTTTCGAGAACGCCGTCAAATACGTTGAAGCCGTTGTTGAGGATCTCGTTCTTTGCTTCGTCAACCTTTGCCTGCATTTCATCTGTGCAGAGTGCGGAGTTGAGGTCGGAGATATCGAGAAGTCCGTCAGCCATACCGCCGTAGTAGTTCTCGCAGTTCCATGTGCCGTCAATAACCTGCTGTACAGCCTGAGTATAGTATGCGCCCCAGTGCCATTCAACAGATGTGAGTGTTGCGCCAGGTGCGTCCTTGATCATATCACTGTTGTAGCCAACGCCCCATACGCCTGCGCTTTCAGCTTCGAGCTGTGGGTTGGGAGTATCGCAGTGCTGTGCGATAACGTCGCAGCCTTCAGCGATAAGAGCCTTTGCAGCGTTTGTTTCTTCTGTAGGAGAATACCAGCTGTTTGTTACCTTAACGTAGATCTTTGCATCGGGATTTACGGAAGCAACGCCGATAGCGAATGCATCGATACCGCCTGTAACCTCGGAGTTTTCGCTGCCCATTGCTGCAACATAGCCGATGAGGTTGGATTCGGTCTTCATACCTGCAACGATACCGGAAAGATATCTTGCCTGATAAATTCTGCCGAAGTAGTTGTTCATATTCTTGCCGTTGTTCTTATAGCCTGTGCCGTGGGAGAAAACAACGTTCGGGAACTCGTCTGCGAGAGCTTCCATTGTGTCCATATATCCCCAGCTTGTACCGAAGATGATGTTGCAGCCTGCTTCGATGCACTCTCTGATAGCTGTTTCGGTAGCTGTAGGATCGCCGTCGCTTACGTTGTTCTTTCTGATGATCTGGTCATCGGAAAGTCCGAGAGCAGCCTGCATATCCTGAATACCTACATCGTGTGTGTAGGAGTAGCCGGAGCCGTCAGCAGGGTTGCCGATATGGATAACGCCGACCTTGATATCTTCCTTTGCGTACTGGATAGTCGATGCGGATGCGCTGTCCGATGCTGCGTCGGCAGAGCCGTTGTCAGCTGTGTTTGAAGAACAGCCTGTGAGCATAAGAACTGCTGCTGCGGAGATCGCAGCGATGATTTTTGTTAACTTCATAATACACCTTCCATTTTCTTTCTCTTCATAATCTTTGACATTATTTGACAGTCTTTTAACAAGCTTTTAAGCCTGTTTTAAAACCGTCTTAAATATTATAAACTAAACTTCGCTATGTTTCAATAAACAACTTGACAAATTTTTTACGGTTTAACAAGCTTTAAACGGTGGTTTTCAACAGTTTCTGCGATTTTATAAAAAATATTTGCAATTTTCATAATAATATGGTAAAATAAAATTTGTTTAAGTTTTCACTGCACGGACAGTATCCGCCGACCCAAAAAGGAAAGGACAAGCTATGAATATTCTGTTTCTGCTTCACCCCAAAAACACAGTCGAATTCCTTTATGATTACGATACCTTTGAAAAAGGATACAACTGCCTGCGAAACAGCAGTTACACCGCTATCCCCGTTATCGACCGCAGCGGCGTTTACGTCGGAACTGTCAGCGAGGGTGACTTCCTTCGTGCGATAATGGATGACCACCTCTTTTCGCCCGAGGAAATGGGCGACTGCACTGTCGGCGACTATATCCGCAAGGGTTGGAATCCGCCGATAAAGGTCACGGCGCAGCTTGACGAGCTTGTTATGCAGGTAATGGATCAGAACTTTCTTCCCGTTGTCGATGACAGAGGCTGCTTCGCAGGAATTATTACAAGACGTGATATCATTAAACATTATTACGATAAGTATATCAAAATGCAGGAAACGGCAGGCGCTGAATGAAACTAAGGCTTAAGGAGCTTCGGCGAAGCCACCGTTACTCCCAGCAGCAGATAGCCGACTACCTTTATGTCAGCCAGTCGATATATTCACGGTATGAGAGCGGCGCTATCGACATTCCTATCTCCCATGCGGCGAAGCTTGCGGTGCTCTACCATGTCAGCATTGACTATTTATGCGGTCTTGCCGATATTTCCGAGCCTTACCCCGTGAAAAACAGGCTGAGGGTTTTTTATCCGGAAAAATAACGACTGTATATCTGCATTTTCAAATAAATACTGTAGGGGTCGGGTTTCCCGTCCCGTGTTGGGTGGTTTGCCAAAATCGGGACGGGAAAACCGTTCCGTACATTGTTTTCTTACAAAATGAAGAAAAATTGCTGAATTACCGCGGAATGACGTTCCTCGGTTATTGACGGCAGAGTTTTTTTATGGCATAATAATTTATGATATATATAAATCTGAATGGAGGAATATTAATATGAAAAGAGAGCTTCCGAAGCTCTACGAACCCGGCGAGGTAGAGGACAAAATTTATAAATACTGGATGGACAACGAGTGCTTCAAGGCAAGCGTTGACCCGAAGAAAGAACCATACACTATCGTTATCCCCCCTCCGAACATCACGGGACAGCTCCACATGGGTCACGCCCTTGACGAGACCCTGCAGGATATCCTTATCCGCTGGAAGCGTATGAGAGGCTACTCAGCACTCTGGCTCCCAGGCACTGACCACGCTGCTATAGCGACCGAAGCTAAGATCGTTGCGGCTATGGCTGAAGAGGGTCTTACCAAGGAACAGATCGGCAGATCGGCATTTATGGAAAGAGCATGGGCATGGAAAGCAAAGTTCGGCGGAAGAATTGTCGAACAGCTCAAAAAGCTCGGCTGCTCCTGCGACTGGTCGAGAGAACGCTTCACAATGGACGAGGGCTGCAACAAGGCTGTCCGTGAGGTTTTCGTTAACCTTTATAACAAGGGACTTATCTACAGAGGTGAGAGGATAATCAACTGGTGTCCTCACTGCAAGACCTCTATTTCCGATGCGGAAGTTAACTACGAAGATCAGGCTGGCCATTTCTGGCATCTCCGCTACCCCCTTTCCGACGGCAGCGGATATATCGAGCTTGCCACAACACGTCCCGAAACTCTTCTCGGCGATACAGCCGTTGCTGTAAACCCTGCTGACGAGCGTTACAAGGATCTTGTCGGCAAGACAGTTATCCTCCCGATAGTTCACCGTGAAATTCCTATCGTTGCCGATGATTATGTTGAAACAGACTTCGGTACGGGCGTTGTAAAGATCACTCCTGCGCATGACCCTAACGACTTTGAAGTCGGACTTCGCCACAAGCTCCCCGTTATCAACGTTCTCACAGAAGATGCAAAGATCACTGATGACTATCCGAAGTACGCCGGTATGGACAGATACGAAGCAAGAAAGGCTATCGTTGCCGACCTTGAAGCAGAGGGCGCACTTATCAAGGTAGAGGATTACAACCATAATGTCGGCGTTTGCTACCGCTGCGGAACGACCGTTGAGCCGAGAGTTTCAACACAGTGGTTCGTTAAGATGGAACCCCTTGCAAAGCCTGCTATCGAAGCTGTTAAAACGGGCAAGACAAAATTCGTCCCCGAGCGTTTCGATAAAATTTACTATCACTGGCTCGAAAATATCAAGGACTGGTGCATCTCCCGTCAGGTCTGGTGGGGTCATCAGATACCTGCTTTCTACTGCGACGACTGCGGCGAAATGGTCGTAACAAAGGAAGACGGCGCAGTTTGCCCTAAGTGCGGAAAGCCGATGCGTCAGGACAGCGATACGCTCGATACATGGTTCAGCTCGGCACTCTGGCCGTTCTCCACACTCGGCTGGCCCGAACAGACCGAAGACCTCAAATATTTCTATCCTACAAATACACTCGTTACGGGTTACGATATAATCTTCTTCTGGGTAATCAGAATGATGTTCAGCGGAATCGAGCATACGGGCGAAGTTCCGTTCAACACTGTCCTTATCCACGGACTTGTAAGAGATTCACAGGGCAGAAAGATGTCCAAGTCGCTCGGCAACGGCGTTGATCCGCTCGTTGAGATCGACAAGTACGGCGCAGACGCTCTCCGCTTTATGCTCGCAACGGGCAACGCGCCGGGCAACGATATGCGTTATATGGAGGACAAGGTCAAGGCTTCCCGTAACTTCGCAAATAAGCTCTGGAACGCTTCAAGATTCATTATGATGAACCTCCCCGACGATTTCAAGGCAGCAGAACTCCCGAAGAACCTCAATATCGAGGACAAGTGGGTAGTAAGCAAATTCAATACTCTCGCCAAGGAAGTAAATCAGAACCTCGAAAGCTTTGAACTCGGCGTTGCTGTTTCAAAGCTCTATGACTTCATCTGGGACGTTTACTGCGACTGGTATATCGAGCTTACAAAGCCGAGGATCCAGGCAGGCGGTGAAACTGCACAGACCGCACAGCAGGTACTCGTCTGGGTAATGAAGGGTATGCTCAAGCTCCTCCACCCGTTTATGCCGTTCATCACGGAAGAGATCTGGCAGACGCTCTGCGAGGGCGAGGGCGCAATTATGCTCTCCGACTTCCCAGTTTACGACAGCGCACTTGACTTCGCCGATGACGAGGTAAGCTTTGAGAAGATCATCACCGCTATCAAGGCTGTCAGAAACCGCCGTGCAGAGATGAATGTTCCGCCGTCCGTAAAGGCAGCGCTCCATATTGAAACCGCTGAAAAGGCAACATTTGAGCAGGGTATACTCTTCTTTGAAAGACTTGCCTCCGCTTCCGAAGTCGAGATCGCCGATAAGGTAGATATGCCCGATGCTGTAACGGTAGTAACCGACAGCGCAAGGATCTTTATCCCTCTCGACCAGCTTGTAGATAAGGAAAAGGAGCTTGCACGTCTTGACAAGGAAAAGAAAGCCGTACAGAAGGATATCGACTTCTCTCAGGGTAAGCTCAACAATCAGGGCTTCCTTGCAAAAGCACCGCAGCAGCAGGTAGAGGCTGAAAAGGCAAAGCTTGCAAAGGCTCTCGAAAAGATGGCTAAGATCGAGGAATCTATCAAAGCGTTTAAATAATGCGTAATTCGTAATGCGTAATGCGTAATTATATATTCCGTTACTTTGCAATGAAAATCGTAGGGGACGGGTTGCCCGTCCCTCGCCGCAAGGCGTTACAATGCAAACAATCAGACCTGTTTTCAAAGGAATTATTCCTTTGAAAACAGGTCTGTTTTTGTTATTTCATAGGAATCGGTAATTCCGATCAGATCAAAAGCGGCTGATACTGCACACCATTGAGTGCTGCAAGGACAGTATCGCCTATCTCGTTGAAATCCGCTACAAGTGAACGCGGCTTTTTTCCGCTGTCGTCCTGACCGAACGGCACAAAATAATAGCTTTTATAATTCATCAGTGCGCCGATGTTCTTTGCGCTGCCTGCAAGCCCGTCATTCGTCGCAGCGGCTATAACTACCGGACGTGAATTGCGTATATGCGACTTTGCCGCCATGGTCACGGGAGTGTCTGTTATCGAATTTGCAAGCTTCGCCATAGTGTTTCCCGTACAGGGGCATATCACGAGAACGTCAAACATTTTCTTCGGTCCTATCGGCTCGGCGTCCTCGATCGTAAGTATTATCGGCTTTCCCGTTATCTCTTCTATCGTCTTTCGGAAGCTTTCCGCCGTTCCGAAACGTGTGTCGAGCGAGGCTGCATTGAAGGACATTACCGCTGTTATGTCCGCACCTGCAGCTTTGAGCCTTTTGAGCTGCTCTATAGAACGTGAAAAAGTGCAGAAGCTTCCGCAAAGTGCATAGCCTATCTTCACATTCTCAAGGTTCGTGTATTTTTCAGGCAAGTTTCTCTCCCCTTTCCTCCAGAATATTAAGTATCGTTTTTCCTATCGTTATGCCTGCAGTCGTTGGAGCAGTTTTGCCGGGAAGTGAGAGCAGCCAAAGCGTTCTTACGCCGATTTTTGATGCACTCTCAAAGTCGATCCCTCCGGGTTTTGATGCAAGGTCTATCACGGGACAGCCTTTGCCTATCTTCCGCAGAAGATGTTCGTCAAGCAGCCGCACAGGGACTGTGTTGAACACTATCGTTGCCCTTTCAAGCTCCCTGCCGAGAGATGCGATATCGGACGTCCTGCAGCCGTATATCTCCGCCCATGAGCGGTCGGAGCATTTCCGTGCGGCAACAGTTACTTCTGCGCTGAACCCCTGCAAAAGCTTTATGAGAGCCTTTGCGATGCGCCCCATTCCGATGATAAGTATTCTCTGCCCCATTATCGTTCGGTCGGTTTCCTCCATCGCTGCCTGCAGCGCACCCTCAGCCGTCGTTTCAGCGTTCATAACTGCGAACTCCTCACGCTCGGAATAATCTATGACAGTAAACCCCCGTTTTTCAAGCTTTTCCCTCATTCCCTCGGGAAATCTTCCGCCGAAAATGATACCGTTCCCGGCAACTGCAGCCGTGAGTGTTTCGATCGGGATCTTGCTTTCGGAATAAGGGCAGTTCACATTCTCACCGTCTATGCTCACGGGGAGCGGCAGTATAAGATAGTCCGCCTTTTCGTTCAGCGAGATAAGACTGCGGAAATTATGCACACCGCCGCTCATGCTTATGCCGTTGTCAAAACCTATCGTATTTACAAAGCAGCCGTTTTCCTCCAGAAATTCTGCAAGCTTTACAAAGCGCAGATCGCCGCCTGCAATAAGGATCCTTTTTTTCATTTTAAAGCATTCCTTTCTGTGTATGCCAGTGCAAAGCTGTATGGCTCTGCCTATAACCATAATATGAAAAAAGTCCGACTGCTGTTACACAAACCAAATTTTTCTAAGGTTGCTCTAAGGTTCGGGTTTTATACTTTAAATCAAAGTTAAGCATAAGTTAATACTAATTTTTAATCAAAGTGTAGACAAAAAATCGGCGCAAAAGCCATATAAAGCTGTTAAACAGCTACGAGCTTTTGCTTGATTTTTTGTACACTTTCAGTTTAAAATTTAGTATAAATCTAACGAAAGGAAGATGAAATTGGAGCAGAAATTCCGTCACGAATATAAACATTCGATAACCCCTGCCGATATGGCAACGCTCCGTATGCGGCTCTCCGCAGTTATGCGGCACGACAGCTTCACCGTCGGCGGAAAATATTTTATACGAAGTCTTTACTTCGACAATATTTTCGACAAGGCTTTGCTCGAAAAGCTCAACGGTGTTAATCAGCGTGAAAAGTTCCGTATCCGTTACTACAACGGCGACACGTCCTTTATCCGACTTGAAAAAAAGTCAAAGTTCGGAGGGCTTTCCTCAAAGCTGAGCGCACCGCTGACATACGAACAGGCAGACCTGCTCGCACAGGAAATTCCCGTTCGTGACAGCAAAAACGAGCTTATCAACGAGCTTGCGTTCAAAATGGACACACAGCTTTTAAAACCGAAAACGATAGTCGACTACACCCGTGAGGCATTCGTTTATCCTGCTGGAAATGTCCGTGTAACGCTCGACTATGACATACGCACGGGAATGGACTCAACCGAGCTTCTTGACCCGAACTGCGTGACCGTTCCATCGGGTGAGAACATTATCCTCGAAGTAAAATGGGACGAATATCTCCCCTCGGCGATAGAACAAGCCGTCCAGCTCGGGAGCAGGCAGACCTCGTCCTTTTCCAAATACGCCGCCTGCCGTATCTACGGATAAACATACTATCATAAAGGAGTAATAAACAATGACCTTCAACGATATTTTTAAATCAAGCTTTCTCGAAAATGTTACAAGCGTGAGCCTGCTCGATATGGCAATTTCGCTCGTGCTGGCATTCGGACTCGGACTTTTCATCTTCTTCGTTTATAAAAAGACCTACTCGGGAGTGATGTATTCCTCGGGCTTCGGCGTAACGCTCATTGCGCTTACGATGATAACCAACCTTGTTATCCTTGCCGTGACTTCAAACGTTGTTCTTTCTCTCGGTATGGTCGGCGCACTTTCCATCGTCCGTTTCCGCACGGCTATAAAAGAACCGCTCGATATCGCATTCCTCTTCTGGTCGATAGCCGCTGGCATCGTCCTCGCCGCAGGAATGATACCTCTCGCCGTTATCGGCAGTATCATCATCGGCGCAGTCCTTATCATCTTCGTAAATAAAAAAGCACACATCAATCCTTATATTGCCGTTATCAAGTGCGACAGCCACGAAAGCGAAGCCGCCACTCACGAATTTCTCACCAAGCAGACACAGCGCTGCACCGTCAAGAGCAAGACCGCTGTAAACGGCGCAGTTGAAGTCAACTACGAAATCCGCCTTAAGGACGACAACACCGACTTCGTGAATATCCTCTCCGAGATGAACGGCGTCCAAAGTGCTGTCCTTGTAAGCTTCAACGGCGAATATATGGGATAAACAGGGAGAAAAAACAATGTCAACAAGCAAACACTTTAACAGAATATGCGCCGCTGTAATGGTTCTGTGTCTTGCCGTCACGCTTATGCTCTGCTTCCCCAACGCTGTCGGGATCCAAGCCGCATCAACAAC
The DNA here is from genome assembly GCA_900550695.1 of uncultured Ruminococcus sp. GTDB lineage: Bacteria > Bacillota > Clostridia > Oscillospirales > Ruminococcaceae > UMGS363. The sequence goes on from URTF01000016.1 coordinate 25,605, forward strand.
GCTCGGCTATGAATCACGGCTTTTCGATACATCTTATGTACACTCCATTGACATCGTTATGAACGATTGGGACAGCTTTGTTGAAAACTGCGAAAGCGAGGAATACTCCTCCTGCGCAGTTGTTATCGACGGCGAAAGCTACAAAAACATTGCTATCCGTGCAAAGGGAAACACCTCGCTGAGCCAAGTTGCAAACTACGGCAGCGACCGCTACAGCTTCAAGCTTGAATTCGACCATTACAGCGATGCAACGACCTACCACGGTCTTGACAAGCTTTGCCTTAATAATATAATCCAAGACAACACCTATATGAAAGACTATCTTTGCTACACGATGATGAACTATGCAGGTGTAAGCTCTCCGCTTTGCAGTTTTGCGTATATCACCGTCAACGGCGAGGACTGGGGACTGTATCTTGCCGTTGAGGCGGTCGAGGACAGCTTTCTCGAACGCAATTATGACAGCACGGGCAACCTTTACAAGCCCGACAGTATGTCAATGGGCGGCGGCAGAGGAAACGGAAAAGACTTCGATCAGGACGATTTCGATTTCAGCAAATCTGACAAGTCCAACACCGAAAATGACACCTCGGACAGCACAGAAACTTCGCCAAAAAACAATTTTCAGCTGCCGCAAATGGGCAATTCCGGCGGCGGAAAGGGGAATAATGGCGGCTTCGGCGGCATGGGTTCGGACGATGTGAAGCTTATCTACACCGATGATGATTTCGACAGCTACGAGAACATTTTCGACAGCGCAAAGACCGATATAACCGACTCCGACAAAACTCGGCTCATAAATTCGCTCAAAGTTCTGAACTCGGACGATGCGGCTTCGGCTGTTGATGTCGATGCGGTGATAAAATATTTTGCCGTTCACAATTTCGTCTGCAATTTCGACAGCTACACAGGCTCGATGATACACAATTATTATCTATACGAAAAAGACGGCATTTTATCGATGATACCTTGGGATTACAATCTCGCTTTCGGCGGCTTTGTCGGCGGCAGCGACAGCACTTCGATGATAAATTACCCTATCGACTCACCCGTTTCGGGCGGCGATACAGATTCACGTCCTATGCTCGCCTGGATATTCGCCAATGAGGAATACACCGAGCTTTACCACGAAGCTCTTTCCGAATTCATCGCAAATTATTTCGAGAGCGGATATTTTGAGGAAGAAATTGACCGTGTGACCGCACTTATCTCACCCTATGTCGAAAAAGACACGACAAAATTCTGCACCTATGATGAGTTCACCGAGGGCGCTGTCGCACTCAAGGAATTCTGCACTCTCCGTGCGGAAAGCGTAAGAGGTCAGCTTGACGGAACTATCCCCTCCACCTCCGATGCACAGTCCGAGGACAGCTCAGCACTCATAAGCGGCTCGTCCGTAAGCATAAGCGCAATGGGTTCGATGAACGGCGGCGGAATGGGCGGCGGCAGGCAGGACGGCGGTTTCGGCATTCCTCCGAACGGAAATTTCGGTGATCTAAACGGAACTCCGCCCGAAATGCCGAATTCCGATAATTCGGACGGTCAGATGCCAAGCTTTGACGGCGATCCTCCCGAACCTCCGAACGGTGAAGCACCGAGCGGAGATGCTCCTCAGCCGCCGACAAACAGTGACACTTCGGGCAATACTTCATCGGACGAACCGCAGACAAACGGTTCCTCCGATGACACTGGAAAAGCTGAAACTACCGTTCCCGAACAGAATGAACAAACCGCCGCTCCATCGGACGGCACTAACGCTCCCGAACCTCCGAACGGCGAGGCTTCACAGCCTGCACAGGATGAAGCTTCTTCCGATAATACATCAAATGACAGCTCCGAAAATTCCGATACATCGGCTGCCGAGAATAATAATATTGGCACAGACAAGTCCTCCGACCGCTCCGAAAACTCGGTCAACCCCTCGCCGAAGCAGGACAGCGATCGGAGTACCGCCGATGAAAACAGCAGCCAAAACCGTCCGCAGATTCCGTCCGACAGCAGTTCGTCCGCTTCGTCAGACACAAAAACGGCAGTGCTTCTCTGCATTTCCGCAGGTGCTTTGATAGCTGCGATACTGCTCACGAAGATTTTTAAGGATAGGATATGAGCTGTTTCAAAGATGTTACTGTTATGAACGATACATTGATTAAATTCTACCCAACACCTTTTCCATGATTTCTTATTCCTATCCCATAGCCGTTCAAATGTTGTCGGCTTAAAACGCTCGTCGCTTCGCTCCTCACGTTTATTCGCCGAGGATAGTTTGGTTTAGGAAAATAGAATTGGCGCAATTCACATTTTTGGGATTTACGAAATTTATTTCTCATATTTCGTTTTCCCTTTTTGATGTGAATTGCGCCTATTTATTTGTTACCGATTACGCTTATCGCAGCAATGCATTAGCTGTCTGTTTAGAGTATTTCGCTTCTGCTAAAGGTCAAATTGACCTGCGACAAGGGACGCTGTTTCCTTGACCCCTGCCACCCTTTAAACAAAGCGAAATTCTTTCAGAATTAACGTAAACTTTAATTTTGTGCAACTTTTTTCTATAATATACTTTTTCAACAGACTGAGCATAAACCTTGGTATGTGCATCACTTCCTGTTCAAAGTGTTTACAATTTGATATCAAAATGCCCTGAACTATTGAATTTCAGAGCTTTGTATGGTAAACTTTATTATAGATGACCTATAGAAAAAAGAAAGCCGGATTTCCGGCATAATGTGGAAGAACAAAAAAACAAAAGGAGCAGAAATTGAAGAAAAAAACTCTGATCGGGCGGCTCTGCGGCTTGTTTCTGGCTGCGGTGACTGTTTTTTCCGTTTCGGGGACGGCTGTTTACGCTGATTACAAGGCGGCGACGCTCTCCGATGCAAAGAAGGGACTGCCGCTTTTTTATTCGTCGCTCTCCCCCGATGAGCAGAATATATATGTTCATCTCCGTCAGGGCGTTATGAACAACAGCGAAAAGATAAGCACTATCGCACTGAAAAATGCTGACAGCTATAATGCGATATGCGAGCTTATGCTTTACAACGATGACCTTGCTTTCAACCTCGGCGGAATATCCGCTGAATCCACTGCGGCAGGTACAACATTTACTCCGACCTATGCGATAGATAATTTCACCTACAGCATAATGCTTGACGAAATGGAGAAAAAAGCCGAAAAGATAGCAAAAAAGGCTCGGCGCATCGGGGACGAATACAGCCGCATCGTTTATATCCATGATGAGATAGCCGAAAACTGTGAATATTTCCTTGAAAGCGACCCCGAGGCTTATATCGGCTACACGCACTATGCCTACGGCGCTCTTGTTGAAGGAAGAGCCGTATGTCAGGGTTACAGTGCGGCTTTCTCGTATGTCTGCAGGCTGTCGGGCATACAGTGCATAACCGTTCTCGGCACTTCAAGAGGAGTAAGTCACAGCTGGAACAAGGTGCTTTGCGATAACAAATGGTACAATGTTGACATTACATGGGACGACTCTGTTTCAAACTTCAGGGACAATCTGACGTGGGATTATTTCATGCTGTCCGATATGGATATTGCGAAGGATCACACTGCCAAGCCGCTTGCGGGAACATATTATCCTGCGGACGAAACGAGAGATTATTATGTTGAGAGTGAGCTTTGTGCGGAAAACAACTCCGATGCGATGAAAATGCTCGAAAAGCTTCTCACGGCCGAAGCGGAAACGGGCGGCTTGTCCGCAACGATAAAGCTTGCTGACAGCAGGGCGTACAGAAATTTCATTAACCATATCGAATACAGCGACCGTGCGGCAATGAAAAAGCTGCTCGGAAGGGTGAAAAAAACGTCGGGAGCGGCACTGAAAACGAATTCAGTGTGGTATTTTTCCGACCCCGAGCAGAGGACGGTAACGGCTGTGCTTGTTTACGAGGGTTCGGCAATAAGCGATTATTTCAATTATCCCGAGCTTATAGAAGAAGATGATCTTAAGAACTATAAAAATTTGGGTCTTAAAACAGACATACCCGAAACGAAAGAGGAGGCGGCGAAAAAATGAATATCACAAGCAGGATTTTAGCTGCCGCAGCGGCGATCGCAATGGTCGGAACGCTTTCCGCTTTCAGAGTATCGGCAGATACCTGCGCCGAAAGCCTTGCACGAACAGAGATCGGCGCACCTTTGCAGCCTGCACAGCCTGTACAGAGATCGGCTGACGAGGTCATGCTCCCGTATCAGTACGATGGGCTTTCAACGCAGGCACAGAGATGCTATCGGGATATCCGAAAGGCTGTTCTTGCGCATAAGAACTCCGTTAAAATTTCATCAAGAATAAGTGAAAAGACTCTTCTCGGCATTGCCGATATACTTTGCTGTCAGGATCCGCTCACATTCGGAACGGTCAGCATCGAATACAACGGGATAAGCACGGATAATGCTTATGCAAGGCTGATCTATCCGAACACAAAGGGCGTTGACGAAAGCGTTTCGAGTCAGGTCGCAAAGGAGGCTGACAAGGTCATTGCTGCATTTGCACCCGAGGCGGACGCTTATGCAAAGCTGCTTGCCGTCCACGATCATATCACGGCGGTCGCACAGGTCGATGATTCCGAGCCGAATTCATATTCAAAGGCGGCTTACGGACCGCTCGTTATCGGAAAGGCAGTTTCCGACGGCTATGCTTATGCGTTCCAGTATATATGTATCAGGGCAGGACTTACTTCGATAACTGTTGCGGGAACGGACGCTGACGGAAATGCACATACATGGAACAAGGTAAAGATCGGTGATGAATGGTACAACGTTGACTGTGCGGCGGACGATATCAGCGGCGGTTACGGGTATTTCATGGTCAGCGATGACATAATGGGTCAGACCTACACTGAAAACAGCAGCAAGGATTATCCTTCTGCAAAGAACAATTACAACAAATGAATCCGACCGTGCAGAGCTGCTTTGTACGGTGTTGTTCAATATAAATAAAGGGGGATATTTTCAAATGAAAAAACTGATCTCGGCGCTTATAGCGGCAGTAATGACATTTACGCTCGCAGCAGGACTTCCCACCGGTACGGCTTTGCCCGATATCGCAGTGACGGCTTATGCGGCTGAAACAACGGCGCTTGAAAAGCAGATGCTGCCCTATCATTACTCGAAGCTTTCGGAAACGGGCAAGGAGGTTTATATCCAGCTGCGAAAGGCTGCACTTAATCATGAAAGATCATTTACCTATAACAAATCGCTCGATCAGAACCTTGTAAGCAATCTTGCCGACATAATTTTTTATGAGGACTCGATAGCTTTCAATGTCAAGGGCGTTTCCTACATTATTTACAGCAACAAGACTGAATTTGACCTTAAATACACTTTTAATCAGGAATCGGCGGAGAAAATGATGAAAAAAATGGACGCCGTTGCAAAAAAGGTCACTTCAAAATTCGATGAAGATACTTCCGCTTACAGCAAGATACTTTATATACATGATTATATCGTGGATCACACGGTCTATGATGAGTCTTTGAACTCCGCTCATGCCGCCTACGGCTCGATGATAGTCGGAAAATCCGTATGTGAGGGCTATGCGAGGGCGTTCGGATATATCTGTGCAAAGGCAGGAATAAAGACCGTCAACGTTGTCGGAAGAGCTACCGCAAGCGACGGTCACACCGAAAATCATATGTGGAACAAGGTCTATCTGAAAAAGAAATGGTACGATATCGACCTTACATGGGACGATCCCGTAACGCCTTATGTTGAAAACAAGAGCTACAAATACTTCCTCCCCGGAAGTGCTGAATTTGCAAAGTCGCATAAGCCATGCAACACTTCCCTCACCTACCCCGAGAGTACCTCGGATACGAGCATGAACTATTATGCAAGGAAAGGTCTTGTTGCCGAGGACAGTGACGAGGCTTATGATATGCTCGTTTCGCAGATCGCCAAAGCCGCAAATAAAGGCAAAACGACCGCAGCGATAAAGCTTTCCGACAGTTCGGTGTTCAGGAATTTCAAAAATTATCTTGAAAAAAACAACAGCAGTATGTTGTTTGAGATCCTTGCAGATGCAAATGAGGAGTCCGACCGCCGTATAGTCACCGATCGTTATTACGGCTATGCCGCCGACCAGAGTACATTAACGGTAAAGGTGTATTTTATGGTGAAAGGCACTGTCCTCTCCGATTACTACACCGATACCTCTTCGCTGTCCGCAAATGAAATAAATTTTTTCAAGGACGCAGGAATAACAAGCAGCAAGTCGAAAAAATCGGCATAATAAGGAGCGTTGCTAAAATGAAAAGAGTTTTTCTTATCGTTCTCGACAGCGCAGGAATAGGCTATGAACCCGATGCTGACCTTTTCGGCGACGTCGGTGCAGACACGTTCGGCGACTGTTTCCGAACGGGAAAGCTGAATGTTCCGAATATGAGAAATGCGGGACTTTACAATATCGACGGAGTTTCGATGGATCCGCCCGTCGAAAAGCCGTGCGGAATGTACGGCAGGCTTCGGGAAAAGTCAATGGGAAAGGACACGACCGTGGGACACTGGGAGCTTGCGGGAGTGGTTTCGCCAAAGCCGCTCCCAACGTTCCCGAACGGTTTCCCCGATGAGGTTATCAAGCGTTTTGAGGAAAAAACCGGCTGCGGTGTGCTCTGCAACAAACCCTATTCGGGAACGCAGGTAATTCTTGACTACGGCAGGGAGCATCTTGAAACGGGAAAGCTGATCGTCTATACTTCCGCCGACAGCGTTTTCCAGATCGCAGCGCATGAAAAGCTCGTACCGCCCGAAAAGCTGTATGAATACTGTCGTATCGCACGTGAGATACTGACGGGAGAATACAGCGTCGGAAGAGTTATCGCCCGTCCGTTCGAGGGAGAGTACCCGAATTTTGTGCGAACAGCAAACAGGCACGATTTTTCGCTCGTTCCGCCCGAGGATACGATGCTCGACACACTCAAAAATGCGGGATCAAGCACGATCGCAGTCGGAAAGATATACGATATCTTTGCAGGAAAAGGCATAACCGAGTTCGTCCGCACGAAAAGCAACGACGACGGAATGGAAAAAACGATAGCGTATGCGAAAAAAGACTTTACGGGTCTTTGTTTCACGAACCTTGTCGATTTTGATATGAAATACGGTCATAGGCGTGATGCTGAGGGTTATACAGCTGCGCTGAACCGCTTTGATGAGCAGCTCGGAGAGCTGTTGCCGCTGCTCGGTGAGGACGACTGCGTGATGATAACCGCCGATCATGGCTGCGCACCGACATTCAGGGGTACAGACCATACAAGGGAGTATGTTCCGCTGCTCGTTATTGGCAAGGGTATCGAACCGCAGAACCTCGGAACAAAGGAAAGCTATGCGTTCGTTTCGGAATTGGTAAAACTTTATTTACTGCATAATGTGTAATTATTCTATTCCGCAGGTTTGTATAAATACGGAATGAAATTTATATTTGCAGAATCATAAAAAACGGTACTGTCGTCAAACATGACAGTACCGTTTCAGTCTGTTGAAAAAGTATATTATTGAAAAAAGTTGCACAAAATTAAAGTTTACGTC
>URTF01000017.1 GCA_900550695.1 uncultured Ruminococcus sp.
TATTATACCATTCGAGTGCTTTTTGTGCAACTTTTTGTTTTCAGACACGCTCTAGTATCAACACATAAATATGCAATAGTCTTTTTATTTTTTAAAACTACACATTCACGAAATCTATCTGCCTTTTTTTCATCAGAATTATCATTCACCAAACGAAACGTATAAGCTTTTTTATCTTCAATGTCATTAATATATGTATCTAAGAATTTATTCTTAAAATAATTTTCAATATTTTCTTTTGAATCAAGTATTTTTTTTATTGCATGAGCTTTATCGTAGTCATTAATTTCGTCACAAATCAATTGGCTCATAACATTTTCCTCCACCATTTTATCAATCACATAAATCATCTGATTGCATATTGATTTTATAATTCCATCATTTAATTCTTTTATTGAACTTTTCAGCCATCCCCGTATTTCATTTTTAAATGAAATACACTTATATTGATTTTCTGTGAGTGTGTTAACGCTTTTTGCAGACGGAACATTTTTTGTAGGTGTCAGATAATATATTTTACCATTTTCATTTCCTTTGAAATAAAAATTATAGTAATCATAAATCTGATTATTCTGATCACGTGCCCATATCTTGACCTCAATTGGGTAAATGGTTTGATTTGCATAAATTACAATATCTACACGGCGTTTATCATCTATACCCTCTTCAAGAACGACCTGTGTTTTATTAATATCACATTTGATTGTATCGCCTAAAACATTTTCAATAAAGTTCTTTAAAAACAAATCACCACAGCCATGTTTACCGTTAGGATCAAGCAACTCTCCCAAGAATCTGCACATCAGAACTTCTTTACTTTCAATACCAAGAACTTTAAAAATATTAAAATCAGAAGTATCCGGCGTTGTGTTACCTTTAATTTTATCACTAAGCTTATTGAAAAAATCCGATTTAAACAATTCTTCCATTTCGTTCTTTCCTTATTTCATTATATGAAAACTCAACCCATTAAGCAGATCATCATGTTCTTTATCTGCAAAATCAACCGCAATATAACATCTGAATTTACACTGTAAATCTCAATTTCTTTTATTCTCTTCAATGCGTTATGTAATAATGGTTCAAAAAATCTCGGCAATTGTATATAATAAAGGAATAAATTCTAATAATTATTATATAATTCTCTTTATCAATTGTCAAGCACACTGCTCAATATCAGCGTCAACGTGTCCGTTTTTTTGTACACATATACCAACTCACACACAAAACAGACACCTCATCAATAAAGTTCCTGTTCTTTTCATACTAATAAAGCAAAAGCTCACAGCCGTTGAAACAGGCTATGAGCTTTTGCTTGTTTTTTTAATTTAATGATGATCTGTATTATGACCGTGCAAGTCCGTCCACCTGAAGAACAACGCCCGTGATGTATGAAGCCTCGTCCGATGCGAGGAAAACAAAAGCATTCGCGATGTCCTCGGGCTGTCCGAGACGTCTGAGCGGTATCTGCGCAACGAGCGGCTCTATCACCGACTTCGGAACGGATTTCATCATATCCGTTTCTGTAATGCCGGGAGCAACTGCGTTTACCCTTATTCCGCACGGTCCGAGTTCCCTTGCGAGCGAGAGCGTAAAGCCGTTCACCGCAAATTTCGATGTCGGATATGCGATGCCCGACGGCTGACCGTAAACACTTACCATAGATGAGGTGTTGAGGATAACGCCCGAACCCTGCTTCGTCATAATATCAGCAGCCGCTTTCGAGCAGTTGAATACAGCTTTCAGATTGAGATCCATTACCCTGTCGAAATTTTCTTCGGTATAATCGGAGAATTTCATCATATCGGCAACGCCTGCATTGTTGACGAGGATATCTATCCTGCCGTATTTTTCGGCAATGCCGTTCATTGTTTCTTTTACCTCCGCAAAGTTGGCGAGGTTCGGGAAAATACCTTCGACCTTTGCATCGGGACATTCTGCCTTTATGTCGGAAACCGCCTTATCGGCTGTTTCTTTTTTGCTTGCGCAAAGAATGACCGAAGCGCCTTCTTTCAAAAAAGCTTTGACAACAGCAAAACCGATGCCTCTGCTTCCGCCCGTAACAACAGCGACTTTTCCGTTTAATCTCATAATGGTTTCCGCCTTTCTGTAATAATTTCATAAAAAAATAAATTTCTATACATTTATTATACGATGTTTTGTTCAATAAGTCAATAGTTTTTATTAAAAAACACAATATCATAAAAAAACGGGCAGCCTATGACAGACTGCCCGTTTTTTATTTTTTAAGCTGTTTTTTCAGCTTTTTGCTTTGAGAAGCTTAGATGTCTTACGAATCGTTGTCAGTCATCCATACCGGTAATTTCGGGAGCTGCGTAAGTAACAGATGTTATAACGCCAGCTGTTCCACAGATGTAAAAGCCGTTTTCCTTGATGAAAGCTACATCTTCATCGGAGAGTTCCCAAGTATAGGTATTGCTTCCCGATGTAGGCTCTACAGTTTTAATAGCTTCGCCTTCTGCTGACTTTTTGAACTCGATTGAATTTTCTACAGCATCCTGAAGAGTTACTGTAATAGTACCCTTTGCAGCGACATCTCTTTTTGCTTCTATTTTCAAAACATGCAATGCGAGGTCAACCGAACCGGAGTAGTCAAGAGTACCGAACGTTTCGCCCTTTTCTTCGCCGGTTACGGGATCAGCGTATTTAACAGCGGTTACAACGCCTGCATCACCTGTAACAGTAAAGCCGTTAGCTGTGATCTTTTCAGCCTGGTCAGCTGTAAGAGTGAACATTACATAAGAAGCTCCTGCATAGGGAATAAGTTTTGTAAGCTCATTGCCGTCTGCATCGTTAAGAACGATCGCGCTTGTAACGTTATCCTTAAGAGTAACTGTGATAACACCTTTTGCAGCAACGTTTGTCTTTGCGATCTTCAGAACGTTTGCGGAAAGGTCAACGCCTGTTTCGTTTGTATAACCATTATCACCGATCTCACCGTTAACGACAGTCTTCTCTGCCGGCTCGGGTTCTGTTGGCTCCGGATTTACGATCGGCTCGCCGTTAACTGAACCGTTAACAACCTTTGCGTCGTCAACAACCGTTACGGTGTAAAGAGCCTTCTTTGTTTTCTTGTCCGTTGCGGACTTGAACTTAAGAAGATCCTTTGCTGTGCCTTCCTTCTTCTGGAGTGTTACCTTGCCGCCGATAACGAGGTTACCTGTGAGGGTAATGTCGCTGTTGACCTTAAGTGTAACAGCCTTATCGGAAGTGATAGTGAGTGTTTCATACTTGCCCTTTGTCGGGAGTGCAAGTTTGCCACTTACAGGCTGAACGTCTGTTACATCGATCTCGATCTCTGTCTTTGCATCGCCGAGCTTTGCAACTGCCTTTACAGCATTCTCATATGTGTCGAATAAGTATGTTGTTTCTCCGTCTAAAGTCAATGCAGCTGCCTTTGCATTTGCCTTTGCAACAGCCATAAGCTTGTTGCCCTTTGGAACTGCAACATAAGTTTTGCCGTCGCCGATAGTTACAGATTCTGCACGATAGTTGCCTGTGAGAACAGCGATCTGCTTATCTGCGATCTCGCCGTCAACGTTAAGTACAATATTGCCCTTGCCGAGGATATTACCGATCTTGACCTTGCTTGCGTTCTTAACATTGTAGTTGAGCGAATCGCCGCCTTCTGCAATGATGATTGCAGCTGCGAATGATGCATTGTCAGCGAGAGTTGTCTTCGGTGCTCTGAAGTAACCAACATTAACCTTGCCGCTTACTGTGATATCACCGTCGGCAAAAAATCCACCCTTGCTGCCATCGATATTTACGAACCGGCTTACCTTCTTTTCAGCGTCGTATGCAACATGTGCATCCTTGTCGATCACGAATGCGTAGCTGCCAAGCTTAACTGTCATTGCCTTCTTGTCAGCCTTATTGAGAGTTACGTTTTCGTTGAGATTAAGGTTACCTGTGAGGGTAAGATCCTTTGCTGTTGTGATCTCTGCAGCCTTATCTGCTGTAAGTTCGATTCCATAGTAGGTATTAGCCTTAGGAAGAACGAGAACATCACCGGTCTTTACAGCAACTTCATAGCAAGCCTTCTTGTCCTTGATCCTTGAAATGTCGTTCATTGCGCTTGCAACGGAGTCATAAGCTCTTACCTTGTCGATATTTTTGTTTTCAAAGTCTTCGTTATTCTTGTAAGCGTTAACTTCAACAACGTTTTCAGCCTTTACAGCCTTGAGGGTATTGCCGGAACGAACTACCTTGAGTTCACCGTCTACAACAACAGCATCCTTGGTGTAGTCGCCTGTGATAGATGCAAGAACTGCATTTTCCGCAACTGCTGCACCGTCAAGCTTAAGACTGCTTGCATTGTCGCCTGTGATATTGACGAACTTAACGTTCTTTGCATTCGTGTAGGAGAATGTGCAGTCTCTGTTTGCTTCGATGCTGCCTGTGAATGCAGCCCTATCTCCGTCGAGAGTTACCTTGCTGTTTTGGAGAACAAGTGTTGTGCCGTTTACCTTGCCGCTTACAACAATGTCAATACCTGTAGTGAACTTACCTGTGCCGCTGATGTTAGCAACCGCACTGTATTCGCCACTGCCCTCTGCAGCATCAGCTGTCTTATTCAGGTAGCAGCCGTCAGCATAAAGCTCATACTTGCCGACATTTACGTTCAATGCAGCAGTTGACTTGCCGTCCTTTGTAACCTTTTCGATGTCAACATTATCAAGGACGAGGTTACCTGTAAGTGCGAGATCGCCGGTTACCTTAACAGTAACAGCATCAGCAGCTTTGTAAGTAAGTGTCTTGTACTTGCCTGCTGTTGGGAGCGGAAGCTTAGCAACTGCATCCTTGAATGTCTTGTCTGTGATAGTGATCTCAACGACATCGGTGGACTTACCTGTTGCGGAAATGTCCTTGATAGCCTCGTCAACAGTCTTGTAACGAGCTGTCTTGCCGTTGATCTTTACATTAACGTAATCTGCAGCAGCAGTCTTGGACTTCGCAATGAGGTTCTTGCCGCTCTTGAGGATATAGTAAGAATCTTCTGTGTCAAGGTTATCGTTGGAAGGAACGAATTCATCAGCATAAGTACCTGCGATAGTACCGAGAACAATGTCTTCGGTGATATGAGCAGTCTTTCCTGATGTGTAATCAACGAGAACGAACTTGAGGCTCTTAGATGCGGCTGTTACACCGTTCTTGCCAATAACGAGTGCGTTCTTGCCCTTTGGCTGTGTGTAAACTGCGAGTGTTGCAGTATCCTTTTCAGCTTCGATAGACATTGCATTTACAATGCCCTTAACTGTGAGGCTTGCATTGTCGCCGTTGAGGTTGAGAGCGGTCTTTGCAGTGAGGTTGCCGTTAACTGTTACGGAGCTTGCAGCAACATCCTTGCCTTCCCATGACTTTTCCTCACCGTTGATAGCGCCAGCGCCCGGAACTATGCTGGTAGTCTTTGTAACGTTGACTGTTGCAGCAGTTACTGTACCAACTGTTACTCTGTCGAGGTTTACAACGCCGCTTGAAGTGATGGTCTTGATGCTCTTTTCAGTTGTTACGCTGTTAAGAGTAAGCTCATTCTTGCCTGTGGAGATGCTGAAATCATAGGAAGTGGAGACGCCCTTGACTGTCTTTACGGAATCAAGCTTAACATTCTCGAATGTTGTCTTGCCTGTAAGTGTGAGGTTGCCTGTGAACTTGACAGTCTGTGCAGCAGCGTCGCTCTTGATAACGAGTTCGCCGAATGTACCTGCTGCAGGCATCTTAAGTGCGCCCTTAGCATCGAGTTCCTTGGAAAGTGTGATATTATATACCGCAGTTTTAGCAAAGTTCTTGTCAGCCTTTGCAACAGCAGCGATCGTGCTTGTGATATCGCTCCACTGTGCATATTCAACGCCGTTCATTGTAGCAACGGTATCCATTACCTTAATGTCGGACTTATCTCTGCCGAGTGTTGTGCCTTCAGGGAGAGATTCGGATGCGTCAACAGCAGCGAGGTTAACATTCTTGGAAACGAGAACAACATCGTCCTTAGCGAACCTGCTGACTGTTTCAACAGCTGGCTCCTGTCCCTCTCCTGCGGAAGCAGCAGTCTTCTTGTAGCTGATGCCAACTTCGAGCTTGACATTGCCTGTGATATTGCCTGTTACAGCGACCGGCTTGTATTCGGCATCGGTATAAACGAGCTTGCTTGCAACGCTGCCGCTTGTTATAATGTTTGTAACTGTAACTGCAGCATTCTTGCCGATCTCAACTACAGAACCGTTTTCGACAGCAAGTTCCTTTACCTTAACGGTGTTGTTGAATGTAACAGCTCCGTTCTTAACATGAACAGTACCAAAGCCTGTTATTGCAGAATTGAACTCATTAACTGACTGAACTGTTTCGAGAACAGACTTTGCACCACCCTTGATAGTTGATGCCTGTGCCTCGATTTCAAGTCCGCCTGCAACTGTAAGATTCTTGCTTGCATTGAGTGTGAATGTCTTTGCAAGTGTCTTGCCGTCCTTATCAAGAGCCTTGATCTTAACATTTTCAAGTTTAGTATTGGTCGGAAGTGTTACGGAAGCTGACTTTGTTGTGATAGTATTTCCGGTGCAGGCAACAGTAACGCTCTTTGCCTTTGCAGCTGTAGGCATTGTGAGCTTGTCAACAGCAACGTCCTTTTTAACTTCAACTGTGTAATCAACGTTCTTGTCGGTCATTGTCTTGAGAACTTCGTCCCATGTCTCGCAAACAACGGACTTACTTTCTGCACCGTCCATATATGAAACTTCAAAGTTTTCGGAAGTTACCTTTTCGGGAGCGAGTGTGAATGTGACCTTGTCAAGACCTTCTGTTGCAAGACCTGTCTCGTAAGTATATGTTACATTACCTGCAACGTCTGTGAGAACGCCCTCTGTGAGTGTTGCGCCCTTGATGTCGCCCATCTTATCAACAACAAGTCCTTCAGCAGCGAGATCCTTAAGATCATACTTGCCGTCAACGACTGTGCCGATATTTCTCTTGTTGTTGTCAGCCTTGAACTTATCAGCTGTGAGAGCTGTAAGACCTGTGAGGTCGAGAGTGATAAGGCTGTTGCCCGAAACATCGAGATTTTCAAGAAGTGTGTTAGCGGAAACGTCGATCTTTGTAAGACCGCAGTTTGCAGCATCGAGAGTCTTGAGCTTTGTGTTAGCCTTAACGTCGAGTTCCTTTACCTTTACATTTGCAAGTGCAAGTGTTTCAAGCTCTGTATTAGCCTTAACATCAAGAGCTGTGAGCTTTGTATCGGAAACATTGAGTACCTTAAGACCTGTGTACTTGGAAACATCAACTGCTGTGATAGCTGTGTTCTGGAGAAGAAGTGTTTCGATAGCAGCTGTTTCAGGGAGCTTAAGATCAGCAAGGTTTGTGCAGCCGCTTACATCAACGGATGTCAAAGCTGTGTTCTGTGAAAGATCAAGAACCTTGAAGTTCTTCTGTGTGTTTGTAAGTGTGAAGGACTTAAGAGCTGTGAGCTTTTCAATGCCCTTGAAGTTTACAACCTTTGCAAGGTTTGCAACTTCGTCCTTGTAAGCATCGCCGGGCTTTCCATTGCCAAGGTCTGTGATCTTTGCGATATCTTCCTCGGTGAGTACAGGAACTTTCTTAACAGTTTCAGAGCTGTATGCTGTCAATACCTTACGGAAGTTAGCATCAGGGAAGTTTGCTGCATTGATGGCGATCTTTGTTGTATCCTCATCAGCAGCAGACTTAACGAGGAATGAAACGTCGCCGAACCAAGGATACTGGGTATCATTCCAAGTTCCTTCCGGAGAAAGTTCAATAGTTATGCCGAAAGGTTCAACAGTGGACTTGGAAACAGCTGTAAATGTAAATGTTGTAACTGTTCCCTCGGTTGCGGAAGTAACATTAAGACCTGTTTTAGCCTTGTTGCTGTTATCGATCTTGCCGGTGTTTACAACTTCGGGATAAATATAATCTTCCCAGGCACCCGGGTCGTTAGGAGCGTGGATCTTGTACTTGATACGATATTTAGCATTTTTCGGTGTATTCTTGCTGTCGTATTTGATAGTAAAGGAATCGCCGACCTTCATTTCTTCATTCTTAAGAGTGGAGAAAGTGAAGTTTTCTGCTCCGATAGATGCCTCATTTGGATCGTATGTGTAAATCGTTTCGTCGTCAGCGTTAACAAATTCGATCTTAACGAGTTCACCGTTAATTACATCGGGATCGGAGGTCTTGACACCGATCTGATACCATTGGTCTTTGTCTGTGATCGGGAAATCAACAGTTGCGGTCATTTCGCCGGTTGCTGTGATTTTATTCTCTGTATCTGCGGCATCTGTACCGTAATCTACCTGTTTCCATCCGCCGCCATTTTCTTCAGCAGAATTTGTATAGAACGACAATACGCCCTTGCCATCGGTAAGAGTTGTAACGTTTACTGTGATCTTAGCCTTTGTAGCAGCTGAAACCTTGGAAATAGGAGCCTTGGTGTTGTCAATTTCCTTGATAGTCTGTGACTTGTCTACAGGCGGATCGGGGTTTTCTTCCTTAGCCTTATAAGCAACGCCTGTTACAACGCCTGCGTCAGCTTCAATGATAAAGCCCTCTGCAGCCTTTGCAGCCTGATCTGCTGTAAGTGTGAATACAACTTCTGTTGCATTTTCAGCAGGAGCAGCCTTAACGATAACTTCATTGCCCTCAGCAACTGACTTAAGTGCGATCTCGTTTGTAACGTTAGCCTTAAGTGTTACTGTGATCTTGCCGTCTGCAGCCATTTCGGATGCGTTGATCTTGATCTTTTTGTCAGCAAGATTAATACCGTCTGTATCTGTAAAGCCAATATCCTTTGTTACAGTAGTCTTTTCGGTAGGCTCGGGGTTAACCTGCTTTGCAGCATAAGCAACGGAAGTAACTGTACCCTTTGTACCTGCAACGATAAAGCCGTTAGCGGCAACCTTTGCAGCCTGCTCTTCTGTAAGTGTGAATACTACGGAAGTTGCATCATCTGCAACTGTCTTTGTATCGAGCTGTACGCCCTCTGCGTCCTTAAGAACAACAGCAGCACCGTCAGTGTCCTTAACGCCTACTGTGATAGTGCCGTCAGCTGCAGCGCCTTCAACAGCACCGAACTTGATATAGTTCTTGGAAAGGTCTGTTTCTGTGCTGAACGGAAGTGTTCCCGGAACCTCTGTAGGTTCAACAGGATCAGGAGTTACCTTTACAGCTGTGAGTTCAGACCAAGTAGCTGTGATGTTTTCGTACTTGTCCTTGAATGCCTCAAGAGTTCCAAGAGTAAGCTTGTCTGTGGAAACGGTTGTCTTTGCAGTATCTTCAACAAGTGTTTCCCAAGTCTGTGTTTCTGATGCATAGGTTTCAGACCAAACAACACTTTCAGAACCTTCAAAGAGGGTTATTGTCTGACCCGGTGTTGTTTCGCCCTTAACTCTATAGCCAACCTGGCAGAGCTTAATACCCGAACCTGTGATAGTAAGACCGTTTGTCAGTACAGCAACAGCCTGCTCTGCATTAAGTGTATAGCTTTCTGCAGGTGCAGTATTTTCTGTAATAACAACGTCGCCCGCCTTAATGGTGATCGTACCATCGTTTTCACCGGTCTTCATCGTTCCAACAGTAAGGGCGCTGCCGTCAACGAGATCAACTTTATCGAACTTTTTAGCTTCAACTGTTACTGTAGCAGGAGTTTTTGTATCCTCGATTGCACCGCTCTTATTAAGATCGGTTTCTTCTGTATGTGTAAGCTGGATTTTGGAGATAGTATAACCGTTGCCGCTTACCTTGAAGCCGTTAGTAACCATATCTTCTGTGAGTGTAAAAGTATATGGACTGCTTGTTACTGCAGTATCTGCAATTGTAAGGCTCTTTTCGCCGCCATCTTCAGGGAAATTAGCTGTTTCAGCATATGTAACAGTAACCTTATCACCGACAACACCGCCTGTTGCGGCAACCGTCTGTTCGCTGCCATCTGTTGTGAGATCAGCGGTTCCAATGGTGAGTTCAGATTCAGTCGTTGTTGTTACCTTAACGCTATTAACCGTCACGCCGTTACCGGAAACAGTGAACTTGCTTGCGGAATCAGCTGTAAGAACGAAAGTGAACTTTCCTTCTTCCGATACTGTGTTAGTGATAACTGCACCCGTGGAGTCAACTACCTTGATATCAGTAGCTGCCTTGGTGTAAGTGATAGTAACTGTATCACCAACAGCACCTGCACTCTCAACATCGAGCTTGCCTGCAACAGTTGTACCGTCGAGGTCAAGACCACCAGCTTCAGCAAAAACTGTGCCGGTCTTGTCAATAGATTTTGTGTCCTTTTCCTTTGCAGTAACGGTAAGACCGTTTGCTGTGAATGTGTACTTGTCGCCGTCTGCAAGATCAGCACTTGTGATAGCACCGCTGAAAGAAAGACCGAAGCCATCTACAGAAGTGATATCGGCAGCATTTACTGTTGCTGTCTTTGCGCTTGCTGCAGCTGTAACGCTTTTCGTTGTGCCGCCTGCCTTGTAGTTCAAAGCAAACTGAACGTTAGCGCTGTCAACAGCTGTGGTTGCAGCGAATGCGCCCATAGGAATGACCGCAGCGACCTGTGTCACAGCGATAGCAGCAGCGGAAATTCCTGCCACTGTCTTTTTAAATTCCATGATTATCATCCTTTCATGATAAATTATTCTTTGCAAAGACCCCTCTTTGCACTTGAATATAGCAAAATGCCCGTATATTTTTTCACTGTTCGGATAAAATTCAAGTTTTTTCCACAAAAATTTCCGCAGAATGAGAAAACATCTGACACTTTTACACTAAGATTATAACACGAACGATAATTACTTTCAATTCACATTTGCGATAAAAGTTGCCAATTTTTTTTGTCGATTTTGTTTAACTTTCAACAAGTTCGTTTGTTAATATTATATAATAGCAACTTTTTACCTCTAATTATGTGAATTTTCGCCGAATGGGCTCAAATACGCTGTATTGGTGTATAAAATGCTCTTTTTTCTTCAATGACATCGGTTGTCTACCCGACTTTTTGACTCGGATCAATGATCCATTTATTTATTATACAGCCTATTTGTTAAGAATCAATGTTTGTTATCAGAAAAATATTACTATCATTTTTGATAACATAATAATTGCACCGAACCTTTATTTTAAAAGTTCGGTGCGATATTCACATTGTCATCATCACATTGATATCAGCCCGAAAGCATTTGCGACCGAGCTTATGAGGATAATAGCCGCAAAAACGGGGCAAAGATATTTTATCATAAAATTAAATATCCGCCTGCGCTTGAAAGTTCCGTTCTCTGCGGTCATTTCTTCTTCGATCTTCTCTACGCCGAGGACCTTTGAAACAAGCAGACAGGTTGCGATCGCTGCTATCGGCATCATTACCGAATTCGTGAGGAAATCAAAAAAGTCAAGTATCTGCATACCAAGTATCTCGACCGAGGCAAGAGAGCCATAGCCGAGGCAGGAAAGCGTTCCGAGCAGTACCATTATAATAGTAATAACGACAGCAGATTTTTTCCGTCCCCAGCCGAGCTCGTCCTGAAACGTTGAAACGGCACTCTCGGTCAGTGCGATAGAACTTGTCACGGCTGCGCACAGCACAAGGAAGAAAAAGAGTATTCCGACGAACGAACCCATTTTTATGCTTGCAAAGACCTTCGGTATCGTGATGAACATAAGCGACGGACCTGCTCCGAGCGCACCCGCATCACCGCCCGAAAATGCAAATACCGCAGGAATTATCATAAGTCCTGCCATTATTGCAATGCCCGTGTCAAACAGCTCGACATTCTCAGTTGATTTTTCGATCGATACGTCTTTTTTCATATATGAACCGAACGTTATAAGTATTCCCATTGCGATCGAAAGGGAATAAAACATCTGACCCATAGCGGAAACTACCGACATCCATGAAAAATTGTCGAAATTCGGAACAAGGAAATATTTTACACCTGAGATTGCTCCGGGACGGGTCATCGAATATACGGCAATAAACACGGAAAGCACAACAAGTATCGGCATCATAAATTTTGATACACGTTCAACCCCGTTGCGCACTCCGCCGAAAATGACCCCGACTGTCATAGCCGTGAACAGCAGGAAGCATATCTCGGTCGAGATTCCGTTTGAGATAAAGCTCCCGAAATAACCGTCCGCCGACAGCGTTTTGCCGTGTCCCATTATATATTCGGCAAGATATTTTATGACCCAGCCTCCGATAACGGAATAGTAAGGCACGATAAGTATCGGGATCACCGCATTTATCCAGCCGCCGAGCGAGAGCCATTTGGATTTTCCGCAGGACTTGTATGCGCCGACCGGACTTTTCTGCGTCATTCTTCCGAGAGCGGTCTCGGCGGTTATCATCGTGTAGCCGAAGGTCAGTGCCAGCAATATATAGATAAGCAGAAAAATTCCGCCGCCGTATTTCGCCGCAAGGTAAGGAAACCTCCATATATTTCCAAGTCCAACAGATGCACCCGCTGCGGAAAGAACAAATCCGAGCTTTCCCGAAAAGGTGCTGCGTTTTTTATGATGCTCCATTTTATATTCTCCGTTCGTGATATGATGATACCGAACACTGATAAATGTATAGATATCGGTATAATACTAAACACCAATAAAATACAGGAAAAAATCTGCGCCTAAATCCTATATATGCGAGATTGTCGGCTTGATTTTTTCCAAATTTTAAATGGTGTTTAGTATAAAAACACCTGTCTATTATATCACGAAAAGTTCTGTTTGTACAGCGTTTCTATATTTTTTTGTTATATGGTACATAAAATTTGGTTATGTGTACAAAAAAAGAGCAGCGCACACTGCCGTTTTGACAGTGTGCGCTGCTGTGAGTTTAGATTTTATTGACCGTCGGGGTTCCGGATATCGGTCATATTCTTTCCGATAACGAGTTTGCCGTTTATGATATTGGCATCGTCCTTGACCGTTACCGTAAAATTGTCCTTTGCGTTTGTCGTGAACTTAAGAATGTCCTTTGCGCCGCCATTGTTCTTTTGGAGAGTTATCTTTCCCGAAACAACGAGATTTCCCGTGAGAGCAACATCGCTCTTGAGCTTGATAACAACGTCCTCTGAGGAAGAAAGCTCAAGGGTCTTGTACTTGCCCTTTGTCGGAAGAGTGAGCTTGCCGTTTGCAGGCTGAACATCAGTCACATTGATAATAAATTCCGCATCTGCGCTGCCGAGCTTTGCAATTGCCTTTACAGCATTCTCATATGTGTCGAACATATATGTTGTTTTCTTATTATCAATGCTGACAGTCATTTTAACTGTTTTTGCATCGGCTTTTGCAACAGCCATAAGCTTATTTCCCGAAGGAACAACCGTGTAGGTATCACCGTCACCGATCTGTATGAAATATTCAATATAGCTGCCCGTGAATGATGCGATCTGGGTGTTTGGCTTTTCAAGACCGGAAACATTTACAGTGAGTGTTTCGCCATAGAAACCACCGAACTTAACGTTCTTTGCGATCTTTACGGGGTAATTCAGCTCATCGCCATCATAAGCCTCTATCAATGCAGCCGAGAACGAAGATCCTTCGCCGAGTGTTGTCTTGAGTGCGGAGAATTTTCCGACATTTACTTTTCCGCTTACTGTAATATTTTCACTTGCCATAAAAATGCCCTTGCCGCTGATATTTACAAAGCGGCTCACCTTGTTTTCGGCATCATAAGCAATGTGCGCATTTTCTTCAATCGAAAGTCCGTAATTGTTGAGGTTGACGCTCATTGCCTTGCCGTCAGCCTTGTTGACGGTTATATTTTCGCCAACAGAGAGATTGCCCGTGAGGGTGAGATCCTTGGCTGTTGTGATAACGGCTGCGGTGTCGGATTCGAGATAAATTGAATCATACGTTTTAGCCTTTGGAAGAACAAGGACGTCATTTTCCTTTACAGGAACTTTGTAGTTCATATCTTTGTTCTTGATCCTCGAAATGTCATTCATTGCGCTTGCAACCGAGTCATAAATTCTTGTTGCTGCAAGTTTTCCGTTGGAATAGTATGCTCCAACCGACACAACATTTTCTTCCTTGACAGCCTTAAGGTTATTGCCCGAACGGACTATTTTGAGTTCGCTGTCATTGACGATAACATTACTGCCGACAAAGTCGCCCGTAATGGCTGCAATTATGTCATTTTCATTGACGGCTATTGCATTTTCACCGTCTTTGATAACAAGCTTGATAGTGCTGCTGCTGATATCCTTGAACTTAACATTCTTGGAAATGGACTTATCGTAAGTGAGCGTTAGAGCCGATCCGTGGATAATTCCTGCGAATGCTGCATTTTTACCGTCGAGCGTTATGTCAATTCCTTTACCCCAAACGTCCGTACCGTTTACTTTTCCTGTAATAACGGTATCATTGTTTATGTTGAATAGCCCCGGACCGCTTATGTTGACAATGCGGTTTGCGCCTGTTTCCGGATCGGCGGAACACTTTCCGTAAAGGTATAAAATATATTTTCCGACATTTATGCTGACAGGAACGACCTCTGTTGTCATATTATCGCCCTTGCCGGTCACCTTTACCTTGTTAATGGAGATCTTATCTTCGACAAGAAGATGACCCGTGAGTGCAATGTCACCCGTAATGTTGATAGTTACATCGGAGTCAGCCTTGAGTATGAGCATAGCGTACTTTCCTGCCGACGGGAGAGGGAGCTTTGCGATCGGCTTGCTGAACATATCCTGTGTGAGCATGATAGTGACTGTATCGTCCTTGCTGCCCGTTGCGTTGATATCCTTGATAGCATCATCAAGGCTCTTGTAGTAGGCTTTCTTTCCGTTCACTAAAACGGTAACAAGACCTTCTGTTGCCTTGGGCTTTGCGATAAGGTTCTTGCCGTCCTTGATGATATAGTAGCTGTCTGCCTCTGTGAGATTGTCATTCGAGGGGACGAGCTGATCTGCGTATGGACCTGCGATAGTACCGAGGATAAGATTCTCGGTGATCTCTGCCGTTTTCTCCGTTTCGGGGTCAACAAGAACGAATTTGATCTTTCCGGATTTGTTGTCGAAACCGTTCTTGCCGATAACGAGAGCGTTTTTGCCCTTAGCCTGCTGCTTGACAACGAGTACAGTATCATCCAATGCGAATATTTCGCCTGCGTTGATGATACCGCCGACTGAAAGAGAGCTGTTGTTTTCCAATTCGAGCAGTTTTTTTACGGTAAGGTTGCCTGTAATGTTTACGGTAGTCGTCGGAGCGGTTTTTCCGTCCCATGCTGCGCCCATAGCCGCATAGCCTAACATTTCGCTTTCACTGTTAGCCCAGACCTTTACGGAATTTGCAGTCACTGCACCAACAGTAGTGCCTTTGAGTTCAACCTCGTCGCTTGAAGTAATGCTCTTGATATTTGCGGTTACATATTCAAGCTGAAGTGAATTCTTGCCTGCCGCAATTGTGAAGTCGGTAGGCTTGAATTCCTTACCTGACTTTTTCTGTGCATCGAGCTTGATGTTGTTGAATATTGTAAAGCCTGTGAGAGTGATATTTCCTGTGAAGGTGATAGTCTTGACAGACTGCTCGCTTGAGAGGTTGAGCGAACTGTATGTCTTAGCCGCAGGCATCTTGAATACACCGTTCATATTGTAATCGTCAAGAAGAGTTACATGGTACTCATTGTCCTTCTGACCTGCCTTTGCGTTTGCGGCAATAGTGCTGAGAACATCGCTCCACTGTGCATATACAGTCTCATTCATGCCGCCTTCGTAGAGGGTCACGACCTTGAGCTTTTCTTCAAGCAGCTTGATGTCCGAACCCACTCTTGCAAGAGTGTAGCGTACTTCGCCCTCGGGCATGCTGTCTTCGTATACCTCAACATTTGCAAGGCTTGCTGTCTTTGCAGTGAGAACGGTCTGTCCTGCGGAGAATGATACATTCTGCTTGTTTTCATCACGCTTGTAAATACAAAGCTTGCATGCATTGTCTGCTGCCGTGATCTTGCCTGTTACTGTAATTGGCTTGAAATTATCCGTGCCGTAGCATATAGATGCCATTATTTTTCCGTCAATTTCAATGTTTGTGAATGTCACGGAGTTGTTCTTTACAACTACAATAGCGCTGTCGTTCAACTTAAGTGTGGTTGCCTTGACTGTACCAAGCAGTTCAGCTTCGGAACACTTATTGACTAAGATCGTGCCAAAGCCGCTGATGTCAGCCTTTACAGTGTTGTCAGCACCTTCGTTGAATGTAAGAACAGACTTTGCGCCGCCCTTTAAGGTTTTGAGCTTCTCGGAATGGAAATCATTGATGTCAAGGTTCTTGCTTGCTGTGATAGTGAAGTTCTTCGCTGCTGTCGATTCGATGCTGATATTGCCGAATGTTGTATCGATAGGAAGTGTAACGGAAGCTGCATCTGTTGTGATGGTCTTTCCGCTTGGGCTGTAAACAGCTATGCTCTTAGCCTTTGCAGCTGTCGGGAATGTGAGCTTTGCGACCTCGACATCGTTGTTAAGATATACAACGTAGTCGGTGTTCTTGTTGTTCATTGCCTTAAGAACTTCTTCCCACTTATCAGCTGTAACTGTTACAGTCTTGTCGTTTTCCACATAGGAAACAGTAAAGTTTGATTCGAGCCTTTCCTTTACTTTGAGCTTTACATAGAGTGGTTTATCTTCGATGCCGGTATCGTAGATATAGTTAACTCCTTCAGTATTTTCATCAAATGTAAGAACATTTCCGCTAAGGGTCACACCTTTATTTTCCTCACTAAGGGTCATTCTTGAAATATCAAATCCGCAGTAAGATAATTGGGTGAGGTCAAATGTATTGCTGATAAGGTTTATATAACATATCTGGTGAGCTCCACTGAGATTTGTAAGGCGATCAAGTCCGGTGAGATCGATAGCAGCGATAGAATTATTGCCGATTCGCAACAATGTAAGATTTGTGTTCTTTGAAACATCGATCTTTGTGAGTCCGCAGTCATTTGCATCAAGAATTAAAAGAGATGAAAGCTTATCAAGACCGACAAGTTCAATACCGTCATTTTCGGCTATATAGAGTTCTTCAAGTTTTGCGTTCTTGGAAACATCGAGCTTACCGATGCCTGTTCTGTGTACATTAAGATAGGTAAGTTCGGGGCAGTTTGTAACGTCAATGCCGCTTGTAAGCTTATCGTTGGCAAGGTCAAGTTCCTTAAGATTCGGATTCTTGCTTACGTCAACGCTTGTTACCTGTGTACTGAATATTTTGAGAACTTCAAGCTTTGGATATTTCGCTGCATCAAATTCCTTCAAGCCGGAAATATAGATATAAACTTCCTTAACGCCCTCGGGGAGTACAGCCTTTTCAAGATTCAGACATTCTGCGCCGGCAAAATCAGTAAGCTTTGTGCAGCTTGAAAGATCAATGGAGGTCACTGCTGTATTTCCGCTGATATTAACGTTTCTAAGGTTCGTGAAGTATTCGATACCCTTGAAGTTATCGATCTGACGGTACTTATCATCTGCATATGTCTGATCTGCATCGGAATTGTTTTCATCGGGCTTGCTGAGATTGAGATAGCGGAGCTTTGAACGTTCGATATATGTGAGTACGTCATCGTTATTTGTATCAAGAGTCTTGACAATCTCACGGAATGTATCATTCGGGAAGTTTGTGCTGTTGATCTCAACATCCTTAGGAGCGTCAGGGTCAGCTTCAAGGCTCTTTACCGCAGTAACTGTGATATTGCAGCCGTTGATAAACATTACACCGTCATTGAGAGCCTTTGCAGCCTCTGCTGTAAGTGTGACCGTAACGCTTGCAGAATCCTTGTCAAGTGCGATATTGTCATTATCGTCCTGATCGGGGTGGAGATTTTTAAGGGTAGTCCATCTTCCGTTGGGGTGTTCATCATCGATAGCATTGTCGACAAATGAGATCATCGGTGTCCAGTCTGTATCGCTGCCGAGTTCTTCAGCTGTCGGATCAGTTACTGTATATTCAACAGTAAGACGTGTACCCGCTGCAGCCTTATCAAATGCAGGAAGAAGAATGTTTTCGCTCCAGTTGATCGGGAACTTCTTGTTTCCCTTCCAGAGTGTGGCATTTACGGAGCCAAATGTTCTACTGCCGACACGGAAGGTCGCATCAATGCTCTTACCCTTAAGTCCTGTGTCGTAGGTATAGTTGATCTCGCTGACACCGTCTTCAACTGTAAGGATATTCTTGTTTCTTTTAACACCCTGACCGTCGGCGATTGCTGCCTTTGCAGGGTCAAAGCCGAGGTCGGAAAGTGAATCGAGGTCAAACTTGCCGTCTGTAAGGGTGATATTGTGGAAGATATTGCTTACTTCATATTCTTCAAAAGAAAGTCCTGTAAGATCAATACCTGCGACGTCAACATTGTCAATGGAAAGCTTTGTAAGGTTCTTGCACTTGCTAAGATCAAGTTTTCCAACTATACAGTTGCAGAGAGTCATATCTTTGAGCGATGTGTTCTTGGAAAGATCGGAAACAGTGCCTGTACCGTTAGTCGTGCCGAAAATACCAAGCGCTTCAAGGTTAGTATTTGTGCTTACGTCAACGTTTGTCAGTACATTTGAATTGAGATAAAGCGATCCAAGGTTCGGATACTTTGAACCGTCAAACTCTGTTATCAATGTTTCGCAGAGATTTACACCGCCGAGAGTTTCGGCAAACTTTGCTTCCGAAAGCTTTGTACACCGATCAAGTGATGCAAAACCGATCTTTGTATTCTTGGAAAGATCGATCGATTCAACAGCTTCGTTTCCGTCAATGTTAAATCCCCGGAGATTTGTAAGGTATTCAATACCTTTGAAATTGTCGATCTGACGATACTTTTTATCATCATAGGTCTGATCTTCGTCGTCCTTAGGCTTGTTGAAGCTGATATCTTCAACCTTGCCAAGTTCCGCAGGTGTGAGGAGCTTATCGCCGTTAACGTCACACCTATCTTCAATAAATCCGCGGAATGTATCGTTCGGGAAGTTGGTCTCAGTGAGAAAAATGATGCTGCTCATATCAGCTTCAAGGCTGCGTACTGCTGTCAGTGTTGCACCTGTACCCTGAATGTACATCGCACCGTTCTTGAGTGTCTCTGCGGCATCTTTTGTGAGTACAAGAGTAATGCTGGTTGCATCCTTAGGGAGGGCTATGCCATAGCCATCCTCAAACTGACCGGGATAAATATTCGGTATATTACCCTTTGCGCTGTCAGCAACACATATAACAGGGTCGTCATCCGCATTCGGATCGTTTACTGTATATTCGATCACAAGACGGCTGAACCTCTCTGCCTTGTCGAAAGCAGGAAGAACAACTCTGTTGTTCCAGTTCCAGTCGCCAAGATCGGAACTGCCGCTCCAGAGCTCTGCATTTACTGAATCAAAGTAAGCTCGTCTGCTGGCTGTACATTCGATATCCGACCATTCGTATTTTACGGAGCAGTTATCAACAAAGTCCTTGAAATTGTCGATAGTGATCGCCTCGGGAACGAATGTCAGATTGCCCTCAAACCAACCGCCCGGCTCGCGTGTTAATGTCCAGCTGTAATCCTTGGCATTGGAAAGGATCTCCGTCACAGGTTCAGAATCCTCGCCGACATTCTTTGTCAGAGTAATGGTGAGACCATAAACGGTGAAGTCAAATTCATCACCGCTCTGATAATATCCCTCATCAATAACGGTGGAAAAAGTGAACTGAACATCCTTTGATTCATCGGGAGTTTCTGTTTGTGCCATTGTGGTTTTGTTAATAATGAACTGTTTCTCCGATGGAGCAATAGGATCAGCAGGGCCGTCCCATGCGTCATGTTCCCATTGATGTTCGGGTGTGGTACTGCTGACGCAGCCCCCCACCTTAAACTGGTCGGTAAAGTCGGGAACAGAAATATAATCGACCGCACTGACGCTTATCGGTACGATCGCCGTCTGAGTGACAGCTATCGAAAATGCGCATACACCCGATACCAATCGTTTGAAATTCATACGATCATCCTTTCATAATTTTTTAGAGTTTTCTTTAAGAAATTGTCGGTCAAAGCATGCTCATTCTGCGTTTATTTATACTTATCCTTGATCAGCCTATAGACAAACTCTCAGCTGCAATACGTTCATTCTGCGTCAAGCTCCCCTGTCGGGCGTGATCTCCCCATAGAGGGAGGTATCGGCTTTATGCCGACAGAGGGGCTGACGACAGACCGACTGCAGCCGCTCTCCTTCGCCGACGAAGAATATGTACAAAAGCCGCAGAAAATTTGCCATGAGAGAGACTTTCAGAGGTCACCCTGTTTTTTATTGATTTTCAGCATCAGCTTTGCCGCACTATTGTGTATATTAAATTATAGCACACCTTGTTAACTTTTTCAACAAAAAATAACTCACAAATTTACACAAATATATACAGAATTTTTGTATAATATATTACAAAAGTATAGCATTTTTGCATTATATAGCAACAATCCTGCTCTATGTTCATCATTATCTTGGTTCAGTGCATTTAATGACCGTCTGACATTACGTCCTTTATTTAACATTTGGCTTTCTTCGTGTTTTAAATGTTGACATTTCTTGTTTTTCTGTGTATAATATAAGTGGCTCATTGTGATTCTCCTTTGGTTATGTTTGTTTGGTCACTTACATTATACCATAAATTTCACTTTGAGTCTTCTTTTTTGTGCCTTTTTTTGCAGTTTTTTTCAAAGATATCAAAATAAAAATTAACTTGCCGACTCCAAAAAATAATATATAATAGTACCAAAAGCAAAATGCAACCCCCTAACCCACGCAGAATAGCCAAAATCACGCATTTACGGGAACGGAGAAACCTAATGGATAAAAAGATAAAAATTCTATTCGTCTGCCACGGCAATATATGCCGAAGCACTATGGCGCAGAGCGTCTTTCAGGATATGGTGAATAAAGCAGGGCTTGCCGAGCGGTTCGATATCGATTCTGCCGCTACAAGCACTGAGGAGATAGGTAATCCGCCGCATCACGGCACTGTTGATGAGCTTCGCAGGCATGGTATTCCCGTTATTCCACACCGTGCGCGTCAGCTCACCAAAGCCGATGCGGAACGCTTCGACTATCTCATCGGAATGGACGCAGCCAACATACGCAATATGCGCAGAATTACAGGCGCAGACGACAAAATTTACAAGCTTCTGGCGTTTGCGGATATTGGCAGGGACGTTGCCGATCCGTGGTACACGGGCGATTTCGCTGCGACTTACGCCGATGTAACGCTCGGCTGCGAAAAGCTGCTCGAAAAGCTGAAGGAGGTACTTCATGATGAATAATGCCAAAGCCACAAACTGCGAAAGCTGCGTAAACTACGTTTATGACGATGATTACGACTGCTTCACCTGCATGGCGAACCTCGACGAGGACGAAATGAGCAGATTTCTCACCGGCACGAACTACTCCTGCCCGTATTTTCGGCTTGACGATGAATACGGCGTTGTAAAGCATCAGATGTAATACTAAACACCAATAAAATACAGGAAAAAATCTGCGCCGAAATCCTATATATGCGAGATTATCGGCTTGATTTTTTCCCAAATTTTAAATGGTGTTTAGTATAAGCTATAAAAACAGCAGCCCCGATCTCGGTCGAAGCTGCTGTTTTTCTATATTAATATATTTCGTCGGAGGAGATGTGAAAAGCACCCGTTCTGATTGCAAACGGACGCCTTTATCAACAATATGTATTATGCAAGCTTTATTGTGCTGTATGTATAAGCCCCTGCGAGGATAAGCAGAAGAATATCGCCGAAGTTAAAGCTTCCGCCGACAATGCTCATTATAAGTGAAAGCACCGATAAAACGGTCATAACGATGCCCCATATAAACGCATTCCTGCCGTCCTTTTTGAAGAGTCCGTAAAAGCACATAGCGCCGAAGCCTATAGCCGTGAAAGCGATGCCGATGATGTTTCCGAGCATTCCGAGTGCTGTTCCGCTCTTTGTCATGGAGAAAAGCGCCCAGCCCATAAAAGAGCCGTGACCGAACAACGAACGCACTCCGAGCCATATTGCCGAAAGTGCGAGAATTCCGCATAAAACCGATGAAACCTTTAAAACCTTTTTCATTTTTGACTCCTGTTATATACATTTTTATATTATTGCGAAGAATATTTATCAGAAAATTTTGTCATAAGCCTCTATCGTCCAGCTGCATTGCGGAAATCTTTCGATCAACGCCGCTTTCTCCTCACTGTCGTACCCCGTGCAGGATATAGCTGCGGCAGTTAAGGAATTATTTTCATACAACGGTAAAAGCTCCAGATAATTTTCCGTTATAACGGTCAGGGTTTCAAGCTTTTTAAGTTCTGCCAAGAAATCCAGTTCGGTAATGTTTCCCGACAAGGTCAAAACCTTAAGCTCATTGCAAAATGCAAGCTTTGTATAATTCTGCAGGTCGATATTTTTCAGCGGACTGTAAACGAACTCGGTCAATTCGGGAGCGCTTTCCGCAAATGACAGATCGTTACGCTCAAAACTGCTGCAAACGGCATTAAATCGCTTTAGTCCGCCAAATCCGCCATACTTACCGGAAACGATCACATTCGAATTGCTTATATCAAGCTCTTCCAGCTCGCCCCATTTGTCGATGCTTTCAATTTCTATCCGGGAATTTGCAATAATGACCTTTTTCACGGAAGCTTCTTCATACGGCACAGTTAACTTGCCATCAAAATGCTCAACGCAAACATCGGTCAGATTTTTATAATTTCCGACAAAGCTAATATCATTTACTGTTCCGTTAATGTATATTTGCCGCACATTTTCCAGATTTTTCAACGAGGATACATCTAAAGAAGAATTTGCCGGAGCATCGATTCTCAGAATTTCCGCCGCTTCCGAATTATGCGGCATTTCCGAAGCTTCACCTGTATTTTTAAGATCGACCGTTAAACATTTTTCCTGTTCATCGTAAGCGTACATCAGCGTTAATCGGTCGCTTGTTTCCGCTTTTGAAATTTCCGCTTCTGCATCGGTTTCTTCCTGCGAAGAAATAATTTCCGCAGGCTCATTCTGAAAGCGATCATCAGCAGTTTCGCCGTTGCCGGAGCATGAGCATAAAATACAGCACACTGTAAACGAAAGGAATATTTTTTTAAAATCCATGATCGTTCCCCCCAGAATATGACCCTCGGCTGAAATGCAATTTTTATTATTTTAACATAAAAAATGCACCGTGTCAAATTTTGTCACGCTATCCATTATTCCGGAAAACACTTCCTGCCGTGGTATAACAAAGGAATTATTGTATTGAAACGGAGAGAATTCGATCTGTGCAGCTTTTTTCAATAATGCGTTTTTATCTAATGACCAGTTTTTTCGGGAACATTGCAAAAGCCCTGCTCATCTCTTTGCAGAGTTCACCGTAATAGTTCTCGCATAAAAGCGATGAACCGAGCCAGTATTTATGTACCTTTCCGCCGTCCTTGATTTTCAGGTAATACTGAACGGGATATATCGAATCGCTCTTTTTCCTCGGCGAAGTCAGCACTGCGCAGTCTATCCCCGTGAGCGTGAAATGCTCCTCACCGATGTAAAGATGCTCGCCGCTTATCTCAATTTTTTCGGGAAAAAGCTTCGCCCTTTTGACACAGCCTATAAGCAGGAACGGACAGGATACCGCCATACATGCGGCTATGATAAGTGCGATCATCTCCTTGAAACCTGCTCCGTCCAAGCCGATAAAAACAAGCACTGCCGCAATTGCAATGCTTATAGCGGCAATTTTTCCGATAAGCTTCTTTTCCTCATGAATTATTTTCTCGTGCGGAACAAAGTAGCTGCCGTCTGAGCCGTCCGCCGAGAGCAGGACTATGGGTTCATACAGCGACTGCGTTTCCGACGATATTTTTTCTTCAAGCGGCAGGTTTTCCGACTGCATACGGCGTATATCGTTGGCAAGCCGTTCAAAAGCCTTTTCGCCGAAGCCGTAAAGCCGCAGATACCGCCCGTTCAGCTTCAGACCGCATTTATAAGAAGTCACTTTCAGCATTTCGACCGCTGATGAGCTTATTTCCGACCTTGGCTCGATTCTTTCCGATGCCGAACAGTACACGTTCACACCTGCTCTTTTCACTTTTATCCCGTCAGAGCTCACCTCGACCGAGGTTCGGTGAAGCAGTACCGACAGCACCGCCGCAAAAATGCCTGCACTGATGCTCACCGCTGTTTTATGCAGGTTCACCAAAGCCAGTCCGCCGATGAAGATCCCACCGAAATACAAAATGATATATACTGCCGCACACACTATCACTCCGCAGACTGCCCCGAAGCCCAAAAGCCTTTTCCGTTCGCTTTTGTGAACTGTTTTTTCCTCTTCCATATATCCCCTTGATTTTATTACTGCAAATTTTAATATTATAATGGAGAAAGGTCGGCAAGCTGACCCTTTTCGTCAACGATATATGCTGTTTCGGCATAAGTTCCGAAGATGTTCGGGAGCTTTTCTGCGCCTGCATCGCCGTTCACCGAGGCAGCAACGCTGTCGGAAAGCTCTCTTACGGAGTTTTTGGAAAGCGCTTAAACTGCGATGCTGATAGCACTCGATAGCGTCCCTCAGTCTTGTTCGTATCGGAAAGCACGATAACAGGCATTTTGTCAAGCATTCCCTTGCTGCTCATGGCTTTGAGCAGAGTTTTTCCGTCAACTATCGGCAGTTCAAGCTTCAAGGGAGCTTGACGCAGAATGAACTTATTATAGCCGAGGATCTGTCTATAGGTTTATCAAAGATTAGTATTACTCTTTTTTCGTATCTTCCTTAACTTCCCCGACAGGCACAGGCTCGGCTTTTGCAGAAGCCTTAAGCGCTTTTCTCTTCTTCGTTTTCTTTATTATGAAAATAACAACAAAAACAATTATTCCTATAAGTATAAGATACGGGAACACCGCAATTATGAAGAACAGCAGGTCTTCGAGGAAAACGAGGAATCCGCTTCCCGTTTCGGACAGCGTGTTTGCAAGTCTTTGACCGAACGTATCCGTCTTGACGGGTTCGGCGGTGTATTCCTTGACTTCGTTTATCGTGATGTTGACGAAGGAATACGCAACATCGGTCTTGATCTCGTTCATTCTTGACTTTATCTTTGCGATCTCGACCTGAAGATTGGTAAGCTCCCTTTCGACCGAAACGGCATAAGCGTCCTCGGTTATAGTCGCAAGCAAAGCTATGTAGCGTTCTTCCTTTGCCTCGTAAATTTCAAGCGTTGTGGAAAGGTCATAGTATTCGCTGCTCAGATTCTCAACGGAAGAATTTTTTCTGCGAAGGTCACCGAGCGTAGCCGCATTATTGCAGAATTCCTCATAGTCTGCACTCGGCACACGCACCGTTGCGGAATATGTGCGCCATTTTTCCATATAGTCATCGACATAATACCATCTGTCGTCCTGACCGCCGTCATTAAAGTTTTCGCTCTCGACAAAGCCGCCGTAGCTGTCAAGGCTTTCCTTGAACTTTGCAACAGCGTCATCGAATTCAAGCACATCGACGGTCATATTGCAGGTGTAAACAAGCATTTCCTTTTTGATCTGTTCGGCGGAAAGTGTGCTGTTCTCACCGTCACTTCCGTCCGCCAGCGCCGTATCTCCCGTTGATTCAATGCTGCTGTCATAATCATAGTAGTCCTCTGCCGCACTTGTTTCGTAGGAATAATCGCCATAAGCGGAAGCCGCATTCGCCGCCTTGTCGGTCGACATACTGCTTCCGCAGGCTGTGAGAAGAATTGAGCATAATGCTGCCGAAATTATCGCTTTCGTTTTCATTGTGTTGTCCTCCTTAAAAATATATTGTCGTCATCAGAAAAAGCCGCTCCAAATCAAAGTGACCGTTTCCCTGGTGTGGGATTTTTGAATAATATGAGTATTTTATGTTACTCTTTTCTTATTGTACGGTCAAAACCCGTCATAAAAGAGGATATTTTGTAAATATTTTATTAATATAAAGTAAAGTTAAGACGTTCTGCAAGCTTTTGTAAAAATTCCTCTTCGGAAAGCTCTTCCGTTTCGGGCAAAGCAGAAATTTTCTCTTCACACACCGAAAAAGCATAACCGTTCGTTATTTTCGTGAAAAATTTGCAGTCAAGATCGTTTCCCGTCACATCGAACGAGCCGAATCCTGCCGCAAGACCTTTCCCGAGCATTTTTGAGTAGGCCTCTTTCTTCGTCCATATCTGAAAAAAAGCTTCATCGGGATTTTCGCTTTCTTCGATAAATTTTATCTCATTTTCGGCAAAAAAACGCTCCGAAAAGCCGCTTTTGCGCCGTCTTATGCGCTCGATATCGACCCCGACACGGGTTATTCCGACATCGGCATTTTCTCCTGCAAATGCGACCGCACGGGCCGAATGTGAAACGGAAAAATCACATCCGCATTTTCCGAAGATGAAAGGCTTTCCGAACTCATTTTTCCCGAATTCAAGCAGGTTGAAGTCAGTCCCAAGCTGTTCGGACACTTCATACCGTATAAGCAGTTCGGCGAAAAGCGAGCGGATTTTGTCGCCGTTCACAGCCATTCGGGCGATGCGTTCCTGCCGCTCCTGCGATATCAGCGGCAAAAGTTGGCTGTATTCCGTGAACGGCTTTTCTTCGTTCAGGTAAAGTATAACTGTTTTCACGGCGTTCTCCTTTCGATTTTTTTGTTAAAGAATTATCAAGCATAGGTGCGTAATACTGTCAAAAATCTGATTTTTATACTCAATGTATTAAAAGCCGCTTCTATTTTCACAAGCTGTACCATAAATCGGACAGGAAAATAAATCGAACAAATTTTTTATCAAAACCCCTTGACAAAACGATACGTTTGTTCTATAATATGAAACAGAACAAAAGTGCTGAACATTTGTGCTAAAAATAAAGATCAAGGTTCAGCGAAAAAATGAAAAGGGGAAATATTATGACACACTTCAATTCAACTGCAAAAAAACTTCCATCATACGATCCCAAACACCCGGACATCACTCTTGTGAACTGCGCCCACCGCCGCAATATGCTCAAACAGAAACTATATGGTCTGGCTGCGACTGTCGTTCCGACTGCGGCTGTTCTCTTCGCTGAGGACGTTGAGCTTCTTCTGCTGTCCGTTCCCCTCGGTCTGTTCCTTATGTTCACAAAGCGCAGCGTTCTCACCTTTGAGCAGGAATAAATTACCGCTGTCAAAACGATTGACAATGCTTTTGTCATCTGTTAAAATTATATCATAAAATGTTCCTTTTTAAAAGACCATACATAAAATTTTGGTAGATCGATATGAAAAAAGCTTTGTCAAAAAAATATCTTGTGCAATATATCATCATTACAGTCATTCTCGCAGTTTGTGCCGTGCTTTTTGCCGTTTCAAGGAGATCGGCAGCGTTTGCGGACAGTTACCGCAACAAAGTTTTTTCAAAGCTGCAGGCGGTTTTCGGCAGGATAAGCGGCGCTCTGCCGTTTTCGCTCGGCGAACTGATGATAATGATAGCCTTATTGGGAGGGATCTCGCTCATTGCGGTCTATGTAATTCTTATGATACGGAAAAAAGGCAGGCGCAGGAAAATTTCCGTTGTCTGTTCTCTCATCGTCCTGTGGATAGTCACATTCGTGATGCTGACCGAAACTCTCAACTGCTTTATAATGTACCGCTGCAGCAGCTTTGCATCGGTTTACGGCATCGGCGAGGAAAAATTCACCGCTGACGAGCTTTATTCACTCGCAATGACAATAACCGAAAAATGCAACGAGGCCGAAGCTCTTATCGAGCGTGATGAGGACGGAGATATGCTCATCACCTGTGATGTTTACGCCGAATCAAAGGCGGCAATGCTGAACATTTCGTCCGAATATCCCACACTCTCGGGGTATTATCCCGACCCGAAAGGAATTTTATGCTCGGGCGTGATGACACGCTTTGACCTGCTTGGGATATATTTTCCGTTCAGTCTTGAAGCAAACTACAATAAAGATATGTATAACTCCGAACTGCCCGAAACGATATGCCACGAGTTTGCACACCTCAAAGGCTGGATAAAAGAGGACGAAGCGAACTTTATCTCATATCTTGCCTGCATTGAAAGCGGCTCGCCCGAGCTTGTCTATTCGGGATATATGTCGGCGCTTTCCTACCTGCGTTCAAAGGTCTACAGTGAAGCTTCCGTCTCCGACGAGGACAAGGCTGCGCTTTTCTCTGCGGCGAACGATAACGTTGTTCACGATCTTGTCGAAAAGGGCAGGATATTCCGTGAGGCAAAGGAAACCAAGCTCGGCACGGCGATGTCCGTTGTTTCCGACAAGGCAATGGAAACGAGCCTGCGGCTCAACGGCGTTTCGGACGGCGTAAAGTCCTACGGACGGTTCGTTGATCTGCTTCTCAACTATTACTACGGCGCTAATTCTAATGCGTAATTCGTAATTGCACAACAACGTTGGGCATCGTAATTGCGTAATTATTTTAAACTCAAATTGCATCTGAATATTGGTAGGGACGGTTTTTCCCTCCCGAATTGCGACAGCAATTTTTCGTAAACAAAAACCTGTTTTCAAAGAATTCAAAATCTTTGAAAACAGGTTTTTTAATTACTATAAAACGCCTGAGGTGTTGGGCAGAAATCCATCCCTACGATTTTCACTTTTTTGCAACAAATAAACGGAGCAAAAATAATTACGCATTACGCATTACGAATTACGCATTGAATCTCCGTTGCTTTTTTCGTCAAAATAAATCGCCGATGTACTGTATTCGTCCTTGCCTATTTTGTCGCGCATCTCTTCAAGCTGTTTATCCGAAACGGCAATGTTTTTCTCCGTTCGGCGGTTCATATTCGCTATGCTGAAAACTATCAGCACTGCGCCCGTTGCTATGAGCATATCGCCCGTATCAAGTCCGAACCTTGACTTATTCAGCCACATCACTGCCAGCATCACTGTCATCAATGCCATTAACGCTGTGAGCATCGGATTTCGTCTTTTCTTCGGTTTATACCGTTCCTGCCTGAGTTTCAATGCGCATCGTCCTTTATTTCTTCAAAAGCTTTTTGTTGGTCTTGTTTTCGGAAGAGAACGACATTGTGAAAAGCTTGTCGCTCGTGAACATTCTTACCGCAAGGAACATACAAACGGCAAAGAACACGATCTGGTACGCCAGTCCTCCCCAATACATTATCATATCACCCGACAGAAGATTTGTCAAGGCTATATAGCTGTGCGTGAACGGGATAAGGAACATTATCACCTTTGCGGCAACGGGCATTTCGCCGAAGTCCATAAACATCGTTACGAAGAACGGTATCATTACCGCTATCATTATCGGCATTACAAGCGTCTGCACCGACTTTACGTCCGTTGCCGCTGCGCCGAGGATAAGCGATATCGAAAGACCTATTGCAAGCGTGAGGAACAGCTGCAAGCCGAAGAGGAGGATATCCATGCCGCTGAGCGAGAAGCCAAGCTGTGAGATAGCGTCAGCCGTTGAAAGCACGTCTGTCAAAGCGTCTGTGTCGGGAACATTCGTCATTCCTGCAATGTCCGATATATTTGCCGAGCCGTTTGTTGCTCCGCTCATTGCACCGCCCATGATGCTTACCATATAGATGCCGAAGCCGACTATCATAAATACTGCGTTGAGAAGTGCGGAGATAATTGCCGCAACCATTTTTGCCGTTAAAACTGTCATTCTTGAAACAGGTGTCGAAAGAAGCGTTTCAAGCGTTTTGTCGATCTTTTCCGTCGAAATTGCTGTCATTATCATCTGCGATGCGAGGAGAAGCAGGAAGAAGATCGCAAACGGAGCTATCATCGATTCCATCATAACTATAGAGGAAACAGCCGCCGCAGAGATCTCAACGCTCTTGCCGTTCGCCGCCGAGAATTCGACCGTGTTGGCAGGTGAGGTGATGAGCGCAACATCTTCCGCAGTAAGACCGTAGATGCTCTCCATTGCCTCGTCAGCGGAGCAGTCAACGATAGTGCTTACCGCATCGCTCGACGAGATAGAGGACATTGCCGCACTGAATCCAAGCGAAACCTTGCTCGCAAAGATAAGCTGACCCGGTTTCTTTTCATTTACAATAGTATCGCCGTAGCCCTCGGGGATAATTACAACATATTTAAGGTCAAGTCTTTCAAGCTCGTCATAATAATTGTCGCTTCGGATATCAACCATGTTAAGTTCAGTTGTTTCGTCAGCCTTGATACGGTCTATAACATTTTTCGTGAAATCGGAGTCGTCCTTGATGCAGATGTTGAGTGTCGAAGTGTCAAAACCCTCTTCCATGGAACGACCCATTATCTGTCCCATAAAAACGAAAAGCACAAGCACAAATATCATACTGATGACAGCCTGCTTCGTGATAAGCTCACCAAGCTCTTTTTTAAGAAGATTACCGAACCTCATGTTCAAGCACCACCCTTTCAAAAACTTCTTCAAGGTTTACTGCATTATAACGCTCCTTAAGCTCGGGGACTGTACCCGTTATCATAAGCCTGCCGTTCGTCATGATTCCCACACGGTCGGAGAGATACTCGATCTCAAGCATATTATGCGAGGAAAGCAGGAACGCCATATTCTTTTCCTTTGCAAGCTTTTTGATAGTGTTTCGTATCTCGAGCGCATTGATAACGTCAAGTCCCGAAGTAGCTTCGTCCATTATCGCAAGCTTAGGCTCGGTCATAACGGCTCTCGAAAGCAGGAGCTTTCTTATCATACCTCTTGAATAGCCGCCGATCTTGTCGTCAAGACGTTCTCCCAAGCCGCAGATCTGCTCCGCAGTGCGAACATAGCGCTCGATAGTCATTTTGTCGGCTGTGAAAAGTCCTGCCATAAAATAAAGATACTTCCGACCCGTCATGGTCTTGTAAGCGCCCGCCTCATCGGGAAGATATGTAATGTTCTCACGAACCTTGTCAGGCTCTTTGACGATGCTGTGACCTGCAACAAGTGCATCGCCCGAAGTCGCCTCGATAAGTGTCGATATCATTCGTATAGTTGTGGTCTTTCCTGCGCCGTTCGGACCGATAAGAGCGAAAATCTCGCCCTCTTCAACATCGAACGAAACCTTGTCAGCCGAAAAAACGTCCCTTTTGGGATATTTCTTGGAAAGCTCACGGACTTCCAGAATTTTTGCCATAATGTTTCCTCCTGTCAAGTGTATTATCTGATTAGTACAATAATACTATATCACCGTTGAAATAGTTTGTCAAGGGCTTTTGGTAATTTTTTTAAGAAAGTGTGATTTTAAAAAGCAAGATAAAAAGAAGTTTACGTCCACGCTTTTTAAAGGGTGGTGGGTGTCCAGAGGGCAAAGCCCTTGGTCGCTCTCCGCAGAGAGCGAAACTCCCTAAACTAACAGCATAATGTCAGTTACAATAATGAAATCACTAACAAATCAAAAGGCGCAATTCACACGAAAAAGGGTAACCGCAATATGATAAGCCAAGTTTCGTAAACTAAAAAATGTGAATTGCGCCAATTCTATTTTCCTAAACTAAACTATCCTCGGCGTAAAATGCGCAGAGCGAAGCGATAAGCATTTTAAGCCGACAACGTTTGAACGGCTATGGAATATGAACCCAAAACGGAATTTTAACGTAGGGGCGGATTCCATATCCGACCGTTTTCACGCAAACGGCAGTCGTAAATATATTCCTTGACCCCACAGCCAAATGCCCTGTTGCATTATTGAAAGACTGCAAAAAAATTTATGATTGACAACTACGAGAAATTTGTATATAATGATGATGCTGACCAAAAAACATGATCTGATTATGTTTCAACCCGAGTAATGTACGCATTGCTCGGGTTTGTTTTTTATAAAAAATTTTTTAAACAGTCTCATTGCATTGCCATAAGAACAGCGTTATAATTAGAAAAAACACATTGGAGGTATTAAAAATGGCAGGCGAAGAAAAGAAAGATTTTAATGCAATGTTACACGACAGCAAGGATATGCCGAAATTCAAGATCATCACCGATGATGCAAGCATTGAAAAATATGGCGGAAACAGAATGTATTTTGCTCCGCCTATCGACTATGATACAATTATGAGAAAAGTTCCGTTCGGCAAAGTTATTACAGTGGGAGAGATAAGGGAATATTTTGCCCGAAAATCGGGTGCAGACTTTACAGAGCCTATCACGGCAGGGATATTCGTGTCCATCGCAGCATGGGCGAGCTATCAGCGCACCGAGGATAATACTCCATATTGGCGCACCCTCAAAGCCAACGGCGAGCTGAATGAGAAATATCCCGAGGGCATTGAAAAGCAGAAAGAACTGCTTGAAAAAGAGGGTCACACCATTATCCAAAAAGGCAGGAAGAATATCCGTTATTATGTCAAGGACTATGAAAAATTTCTTTTTGTTCCCGATGAAACTATATAATATTTTTCGCAAACTAAATCGGGCGGATATAGAATCCGCCCCTACAATTGACACTTTCCATATTAAATAAAAGTCGGCGAAATATTCACCGACCAAATTCAAAATATAAAAAGAAAACGCCGGGACTATTGCCCTGACGCTTTTGATGCGGAGCAGATCACGAGGCTCGAACTCGCCATTTCGTCAGAAATTCTCCACACTTGGCAAGGCGGCGCTCTGCCGGTAGGAGTAAATCCGCTTACCGATTTAGTCAATATAAAAAAGAAAACGCCAGGACTATTGCCCTGACGCTTTTGATGTGGAGCGGATCACGAGGCTCGAACTCGCCATTTCGTCAGAAATTCTCCACACTTGGCAAGGC
>URTF01000018.1 GCA_900550695.1 uncultured Ruminococcus sp.
TTCAAGGTTCTGTTCGCTGCGTTGTGACAGCTTTAATATTATATCACATTCATTCAAGTTTGTCAAGTGCTTTTTGAAAATATTTTTTATTTTCTTTTTACTTGATTTTCTTTCGTTTGAGATGCAACTTTTATATTATATCACATCGCTTTGTTTTTGTCAAGTACTTTTTCAAAACTTTTTAAAGTTCTTGATTTCGTCTTTTAAGACGCAACTTTTATATTATATCACATCTTTTTGACTTTGTCAAGTACTTTTTCAAACTTTTTTGAAGTTCTTCGTACTCTTCTCTGTCTTTCGGGGTTTCCCTCGCTGACAGCTTTATTATATTACCACTTTTATTCTTAATTGTCAAGACTTTTTTCGACGTTCTATGTTTTATTTGCTTTTTTCAACTTTTTTTGCGATTTTATATGCAATTATTACAACGTCACATTAAATCAATACAGTTTTTACACTGATTTTAACTTCCTACCCATATAAAAACACAGATCAAAGCCGCTGACGCGGCTCTGACCTGCTCTAATAATACTTCTAATCCTAATTTCACATATTCCCACTCAGATTCATTATAATAGCCGTCACTGCAATAGGACAGGTCTCGCATCGGAGTATCCTCTCGCCGAGCCATATTGGCACAGCTCCGCTCTCCTCTGCCTTTTCCACCTCAGAACGCTCAAATCCGCCCTCCGAGCCTATCATCACCGCCGCATTGTCCGCAGACATAAGATCGATCCCCGAAAGCTTCCGACCGCCGTTCTCGTAGCATATAAGCTTTATCTGCGCCGCCGACATATCCTTTACAGCCTCTTCAAAGCTCATCAGCTCCCCTATCTCGGGAATTATCCCCCTGCCCGACTGCTTCGCCGCCTCTTCGGCAATGCGCATAAAACGCTCACGCTTCTTCGTAAAATCCTTTTTATCGGGACGTGAAACGCATCTGCGTGAAAGGAACGGCACTATCCGCACCGCACCAAGCTCCGTCACTTTCTGTATTATCTGCTCGAACTTGTCCTGCTTCGGGAAAGCCTGATATATCGTCAGCTTTAAGCTCGGCTCACATTTTGACGGCACAGCCTCTTTTATACGACATAAGACCGAACCCTCGGTCATCTCCTCTATCTCGCAGATATAGTCCGTCCCCGTGCGGCAGAAGGTTATCTCGTCCCCGATCTTCATTCGGAGCGAGTAGCCAATGTGCCGTGCATCCGCACCCTCAACATTTATATAGTCCGTCGGTTCGTGGTCAATAAAAAATCTCGGCATAGTCTTCCCTCATATTTCTTCAAGCGAAAGCGTCGCAATTGCATTAAGATCCATTCCCGCACGCTTGCCCGAAAGGTAATCATAATAAGCCTGACAGCCTATCATAGCCGCATTGTCGCCGCAAAGATTAAGCGGAGGCATATAAAGCTTCATTCCGTTCTTCTTACATTCCTTTTCAAGCAAACCACGCACCGCAGAATTCGCCGAAACACCACCTGCAAGCGCAACCGTTTTGTAATTGTATGCCTTAGCCGCCGCAATGGTCTTTCCCACAAGGATTTCCGATATCGTCTTCTGGAACGAAGCCGCAAGGTCATTCTTGTTTATCTCCTCACCCTTCTGCTCCGCATTGTGAGCAAGGTTTATCACAGCCGTCTTTAAGCCGCTGAATGAGAAATCATATTCACTTCCGTTTATCTTCGGGTGAGGAAGCTTATAAGCGTTCGGGTCACCGCTCTGCGCCGCCTTGTCTATCTGTACACCGCCCGGGTAGCAGAATCCAAGCACTCTCGCCGCCTTGTCGAATGCCTCGCCTGCCGCATCATCGTGCGTCCTGCCGATAACATGGAACTTCGTGTAGTCCGTTACTTCAATTATGTGCGAATGTCCGCCGCTCGCAACAAGACATAGATACGGCGGCTTCAAAGGCTCGTCCGTTTCCGCACTTGCAAGATAATTCGCCGCAATGTGTCCCGCAATGTGATGTACGGGGATAAGCGGCTTGTCCGCCGCAAGAGCCAACCCCTTTGCAAAGCTTACACCTACAAGGAGCGCACCTATAAGACCAGGCGCATAAGTAACACCGATAGCATCTATCCCGTCAAGATCAGTGTCCGCATCTTCAAGCGCCTTTCTCACAACTCCGAGAATGTTCTCACAGTGTCGGCGTGAAGCAATTTCGGGCACAACCCCGCCGTATTTCTTGTGTTCTTCTATCTGCGTCGAAACAACGTTGGAAAGTATCTTTCTTCCGTCCTCAATGACAGCCGCCGCCGTTTCATCGCAGGAGGATTCTATTCCGAGTATCTTCATTTCATTCTTCCTTTCTTCAAAGAAATTCTGCCAAAGCAGTGTGCAAAATGCTCTGCCTACTCTTTATTTTTTAAACTTAGTCATAAGCACAGCATTTTCCGTCGGCTTTGCATAGAAATTTTTGCGCATACCGACCTGCTCAAAGCCGCATTTTTCGTATAAAGCTATCGCCGAAGCGTTGCTCTCCCTTACTTCAAGGTCAATTCTGTAAGGCTCACTCTTTTCAAGCTCACTTATCAAAGCCGAAGCGATGCCGAGCCGCCTGAATCCCTCTTTTACAGCAATGTTGTAAATGCTTATCTCGTCAAGCACAGCATTGGCAGTCACTAAGCCGCAGACCTCACCGTTTTCAGCCTCGGCAACAAGAAATAATGCCCCGTTCGCCGCAAAACTGCTCTCAAACGCCGCCATGCTCCAAGGATCGGCAATGCAAGCCTGCTCTATCTCAAACATAGCTTCAAGGTCAGCCGAAACCGCCTTTCTTATCGTGTATCTCATAAAGCCGCCCTCAGTATCTCGTCCGTCAGCCTGCGCAGATCGTCCATGCAGGTCAGAGTTCCGCACCTGCCTCGGAAGCTCGCCGCATTCGGCAAGCCCTTCAAGTAGAACGAGCATTGCCTGCGAAGCTCCGCCATAGCCTTTTTTTCACCC
Source organism: uncultured Ruminococcus sp. (assembly GCA_900550695.1). GTDB lineage: Bacteria > Bacillota > Clostridia > Oscillospirales > Ruminococcaceae > UMGS363. The sequence continues at coordinate 2,950 of URTF01000018.1, forward strand.
TTGAATCCGACCGTCAGCTCCGCCTGATGAAGCATTATCGCAAGCTTCTCTTCAAGCGTAGGCTCGGGCGCATATTCACCCGTTTCCATGTAGCTTTTTATCTGCGAGAAAAGCCACGGGCGACCGTAACTTCCCCTGCCTATCATAACAAGGTCACACCCAGTCTGTTTGTACATATCCGCCGCACTCTCGGGCGAGTCAATGTCGCCGTTGCCGATAACGGGTATAGAAACAGCCTCTTTTACCTGACGGATAATGTCACGGTCAGCCTTTCCGTGATACATCTGAACACGGGTGCGCCCGTGAACGGCTATCATCGAAGCGCCTGCCTGCTCTACCACCTTTGCGAACTGAACAGCATTCACATTTTCATCGTCCCAACCCTTGCGGAACTTCACCGTAACGGGAACGTCGCTGTTTTTCACAGCCGCACGAACTATCTCTGCCGCAATTTCGGGCGTTTTCATAAGCGCACTTCCGCTGCCGCTGCCAACTATCTTCGGAACGGGACAACCCATGTTTATATCCAGTATGTCGGGCTTGTATTTCATCAGCATTGCAGCCGCCCTGCCGACAAATTCGGGGTCTTCGCCGAAAAGCTGCAAAGCATAAGGCCGCTCACTGTCAATAACAGTGCAAAGCTCCTCCGTCTTTCTGTCGGAATAGCATAATCCCTTTGCCGAGATCATCTCCGAAACCATGTAAGCCGCCCCCTGCTCCTTGCAGACCGCACGGTAAGCCCTGTCCGCCACCGAAGCCATAGGCGCAAGCGCAGCGGTTTTTTCTATTTTAACATCGCCAATTGAAATAAAGTCCATAGCAGCCTTCCGTTCCAAAAAACTTTTTATTGTAGCTCTCAATTTTCCCCGAAAGCCACCCAAGGGATATCTTCGCCGCCGAATGCGGTCACAGCGTCCTGACAAATTCCGACATGGCACATAATATGCCGTATTTGAGCGCATATCACACTGAGATAGGTAAAATCCATATCATCGAGGATTTTTCGGCAGAGCATATCATCGGTAAGCGAATCAAAGAATTTATCCTTTTTTACATCGAAAATTTTAAAAAGATCCGTTACCTGATCCTTTGTCATTGAGCCGTCTTTTTCGCAGCACCACTCGTCCCGATACAGCTTTTCGCCTATTTTTTCGGGCAGGCAAAAGCTTGATCCAAAGTCGGCTTTGTAATCGAGCCTGAGCCAAAAATCGCTGCCCATGAGAGCGTGGACAACGTTATTCCAAACAGGCAGACCGTTGTTATCAGCCCTCCAAAGCTCATCGGGACAAATCTCAACTATGCTTTTGAGCATTTTATAGCTGTCGTCATACTGCACTTTCAGCATTTTAACAATTTCATTCATATTAATTCCTCTTTACCGAAAATTCGGCTTTTTGATCTGCCATATTAACCGTCAATTATAAGCTCTCCGTGCTTATGCCGTGAGCAAAGTCCTTTCTTTCATCTTCATTGTCATAAACATGATATTCTCCGCAAACATCTTCAAGCCTTTTATAGCTTGCCGAAACATAGTCACTGCGGCGCAGACCAACTGCAACTATAAGCGCATTTATAACGCTCATCGGAGCGATAAGCGAATCCGCAAAGGATACCATGTCGCTGCGTGCGATAAGGATATTGTCGGCGTATTCCGCAAGCGGTGAGGACATGCTGTCCGTTATGGCAATGTTCTTTGCACCCTTTGAGGAAGCGTACCGAAAAGCCTTGACCGTGTGTGTGGAATACCTCGGGAAGCTTATGCCGATCATAACATCGTTTTCCCCGATATTCAATATCTGCTCGAACATTTCTGAGGTCGAAGTCGTGTGAACAAGCTTGACATTATCGAACATCATCGTAAAGTAGAACGAAAGGAAACGTGCCAGTACAGCCGCCGAACGTGCGCCGATAACATAGATGTTCTTAGCCTCGCAAAGCACGTCCACCGTGCGGTAAAACTCTTCCTTGTCGCCCTCTTCAAGCGTCTTTTTCAGCTTGTCTATATCCATGCTTATGATCTTTTCGTAAACGTCCTCGTCGGCAAGACGGTCGTTCATAACATCGATACGCTGAACTGTCGTGAGCATATTGCTCGTGTAGTCCTTCAGCGCGCGCTGAAGCTCGGGATAACCCTCATAGCCAAGCTCCGTCGCAAAACGAACCACCGTCGATTCGCTCACCCCGACAATGCCGCCGAGCTTCGATGCGGTCATGAACGCCGCCTTGTCATAATGATTGAGCATATACTCCGCAATTTTCTTGTGACCCTTTGAAAGCTTCGGGAGCCTTTCCCTTAATTCGTCAAACAATAACTTCTGCATAACTTTTACCTTCTTTTTTTATTCCCACAAGCTGTTCTGCAGCTTGATGATATCCTCTCTGCGCTTTTTTGTCGCATTTTTGTCGGCAAAGTAACGACCGTCCTTTTCCGCAATGACATCGCCCTCATGCACCGCCCCGTCAAAAAGCGAGATATCCGCATTGAAGTACCTGTCACCGTCCTCAATAACGACCGTCTTTCCCTCTATCCTGTCAATTATCATCATTTTCCGTTGCTCTCCTTTTCCGTCTGTACACGATAGCTTTCCCCGTCCGAGTAAACAGTTATCGTTCCGCATTCGTCCGTGCGGAAATATTCAATGCCCATTTCCTTGAATTTGTCAATGGTCTCTGCGTGTGGGTGTCCGTAGGAATTGTCCTTTCCGCAGCTTATTACAGCCGTCTTTGGCGAAACAGCCTTGAGGAACTTCTTGCCCGAAGAAGTCGAACTTCCGTGATGCCCAGCCTTGAGTACATCTGCCGAAACATCAGCACCGCTCGCAAGAATATCAGCCTCCGCCTCCTTTTCCGCATCACCCGTGAAAAGGAACGCACAGTTCCCGTGCGTGAGCTTTATCACCACAGACCAGTTGTTCAGATCGTCATAATCATCACCAACGGGCGCAAGCACCTCAAAAGCCGTGTTGTCGTTTTCCTTGTTTTCGTCCGCAAGCGAGTAAACATTCCCTGCCTGCGCCGCCGTGAGCTTCTGTCCCTTTTTGCTCAGAGCCGTCAGAAAACGCTCGTAAACCTTGGTCGTCGGCACAAGATCGTCCTTTACCCTCGGCGCAATGACCGTCCCGATGTCGTATTTCTCTATTATCCTGTCCATCGCACCGATGTGATCGGCGTGAGGGTGAGTTGCTATAACATAATCAAGCCTCGTTATCCCAAGCCCGTCTATCACAGCTTCAATATCGTCCGCCGCCTCTTTTACGCCCGCATCAATGAGAACATTCTTCCCTGCATAGGAAATAAGCTCGCAGTCACCCTGCCCGACATCAATGTACCGTATCATAAGGTCAGCGTCCTTTTCGATAAAGTTGCTGACCACAGCCGCAGGCTCTTCCGCCTTTCCCTTTTCAAGATACGAACCGTAAGCGAACGCCGCTAAAAAAAGTATTACAACTATCAGCGCAGGGAACGTCAGTCCACGGTGAAAAAGCCGCCTTAAGCTCTGTTCTTCCCTCTGTTCGGCTTTCCGCCGTGCTGCTGATGAGCCTGATGATCTTGACGATGATTTTTTCCTTGCTGCCAATTCTTTTCACTTCCGTTTCTGCCGTTAGCCTTGGCATCATTCCTGCCGTGAGTGTTCCCACGGCTGTTTCCGTTTGCTTTTCCGTGCGAAGTGCCGTGTCCCCTGCCCTTTTCAGCCTGCTTCTGCTTTCGCTCGTTGAGTTCTCGCAGATATTGAGCGTCAGGCTTTACAAGACAGTCGGGAGTGCTGCCGATAAGATCGGTTCGGTGCGCTTTCTGTAAAGCCTCAATGCACTTCCGCTGATTCTGCGGACGGAAATACTGCAAAAGCGCCCTCTGCATACCCTTTTCCTCCGCCGTCTTAGGCACATATACCTTTTCAAGCGTGTAAGGGTCAAGCTCCGTGTAAAACATACAAGTCGAGAGCGTTCCCGGTGTCGGATAGAAGTCCTGCACCTGCTCGGGACGCATTTTCAGCGACTTTAAGAACAGTGCAAGCTCCACAGCATCATTCAGAGTGCTGCCCGGGTGCGATGACATCAGATACGGCACAAGATACTGCTCTTTTCCGATCTGATTCGTCATTCGGTAGAATTTATCCTGAAATTTCTTATAAGCCTCAATGTGCGGCTTGCCCATTTTGTCAAGTACAGCCGCCGAACAATGCTCGGGCGCAACCTTTAACTGTCCGCTGACGTGATTTTCGATAAGCTCACGCATGAACTCATCGTCCTTGTCCTCGATCAGATAATCGTAGCGGATACCGCTTCGGATAAATACCTTTTTTACCTTTGGAATTGCCCTTATCTTACGAAGCATTTCAAGATATTCCGTGTGATCGACAACAAGATTCGGGCAAGGCTCTGGCGCAAGACACTTTTTGCCCTTGCAAAGACCATATTTGAGCTGCTTGTCACAGCTTGTCCGTCTGAAATTCGCCGTAGGGCCGCCGACATCGTGAATGTAACCCTTGAAGTTCGGCAAAGTCGTCAGAAGCTTCGCCTCACGCAGAACGCTCTCCTCACTTCGTACAGCGATTCGCCTGCCCTGATGAAGCGCAATCGAGCAGAAGTTGCAGAACCCGAAACAGCCTCGGTTATGCGTTATCGAAAATTCAACTTCCTTTATGCCCGGAACACCGCCCTCTTTCTCATAAATCGGGTGATAAGTCCTCATATATGGCAGCTCGTAAACAGCGTCAAGCTCCTCCGTAGTGAGTACGGGCGAGGGCGCAAGCTGAACGAGCATCATATCGTCCTGTCGCTGAATGATAGTCTTTCCGTAAACCTCGTCCTGCCAGTCATACTGTATGCGGCAAGCCTTTGCATATTCAGCCTTGTTCTCTCGGCAAGCCTTTAACGACGGACATTCCACCGCACCGTAAGGCGTGTCAACAGGCTTTACAAGATAAGCCGTTCCCCGAATGTCCTTTAAGCCGTGAATGTCCTCACCCTTTGCAAGACGTGTGCAGATCTCCGTTATCTGATGCTCGCCCATTCCGTACATGAGCAGATCGGCACCGCTGTCATAAAGTATGGACGGACGAACAGCATCGTCCCAGTAATCATAGTGCGCAAATCGGCGAAGCGAAGCCTCCAGGCCGCCAATGGCAATGGGAATGTCACCGTAAGCCTCACGCAGCTTTTGGCAGTACACAATGACCGCACGGTCAGGGCGCTTTCCTGCCATTCCTCCCGCCGTGTAAGCATCATCGGAACGCTTTCTCTTTGCGCTCGTGTAGTGCGCAACCATGCTGTCAATGTTTCCCGAGGTCACAAGGAACGCATACTTCGGTCTGCCAAGCTTCTTGAAATCACGAACACTGTGCCAGTCGGGCTGTGCAATGATGCCGACCGTGAATCCAAGGCTCTCAACAACTCTCGATATAATGGAAATGCCAAAGCTCGGGTGGTCAACATAGCTGTCCCCCGTGATGCAGATAAAGTCAAACTGCTCTATCCCACGCTCCTGCATATCCTCTTTTGATATAGGTAAAAACGGCATAAATACTCCTTTTTATTTTCGTAACATACGGCTCAATTCGGAATTCGGAATGCGGAATGCGGAATGCGGAATTATTTTTTCTCCGCAAATTTACCGTAAAAAGCCCAATTCCGTAGGGGCGGATTCTATATCCGCCCGTTAATATTCTTATTTATAAAAAACATTGTATGGAAGTTTTTATTCGATGATCCCCGGCATTGAACTGTCATAACGCCCGAAAAAAATCAATAAAACCAATGTTATCAGCAAAATACATATCCATATAAAAATCCTGAAAAAAATTCTTATAAGCTTTTCCTTGCAGTAAAAGATATTCGCTGTATGGATAGCAATATATCCTCCTATCGTTCCGCCCAATAACGCAGGAACGATACCTGACGCTTTGTTTTTTTCGATCAGTTTGTATGCCGCAATATTCATCGCCAGGATCATCGGAACGATCACAAAAGCTCCAATGCGCAAATACGCATAAGACAATAACATTATCACGCCCAAAAACGCCGCCAACCCTTCAAAAAGAAACAGTGAAACAGCCAACGCAATTCCGATAATATCAATAATATGCCGTTTTATAATATCAAGCATAGCATACACCTCAGATCGAAATAACAAACGAAGATTCATACGGGATCACAGCAGAGCAGTAGCTCCCATTAATTGCGCATCAGTTAATTAAAAAACTAAAATGATAATACCCGACATGGAAAAGCCAAACGGAAAACACAGCCATTATGCATATCCATATAAACATCTTAAAGAGTATCTTTATGAACAGCTTTCCGACAAATTCCCGATTTTCAAGATGAACAGCAAGCTCCGCACCGATGATACCTCCGAAAAACGCAGGAATTATCCCCGCCTCATTGTTCTTTTTGATCATTATGTATGCCGCAATATTTATCGCCAGAAATATCGGAATTATCACAAAAAAGCTCACCAGCAAAAGTAAATATCCAATTATCAGAAGAAAATATATCAATGTCGCAAGTCTTTCACTGAAAAACAGCTGCATCGTCAGCACAATGCCAATGAAGTCGATAATGTGCCGCACGAAAAAGCTTTCCGAAAACGGCTCACCGCCATTATTCTGCTGTACAGCCTCCTCCGAAGCCTCGGAAACGGACTGCGGTGAACGATCGCTGTTCTTTTTGCGGACTGCGGAAAACAAACCATAGTCAACAATGTCATAAAAAGCGTCAATTATCCTTTTCAGCATAGCATTCACCTCAAACCGAGATAACAAACAGACGAGATCACCCAACACAACGGGCATAACGGGACGGGAAATCCACCCTAAATGCAAGGTCTATCAACGGGCAGATATAAAATCCCCCACGGAATTGAGCCTTTCACAGCAAATTTGCAAAGCAAAAACAATTACGCATTACGAATTACGCATTACGCATTAATCCGATTCTTCCATCTGCGAAACCACTTCGTCAAATATCTCCGAACCGCCGTCACCAACGGACTCGGAAACAACGTCCTGATTGATAAGCTTGCGCTTTAACCACATCTCTTTCGTGATAATGACTGCACGGGGCTTTGAACCCTCGTAAGGGCCAACAACACCAAGCTCTTCAAGCTGATCCATTATCCTCGCCGCACGGGCATAGCCAAGCTTCAGCTTTCTCTGTAAGTATGAAACGGAAGCCTGTCCCGCATCGCACAGCACATCAACAGCACGGTCGATGATCTCCTCATCACTGCCGTCACCCGTAGGCACATCGGAAGAATTGTCACCCTTGCCCTCACCCTTAGGCACAGGCGTAGCCTTTTCTATCTCCTCGATGATCTCGCTCGAATATTCGACCTGACCGCCACTCTTGATGAACGAAACGACAGCCTCGACTTCCTTTGTCGAAACGAAACAGCCCTGAACTCGGACAGGCTTCGGTATGCCCTGCGGATAGTAAAGCATATCACCGTAGCCGAGCAGCTTTTCCGCACCTGCCGTGTCAATGATAGTACGGCTGTCTATCTGCGATGAAACCGTCAGTGCGATCCTCGACGGAATGTTCGCCTTGATAAGACCCGTGATAACATCAACTGTCGGTCGCTGTGTCGCAATTATAAGGTGCATACCTGCCGCTCTCGCCATCTGCGCAAGTCGGCATATCGAATCTTCGACCTCGTTCGAGCAGGCCATCATAAGGTCAGCCAACTCGTCTATCGCAATGACTATCCTCGGCAAAGGCTCAACGCCCTCGGTCTCGGCAGCCATTTCATTGTATCCGTTAAGGTCACGGACATTGCTGTCCGCAAAAAGCTTGTATCGCTTCAGCATCTCCTGAACCGCCCACGAAAGCGCACCTGCCGCCTTTCTCGGGTCGGTGACAACAGGGATAAGCAGATGCGGTATGCCGTCATAAACCTTGAATTCAACCATTTTCGGGTCAATAAGTACAAGACGGACTTCATCGGGCGAAGCATTGTATAAAATGCTCATAATTATACTGTTTGTACAAACAGATTTACCCGAACCCGTAGTACCTGCAATGATAACGTGCGGAAGCTTCGCAATGTCACCGACAATAACTTCACCGTCAATGTTCTTTCCGACAACGAACGAAAGCTTGCTCTTTGCGTGTGAAAACTCTTCGCTCTCGATCATCTCACGGATCGAGACCGTGTCTTTAACTCGGTTCGGAACTTCGATTCCGACAGCCGCCTTGCCGGGAATAGGCGCTTCGATACGAACGCCTGCCGCCGCAAGATTGAGCGCAATATCATCGGCAAGCGCAGTTATCTTGGAAATTTTAACACCTGCACTCGGCTGAAGCTCATACCTCGTAACGGTCGGACCACGGTGAATGTCAACTATCCTCGTCTGAACGCCGAAGCTCTTCAAAGTGTCAACGAGCGTGTCAGCGTTGTTCTTCATCTCCGCCTCTGCCTGCTCGGAGTTGCTCTCATTGTCAGCCTGCTTCAAAAGGTCGATCGGAGGGAACGTGTAAACGAAAGCCTCCTGCTTGTTCTCGGTAATTTCGTGCTGAATGTCAGCCGCTGTCGGCGCATCAGGCATATCAAGCTCCTCGGTCGATCCTATCTTCTCCGAAGCAAGGGTTGACTGCTTCGCAACAGCCTTGCGGTTAGCCATAGCATTGGCAATATCCTTTTTGAGCTGCGGGTTGTCCTCCTCGGACGAAGCCTTGACCGCACCCGATGAAGCAGCCGCCGAAGCATTTTCCGAAACCTTGTTTGACGAAGCCGAAGCCGCCGAACTTGCCACCTTTTTCGGCGCAGCCGCAGCCTTTTTTATAATATCGTCAAGCTCGCTCGATGCCGATTTGAGCTGTTCCTTTGCAAGCTCCTTGTCAGCCTCAACAGCCTTGTTTCCGACTATCTTTGGCGCAGCCGCAGGAATAACAGAACCCTCGTCTGTGAACTCCTTAGGCGGCTCGGTCAGCGTTCCCGTAGCCTTTATCTGCTCCGACTGCGAAAGCTTCTGTCCCGCAGGCATCGGAATGTCAACATCGAAGTTCTTCTGCTGCTTTTCTGCGATCTTTTTGGGAACGTCCTCGTTCGGAACAGTCTTTTTGCCGTTCCTTGCCCCCGGAGGAGGTACAAAATCGGGCGTTTCAACATAGCTCTCCGCACGGGCAGCGCTCGCCTTTGCAAAACCGTTGCGCACCATTCTGAAAATGTCAATGACCGTCTTGTTCGCAACTACCATTATATATACGAAGCAGAGCAGCACAACGATTATCGATGCCCCTACCCTCTTGAAAAGCGCAAGCAAAGGTCCTGCAATGATAATGCTCATCACTCCGCCGCCCCGAAGCTTCTTTCCCTCCGAATACAGCGCAGGAAGTATCTCGTCAAAAAGCCGCTCTCCCTGCAATTCCCCTGCGAAGAATATCTGTACAAAGCCCGTCAGAAGCAGTATCGCCGCTCCGCACTGAACTAAACGTGTGCTTACATAAAGCTCCGTCTTATCCATCGCTATCATTATCGAAGCATAGATCATCACTATCGGCACAAGGAACGCAGTCACGCCGAATAGCCCGAGAAAAATATTATGTATCGTGTTCCAGAGCGACTCACCCTTTATCAGCGTGAAAGCCGCCGCAAGCACACCTGCCGCAAACAGCACCGTTGACCATAAAACCCGATCGTGATGCCTTGCATTCTCATTCTGACGGGCGATCTCCTCTTTGCTCGCCTTTGTCTTGTTCTGTGCCAAATCTATTCCTCCAATTATTTCGCAGCTATCATCTCATAAAGATAATTTCCGCTTACGTCCTCATAAATTCCTATCGAAAGTACGATTATACCAAGTATAAGCGTGTAAAACGCAAAGATCCTGAATTTGTCCGATACAACGAGCAGCTTTATAAGCCTTATTGCCAGATATCCCGATACAGCCGCCACAACAAATCCTACAACAAGCGGCAGTATAAGCTCCGAACCTGCTCCCCCGTCATAAGAAAGCATCTCCGTCAGCGCACCTGCAAGTATTACGGGTATTCCGAGAATAAAACTGTATTCAACAGCGTCCTCACGCTTCAATCCTGCAAAAAGTCCTGCCGAAATTGTCGAACCCGACCTCGATATGCCCGGCACAAGCGCAATTCCCTGAAATACACCTATCAGAAGTGCCTTTGGCGTTGTTACTTCGCCGCAGGTCAGCTTGTTCCCGTCGCAAAGCTTGCTCGTAGAAAGGAATAACAGCGCCGAAGTGTAGAGGAAACCGATGCCCTCCGCAATAATGCTCCTGTCCGACTGCAATCCCTCGAAGAAATCCTTGAATATGTAAAATCCGAAAAGCGGCAGAATGGAAATTATTATCATAAAGATCATTCTGCGCTCGGGATTCATCTCTTTCCACTTGAATTTTCCCGTGAAAATATCCTTTATAAGCTTGAAAAATTCAATTATCAAAGCCTTTATCTTTCCCCAGAACGCAATAAATACCGCAATGAGCGTTCCAAGATGCAGGAAAACATTCACCAACACTGCACTTTCCCCGTGAATACCGAAAAAATGCTGAAAAACCGATAAATGCCCCGAGCTTGATATCGGCAGGAATTCCGATAAGCCTTGAATAAATCCCTGAATAATGCCCTCGATCACTGTCATAAAATTTTTCCTCCGTTGTCTTATTTAAAGCGCCCCAAACAGCGCATTTTCACTTTTTTGAAGCTGAAAAAGCCACCAAACCGCCCACATCACGAGGCAGCCTGAGCGTTTCCGCCGAAAGCTTGGTGCAGTCCGCAGAAAACAAAGCTTCATCGTATCCATTAGTACCCTCAGCCGAACGAAGCGCATAAGCCGCCTCACGTTCCTGCGCATACAAAATATCATATTCGCCGATAATAGAGTGAATGACCATTTTCCGCACCTCCGCTTACGATACTTCATCGGGATAACGAGGTTCGCCCGTTTCGATAAGCCTGTAAAGCTCCTCAATAGCATCGGACAGACCGCCAAGCCTGTCAATAAGTCCCTCATTGACCGCAGTTTCGCCGTCAATGACAGTACCCATATCCATCGTAAGCTCACCCGTGTTCATCATAAGCTCCTTGAAACGCTGTGCGGAAATGCCGCTGTTTCGGCAAACGAAATTGCTTATCCTGTCCTGCATCTTGTCAAAATAGGATAAGGTCTGCGGAACTCCGAGAACCGTGCCGCTCATTCGCACAGGGTGGATCGTCATAGTTGCACTCGGCACAATGAAAGAACGCTTCGCCGAAACTGCAAGCGGCACACCGATAGAATGACCGCCGCCAACAACAATGGATACCGTCGGCGTTTTCATTCCCGCAATAAGCTCCGCAATAGCAAGCCCTGCCTCAACATCACCACCAACCGTGTTGAGAATAATAACAAGTCCCTCAATCGACCTGTCCTGTTCAACAGCCACAAGCGCAGGCATAATGTGTTCGTACTTGGTCGTCTTGTTCTGCGGCGGAAGAAGATAATGCCCCTCCACCTGCCCGATTATCGTCAGGCAGTGAATGAGATGCTTCGCATTCTGTGAAGTGACTTCCCCCGTCTTTTCAATAAGCTCCGCACGGTCAAGCGCCTCATCGGAAGAGGAATCGCTGTTTTCACTGCCGTTATTTTCATCTTTATCGATCATATCTATATCTCCCGAACTGAATTTTCTATATTCCTATTATTTCATTTTCGGGGCATAAATATACAGTATAATTATAAACCAGTTTTCAGAAAAAGTCAACCGAAACTAATGCGTAATTCGTAATGCGTAATTCGTAATTATTGCAAATGCCACAATTTTCGATAAAGGCAGAGTATATACGCACCCAATTTAGAACATTAGAATTAATTTTTTGCCCTCAACAACAATCTTTCCACATTTCCAAAAGAATTATGTTAAAACACATTTCCAACATATTATTATAACCCATAAAAAATGCGAAAATCGGCAGATATTGAACCCATAGATCCCTTTTTATATAAAAGTAAGATTTCCTACCGCTCCACCCGATAAACTATGGTTATGCAATAATTACGCATTACGCATTAAAAAAACGCTGTCCGAAATTGATCGAACAGCGTTTTTGGGTTATAAGCAAATTGTCATATAGGGCGGTATGCAGATTATATCATCTTTGAAACTGAGGTTTCGTGGGTGGATCACATAACATTCGCCTATCCTTGCCTTGTATTTCTCCTTGAAGCGTTTGAGTGATTCAATAGAATACTTCCTGCCCGACTTGACCTCTATCGGGAACATCTTGTATTTCAGCTTGCTGTTGTTGGATATCAGAAAATCTATCTCGATATCGTTGCGGTGCTTCTCGCTGTTGTACTGTGTATAGAAGTACAGCTTATGTCCGTTTGCCGTCAGCATCTGAGCGATGACATTCTCATAGAGCATACCCTCGTTCATATTCAGCTTGTCTCCAAGTATCTGCTTATAGACCTCATCTTCAAGCAGTTCGTTCTCATCAAAAGCATGGCTGACGAGCAGCCCTGTGTCACCAAGGTAACACTTTACATAAGCTCTGTTCTCATTTATCGAAAGTCCGACATTAGGGTCATTGCACAGGAAACACTCGTTTGATATCATTGAATCAGAAAGCCAAAAGAAAGTTTCTTCATACTGGTCAGCCTTACTTCCTGCCGAAACATCATTGAATACCACACGTTTTTCATGCTGAGAAAGCAAACTGGGTATCCGGTCGAATATGGTGAGGACTTTGCTCCTGTATCTTGTATCTATTTTCATAATGTCACTGCGATAAAGAGCGAGGATATCACGCTTTTCTGTATCTGCTTTGTCGAAGTCCTTTCTGCTTTCAAGGAAAGCGATAACACTTTGCGGCATACCGCCCACAAGCATATACTGCTTGAACAGAAGCATTGCTTTATAGTGCAGTTCAGTTTCAAGGGGAACTCTATCGGCAAAGCACTTTCTGATATAGCCGATGATCTGCTCCTCGCCCAGAGCATGGCAGAACTCCTCAAAATCGAGGGGGTACATACTGAGGTGACGTTCTTCCGACGGGATAACGATATCCTTGACATTCTCTTTTATTGAGATGAGCGAGCCTGTTTCAATATAATCGTATCTGCCGTCAGCAACAAGGTATTTGATACACTCTCTTGCTTTCGGGTACATCTGCACCTCATCAAAAATGATAAGTGAATCACGTTCGTACAGCTTGACACCGTAGTATGTGGAAAGCAGCATGAAGAACGTATCAAGATCATTCATGTGCTTCACGAAATAATCTTTTACATCGTCAGGACATTTGGCGAAGTCGATAAGGATATAGCTTTTGTACTCATTTTTGCCGAACTCCTCGCATATCGTTGACTTGCCGATACGCCTTGCACCCTCGATAAGAAAGGCTTTTTTGCCGTTCAGCTCTTTTTTCAGTGTCAGCAGCTTATCGTACATTTTACGTTTCAGTATCATGATAACGCTCCTTTTCCATAATACGCAGGTTTTGGATTGCTTAAAAACTTCTTAATACGCAGGTTTATAATCTGCTCTAAATTCCATTATGCGCAAGTTTATAACAATTATACTACATGACAGTGAAAAAGTCAACCTGAATATAATGCGTAATTCGTAATGCGTAATTCGTAATTATTGTGTCCTCGCAACAATTTTTCCACATTTCCAAAAGAACTATGTTAAAATATATTTCCAACATAATATTATAACCCATAAAAAATGCGAAAATCGGCAGATATTGAACCCATAGATCCCTTTTTATATAAAAGTAAGATTTCCTACCGCTCCACCCGATAAACTTTGGTTATGCAATAATTACGCATTACGAATTACGCATTACGCATTAAAAAAAACGCTGTCCGAAATTGATCGGACAGCGTTGATTTTATATATCGAAAGAAACTTATACAAGTTCAATGATAGCCATTTCAGCAGCGTCACCGCGTCTTGGACCTGTCTTGATGATTCTTGTATAACCGCCATTAACATCAGCGTACTTAGGTGCGATCTCGTCAAAAAGCTTCTTGACAACATCTTCCTTTGTAACATAAGCAAGAACCTGACGTCTGGAGTGGAGGTCGTTAGTCTTGGCGATGGTGATCATCTTTTCAGACATAGCACGAACCTCTTTGGCTCTTGTTACTGTTGTTTCGATCTTGCCGTTTTCGAGCAGGAATGTAACCATAGCTCTGAGCATTGCTTTTCTGTGGTCGCTTGTTCTGCCCAATTTTCTTGTTCCCGGCATTCTAATCACTCCTTACCTATTAAAAGTATCGTATTTTTGCAAAATTATCACTCTTAGTTATCATCTTCAGAGCTGAGTTCAAAACCGAGGGACTGAAGCTTTTCCTTAACTTCGTCAAAGGACTTCTTACCAAGGTTTCTGACTTTCATCATCTCTTCTTCTGACTTGTTGATCAAATCACCTACTGTGTTAATGTTTGCACGTTTAAGGCAATTGAACGAACGTACTGATAAGTCAAGGTCCTCAATGGTCATCTCAAGGACTTTTTCTTTGCCCTTGTCGTCCTTTTCTACCATAATTTCAGTGATAGCGGATTCATCGGAAAGCTCGCTGAAGAGCTTCAGATGCTCAATGAGGAGGTTGGCTGCCTGTGATACAGCTTCCTTGGCTGAAACAACACCGTTGGTCCAGACATCAAGTGTGAGCTTATCATAATCAGTTACCTGTCCAAGACGGGTGTCTTCAACAGTGTAATTTACTTTCAGTACAGGGGTATAAATGGAGTCAACAGCGATAACATCAACGCCGAAGTTGAAAAGCTGCTTGTTCTTTTCAGCAGGAACGTATCCGCGTCCTCTGTCGATAGTGATCTCCATATAAAGCTTAGCGTCTTTGCCGAGTGTAGCAATGTGCATATCCGGAACGAGGATATCAACTTCCGAATCCGCCTTGATGTCACCTGCGGTAACTTCGCATTCGTCTTCGGCTTCGATATAGATGGTCTTTGGGCCTTCGCCGTAAAGCTTGGCAGTAAGTCCCTTAAGGTTAAGAACTATTTCAGTAACATCTTCCTTAACGCCCGGAATAGTAGATAATTCGTGGTGTACACCGTCAATCTTCACCGAAGTAACAGCAACACCCGGAAGCGAGGAGAGCAGGACACGTCTGAGGCTGTTGCCAAGAGTATGTCCATAGCCGCGCTCAAGAGGAGCGATAGCAAACTTGCCGTAAGTGCCGTTGGTCTTGAGTTCAACGGTTTCGATTTCCGGCTTTTCGATTTTTTCAAGCATTATAAAACCCTCCTATATTCGCATTGCGGATCATTAACGCATATAAAAAGTTTATACACGATAAACCTATTACTTGGAGTACAACTCGACGATAAGGTGAGTTTCAACCTCATAGTCAAGGTCTTCAGTTGCAGGCATACGAACAACCTTAGCGGAGAAATTGTCCTTGTTGGAATCGAGCCATGTAGGAACTACTCTGCCGTTAGTCTGATCGTAGATCTCCTTGAACTTAGCACTTGAACGGCTGCCTTCGTAAAGAGCGATAACGTCGCCTTCCTTAACTCTGTAAGAAGGAATGTCAACTCTCTCACCGTTTACTGTGAAGTGTCTGTGAGTAACGAGCTGTCTTGCTTCACGTCTTGTAAGAGCGAGACCCATTCTGAAAACTACGTTATCAAGTCTGGATTCAAGAATAGTGATGAGCGCATCACCGGTAGTCTTGTCTGTAGCCTTGTTAGCGAGTTCGTAGTAGTGATAGAAAGGCTTCTCAAGAACGCCGTAGATGAACTTGAGCTTCTGCTTTTCCTTGAGCTGTGTGCCGTATTCGGAAAGCTTCTTTCTGTTGTTGGCACCGGGGTTTCTATTAGAAGTCTTAGAAATACCCATAACCATAGGGCTGATTCCTAAGTATCTGCATTTTTTGAGTATGGGGTCTTTATTAACTGCCATTTAGAATTACACCTCCATTGGTAATTAAAAAACGTATTATTAAGCGGAAACGCTTACCTGTAAAAGAATATCGGTATATCTGTTATACACGACGTCTCTTAGGAGGACGGCATCCGTTGTGAGGAATAGGAGTAACATCCTTGATGAGTCTTACTTCAAGACCTACAGTCTGCAAAGCTCTGATAGCAGCTTCACGTCCTGCACCGGGTCCCTTAACGTAAACTTCAACAGTCTTAAGACCGTGATCCATTGCAGCCTTAGCAGCAGTTTCAGCAGCTGTCTGAGCAGCGAACGGAGTGGACTTCTTGGAACCTCTGAAACCGAGTTCGCCTGCGGAAGCCCATGAAATTGCGTTACCCTGTGTATCAGTAATAGTTACGATTGTGTTGTTGAAAGTGGACTGGATATGAACAGCACCATTTTCAATGTTTTTACGCTCACGACGACGTCTAACGACAGTCTTCTTGCCTTTAACCTGAGCCATTGTTCATTCCCTCCTTACTTCTTCTTGTTAGCGATTGTCTTTACAGGGCCCTTGCGGGTTCTTGCGTTAGTCTTGGTTCTCTGACCTCTGACGGGGAGACCCTTTCTGTGACGAACGCCTCTGTAGCAACCGATCTCAACAAGACGCTTGATGTTAAGAGCAACATTTCTGCGAAGGTCACCCTCAACGATGAAATTCTTATCAATATAATCACGGATCTTTGCAAGATCATCCTCGGAAAGGTCCTTAACTCTGATGTCAGGGTTTACGCCTGTTTCCTTGAGGATAATATCAGCAGATTTGCGACCGATGCCATAGATATATGTGAGTCCGATCTCGACTCTCTTATCCTTTGGAAGGTCAACGCCTGCAATACGTGCCATTTACATACACCTCCGAATTGGATTTTTACGTTTTAAAGCAATTATTACGGATCTTTACTGATTAGCCCTGACGCTGCTTGTGCTTAGGGTTCTCGCAGATAACCATAATTTTGCCTTTTCTCTTAATGATTTTGCATTTTTCACAAATTGGTTTTACTGAAGGTCTTACTTTCATGATAAATACCTCCTTTTTCAAGAATTCACTTTGCTCTCCAAGTAATTCTGCCCTTTGAGAGGTCATATGGTGACATCTCAACCGTGACCTTATCACCCGGAACGATCCTGATGTAGTTCATTCTGAGTTTACCGGAAACGTGAGCGAGAATCTTGTGTCCGTTTGCAAGTTCGACCTGGAACATTGCATTCGGGAGAGCTTCGATTACTGTACCTTCAATCTCAATAACATCCTCTTTAGACAAACATATGCCTCCTTTTAGATTTATGGATCTTGGGTTTCGGTGAACGAAGAAATTATCTTTCTAAGTCCCTTATCTGTCAGATTGTCTGTATCTATAACAGTATTGGTAAGTTTAAGGTGTTTTAAACGCTTTTTCTTCGGTTTTTCGAGCTTTCGCTCTTTTCCGTCGGCAATAAACGCAAAGTCACCCTCAACTGCGGTGATCACAAGGAAATTTCCTCTGTCATGTCCTGCAGCCGATCTGACGATCATTCCGATTTTTGCTTCCACAGCCTTAACTCCTTTCGGGGTTTGCCGTTGTCAGACAATTGTGGGCTTCGTAAGGATCACGGGCCCGTCGGGAGTGATTGCGATAGTGTGCTCAAAATGAGCAGCGGGTGAACCCGATCTGGTCACTACGGTCCAGCCGTCCGAAAGAACCTTAACGTCCTCTCCGACCGCATTGATCATCGGTTCAACTGTGATAGTCATGCCTGCAACAAGTCTTGGACCGTGTCCCGGACGTCCGTAATTCGGAACTTCGGGAGCTTCGTGCATTTCTCTGCCGATGCCGTGACCTATATACTGTCTGACTACACCATATCCATGAGAAACGCAGTGTTCTTCAACCGCATGACCGATGTCGCCGATACGATTTCCGATAACAGCCTGCTCGATTCCGAGATACATACTCTCTTTTGTTACCTCAAGCAGCCTGAGCGTTTCTTCGGGAACGTTTCCTACAGGGAAGGTATAAGCCGTATCCCCGTTGTAACCATCATAAAGTGCGGTAACGTCAATGCTGACAACATCGCCGTCCTGAATGAACTTCTTCTTGGACGGGATACCGTGAATTACCTCGTTGTTGATCGAAATGCATGCCGAACCGGGGAAACCGCAGTAACCGAGGCTCGAAGGCTTTGCACCGTTCTTGACGATGTAATCGTGGATAAGCTTGTCAAGCTCGTAAGTTGACATACCGACTTTTATTGACTGTCCGCCGTAGTGAAGAGCGTTAGCGGTGATAACACCTGCTTTACGCATCTTCTCCAATTCGGACTTGGATTTAACATTAATCATTCTTTTCTGCCTTTAAGCATTGAGCGCTTCCAATACGACCTTTGAGGTCGCTTCCACGCCGTCCAGACCCTTAACTCTTGTGAGCTTGCCCTTTGCTGCATAGAAATCAGCGAGAGGAGCAGTCTGAACATGGTAAGTTTTAAGTCTTTCAATAACGGTTTCGGGAGCGTCGTCCTTTCTCTGTACAGCGTTGCCGCCGCACTTGTCGCATACGCCGTCTACCTTAGTCGGCTTGAAGTCAACGTGGTAGGAAGCACCGCACTTTTCGCAGACTCTTCTGCCCGAGATACGAGCCTGAATGTCTGCATCGGGAACGTCGATCGAAAGTACCTTGTCGATGTTTACGCCCATAGCCTCAAGAGCTTCTGCCTGAGGAACAGTTCTGGGGAAACCGTCAAGAATGAAACCGTTCTTGCAATCATCCTCGGCAATTCTGTCTTTAAGAATGCCGATCACAACCTCGTCAGGAACCAAAGCGCCGCTTTCCATATAGCTTTTAGCCTTAAGTCCGCATTCCGTACCGTTCTTTACCGCTTCACGCAGAATGTTGCCGGTAGAGATCTGAGGGATACCGAGCTTTGCGCTGATAACCTCTGCCTGTGTGCCCTTGCCTGCACCGGGAGCGCCAAGTAAAATCAAATTCATAACAAATCCTCCTGACGATAAGTGTGTAATGGTTTGTGACGATTATTCGAGGAATCCCTTGTGGTGACGCATCATCATCTGAGATTCGAGTGTTCTCGAAGTTTCAAGAACAACGCTTACCACGATGAGAATCGAAGTACCGCCCATTGCGATATTCAAAGAAGGCATTGCCATATTTGAAAGTATCGGGAAGATAGCGATAACGCCGAGGAAGAATGCACCGACCAAAGTGATCTTTGAAAGAACTTTCTGGATATAGTCGCTGGTAGGCTTACCGGGTCTGATACCGGGGATACCGCCGTTGCTCTGACGGAGGTTGTTAGCTATTTCGATCGGATTATACTGCATTGCAACATAGAAGTAGTTGAACGCAATGATAAGAACGAAATAGATGATAGCGTACCAACCGCTGCGGTAGCTGAAGAAGTGTACAAAGCCTGCATAGAACTTCTGCCAGAATGTTTCGGGCACTTCAGCGGGCTTGATGAACATTTCAAGCGTAGCAGGGAGCGACATGATAGCCATCGCGAAGATGATCGGCATAACGCCGCTCATTGCGATCTTTATCGGAATATGAGTGCTCTGACCGCCGTACTGTTTTCTGCCGACAACACGCTTTGCGTACTGTATCGGGATCCTTCTCTCGGATTCATTCATAAATACGATGAATGCGATCATAAGAACAAAAACAATGAGAACGATCGGAACGATCAGGTAGTATTTCTTATCCGTCTTTGCAAGTTCAAACATTGAAAAGACGCTTGCAGGACCTCTTGAAACGATACCTGCAAAAAGGATCATTGAGATACCATTGCCGATACCCTTGTCATTGATGCAGTTGCCGAGCCAGACAACGATGCCTGCGCCTGCGGTAAATGCCGCAATGATAACGATAGCCGTGAACACTCCGGATGCGCCGCTTTCATATCTTACAGCACCGCCGTTGCGCTGCGTAATGTAATAAGCATACGACATTACCAGAGCGATCGCAAGGGAAACAAACATAGTGATCTTATCAAGTTTCTTTCTTCCCTCTTCGCCTTCCTTCTGAAGATTTTCAAGAGGAGGGAGTGCGTATGTCAGAAGCTGAACGATGATCGACGCATTGATATACGGCTGGATCGAAAGAGCGAAGATAGTTCCCTTTGAAAGAGCGCCGCCGGAGAGGATATCCATATAACTGAGGAAACTGCCGTTTCCTGTGATATCGGATGCCATTACCGAAGCGTCAAGAAAAGGAACCGGGATATGACAGCCTAAACGGAAAATAAAGATGATCAATAATGTGTAAAGGATTTTATTCCTTAACTCGGGAACCTTCCAAGCGTTTCTGAAGGTCGTAAACACATTACATCACCTCAGCCTTTCCGCCTGCCTTTTCAATTTTTTCTTTTGCTGAAGCAGAGAATGCATCAGCCTTAACAGTTAAGTTTTTGGTGATCTCACCATTGCCGAGGATCTTAACGCCGTTGTCAATGTTCTTAACAAGACCTGAAGCGAGAAGAAGCTCTGCATCAACCTCTGTACCTTCCTTGAAGATTTCGAGTGAGGAAACATTAACAGCAGCCATCTTTGCAGCAAAGATGTTGTTGAAACCTCTCTTAGGGATTCTTCTTGCGAGAGGCATCTGACCGCCTTCAAAGCCCGGTCTTACGCCGCCGCCGGAACGTGCATTCTGTCCCTTGTGGCCCTTGCCGGAAGTTTTGCCCCAGCCTGAACCGTGACCTCTGCCGACTCTCTTAACGTCCTTCTTGGAACCTTCAGCAGGTGATAATTCGTGAATATACATTGTATCGCACCTCCCTGCAATTATGCTTCGGTAACTTCTACAAGGTGATTGATCTTAGCGATCTTTCCCTTTGTAGCATCATTATCGGGCTGAACCTTTTCAGCGCCAACCTTATTGAGGCCGAGAGAATGTGCTACTGCGATCTGCGGCTTTGTGCAGCCGTTAAGGCTTTTAACAAGCTTTACTTTAAGTGCCATTTCAAACGTCCTCCTTAACCTAAGATCTCATTAACGGACTTGCCTCTGATGTCGGCAACATCCTTAGCGCTGCGGAGAGTTGAAAGACCCTGGATAGTAGCTCTTACAACATTGCAAGCGTTATTGGAACGCAGGGACTTTGTTCTGATATCCTTGATACCTGCAATTTCGATAACTGCACGAACAGGACCGCCTGCGATAACACCGGTACCGGGAGCTGCGGGCTTCATAAGAACTCTGCCTGCGCCGTATTCACCGATGACCTCGTGAGGGATTGTTGTTCCTCTGAGGGAAACTTTAATCAAATTCTTCTTTGCATCCTCGATACCCTTGCGGATAGCATCAGGAACTTCTCCTGATTTACCGATACCGAAACCAACTGTGCCGTTGCCGTCGCCTACTACAACGAGTGCAGCAAACTTGTAAATACGACCGCCCTTAACAGTCTTGGAAACTCTGTTAATAGCAACAACCTTTTCGGAAAGTTCGAGTGCAGAAGCGTCTATCTTAGCATTAGCCAAAAGAATAACCTCCTTATAAGTTACTTGGAAGCCGAACTTAGAAGTTCAGACCGCCCTTTCTTGCGCCATCGGCAAGTTCTGCAACTCTACCGTGGTAGAGATAACCTGCACGATCGAATACAACGTCCTTGATGCCCTTTTCGGCAGCTCTTGCAGCGATCATCTCGCCGACCTTCATAGCGCCTTCCTTGTTTCCGCCGTTTGCACCGAAGTCCTTCTCTACGGAAGATGCAGCGCAAAGTGTTACGCCTGCAACATCATCGATGAGCTGTGCATAAATGTGCTTTGCAGAACGGAAAACGTTAAGTCTTGGGCACTGTGCTGTTCCGCTGATCTTGGAACGTACACGAACCTGTCTCTTAGCTCTTGCAGCCTTTCTGTTGAACTGCTTTACCATTTAAATTCACTCCTTTTCAACAAGGAATAGTAGCCGGTATTTCAGGCTGTCCCATTCCTCCACATAACAGGATAAATATTATCGGATTACTTCTTACCCTTAGCAGCCTTACCTTCCTTGCGGATGATATGCTCGCCCTGGTAACGGATACCCTTGCCCTTATATGGCTCAGGCGGTCTCTTCTCACGGATCTCAGCAGCGTACTGACCAACCTTCTGCTTGTCGATGCCGTTAACAACGATCGTGTTGGGGTTAGGAACATCGAGCTTGATGTCTGCTGTTTCAGGAACGATGACCTGGTGTGAGAAGCCGAGGTTCATAACAACGTTTGTGCCCTGCTTTGCAGCACGGTAACCGATACCCTCGATCTCGAGAGTCTTGGAGTAACCGTTTGTAACGCCTTCGATCATGTTGTGGATAAGTGTTCTTGTAAGGCCGTGGAGGGACTTGTGGAGCTTATCCTCTGTAGGACGCTCAACAATAACTTCATTGCCTTCAAGCTTGATGATCATATCCTTGTTGAATTTTTCAACAAGAGTACCCTTAGGTCCCTTTACAGTAACGGTAGTGCCGTCGATCTTAACATCAACGCCTGCAGGAACACTGATAGGCTTTTTACCGATTCTAGACATTTATGTGTTCCTCCTTACCATACGAATGCAAGAACTTCGCCGCCAACGTTGAGCTCTCTTGCCTTCTTATCTGTAACTATACCCTTGGATGTAGAGATAATGGCAATTCCGAGACCGTTCATAACCTTTGGCATATCCTCGCAGCTGGAATAGATACGAAGACCGGGCTTTGAAACTCTGCGGAGTCCTGTGATAACCTGTGATTTATTTTCACCGTACTTAAGTGTGATTCTGATGATACCCTGTTTGCCGTCATCAATGATCTGGAAGCTCTTGATATATCCTTCGTCAACGAGGATCTGAGCGATAGACTTCTTCATGTTGGAAGCAGGCACATCAACTGTTGCGTGCTTTGCAGAATTCGCATTACGGATTCTGGTGAGCAAGTCTGCAATTGTATCAGTAATTTGCATACCTTGGTAACCTCCTTATTTTAGTGGGGAAAAGATCCCATTGCCGATTGTTTTTACCAGCTTGCCTTCTTAACGCCGGGGATCTGACCCTTGTGAGCCAGTTCTCTGAAGCAGATACGGCAAATACCGTATTTTCTCATATATGCGTGAGGTCTGCCGCAGATCTTGCATCTGTTGTAAGCTCTTGTGGAAAACTTAGGAGTCTTCTGCTGTTTAAGCTTCATTGCTAATTTAGCCATTCTTTATTAACCCTCCTAAATGATTACTTGATGAAAGGAGCGCCCATAAGCTCAAGAAGAGCCTTAGCTTCTTCATCAGTGTTTGCAGTAGTGATGATGTTGATATCCATACCGCGAACCTTGTCGATCTTATCGTATTCGATCTCAGGGAAAATGAGCTGTTCCTTGATACCGGTAGAGTAGTTGCCTCTGCCGTCGAAGGAGTTAGCGCTGATGCCTCTGAAGTCACGAACACGTGGGAATGCAACATTGAAAAGTCTGTCGAGGAATTCGTACATCTTTTCGCTTCTGAGAGTAACCTTAACACCGATAGGCATGCCTTCACGGAGTTTAAAGTTAGCTACCGACTTCTTAGCACGGCATACAACAGGCTTCTGACCTGTGATAGCAGCGAGATCAGTCATGATAGCGTCGATAACCTTAGCGTTATCCTTTGCTTCACCTGCGCCGACGTTGATAACAACCTTGTCGATCTTAGGGATCTGCATAACACTCTTGTACTCGAACTTTTTCATTAAAGCAGGAGCAACTGTGCTGACATAAAGTTCTTTTAAATTAGATGCCATATCAATTTCTCCTTTCCTTAATATGTCTTGCCGCAGTCTGCATTCTTGCAAACTCTTGACTTAGTACCGTCAGCCTCGATCTTGTGGCCGATTCTTGTTGGCTTGCCGCAGTGAGGGCAAACAACCATTACCTTTGAAGCGTACATAGGAGCTTCGCACTTTACGATGCCGCCCTGCTGTCCCATCTGTCTGGGCTTAACGTGCTTTGTAGCAATGTTAAGACCTTCAACGATAACCTTTTTCTCCTTGGGGGATACTTCCAAAACCTTGCCGCGCTCGCCCTTGTCGTTACCTGAGATAATAACAACGGTGTCGCCGGTTTTAACGTGAAGTTTATTCATTTCAGGACACCTCCTTAAAGTACTTCAGGAGCAAGTGAAAGGATCTTAGTATAGTCCTTGTCTCTGAGCTCACGAGCAACAGGTCCAAAGATACGAGTACCCTTCGGGTTCTTGTCTTCCTTGATAATAACAGCAGCATTCTCATCGAATCTGATGTAGGTTCCGTCTTCACGGCGAACACCCTTAGCAGAACGAACGATTACTGCCTTAACAACGTCGCCTTTTTTAACAACGCCGCCTGGTGTTGCTTTCTTAACCGAAGCAACAACAACGTCACCGATATTAGCATATCTTCTGCGTGTGCCGCCGAGAACTCTGATACACATAAGTTCCTTAGCACCCGTATTATCAGCGACTTTTAAATAAGTCTGCATCTGTACCACAGTGCACTACTCCTTCCCGTTTTTACAGAGCATTGCGGCAGAAAGACCCGATTTTCATCCTGATCCGCTGCCGTTCACTCATATAAATTGATTTTAATATTCAAACAAGCTAAAATGACTCAACGCTCCCGGGTGTTTCGCGCTTTAGGACGCTTTTCACACGTTCGGTACAGCCATCACCAAGAAAACATTATAGCATAGTTGCCCCTTGTTGTCAACCGGCATTTTCGCCAAAAACAAGGGACAATATGATATATTTTTTACTTAGCCTGCTCAATAACCTTTACTAAACGCCATCTCTTATCCTTGGAGATAGGACGGGTTTCCATAATTTCAACACGGTCGCCAATGTTGCAGACATTGTTCTCATCGTGAGCCTTAAGCTTAACAGTTCTCTTGATAGTTTTCTTATAAAGAGGATGCTTAACGCTGTCTATGATAGCAACAACGATCGTCTTATCCATTTTGTTGGAAACGACCTTGCCGACTCTTGTTTTTCTAAGATTTCTCTCATCAGCCATCTTCAAAACCCTCCTTCACTTACTGCTGTACTTTGGAACGCTCAACAAGAATAGTCTTGATACGAGCGATGTCCTTCTTAACAGCCTTAAGACGTGTTGGATTGTCAAGCTGATTTACAGCGAGCTGAAAACGGAGAGCAAAAAGCTCTTTCTTGAGGTCAACAAGCTTGTTTTCAAGCTCGAGATCAGTCATTTCTCTAACTTCTGATGCCTTCATTATACGCTCGCCTCCTCTTCTGCCTGACGCTTAACGAATTTGCACTTGATAGGGAGCTTGTGAGCTGCAAGACGCATAGCTTCACGAGCCTGCTCCTCAGTAACGCCATTGATCTCGAAAAGAACTCTGCCCGGCTTAACTACTGCAACCCAGTATTCAGGTGAACCCTTACCGGAACCCATTCGGGTTTCAGCAGGCTTTTCTGTGATCGGCTTGTCTGGGAAAATCTTGATCCAAACCTGACCGCCACGCTTGATGTAACGTGTCATAGCGATACGTGCAGCTTCGATCTGGTTAGAGGTAATCCATGCAGGTTCAAGAGCCTGAAGACCGAAATCGCCGTATGAAACAACGTTACCTCTTGTAGCCTTACCTGTAAGTCTGCCTCTCTGTACTCTTCTGTACTTAACTCTCTTTGGAAGAAGCATTACTGGTTACCTCCTTCTCTTCTTTCTGTACGGTTTCTGCCGCCGTTTGTACGGGGCTTGTCGCCGTTAGCTCTTCTGGGCTTTCTTTCAGGCTTCTCGGGAGCTGTCTTAGCAGCAGTGAGGTCGCCCTTGAGAACTTCGCCCTTGTAGATCCAAACCTTAACACCGATCTTGCCGTAGGTTGTGTTAGCCTCTGCAAAACCATAGTCGATGTCAGCACGGATCGTCTGAAGAGGAATTGTACCTTCGTGGTAGCTTTCGGAACGTGCGATCTCAGCACCGCCGAGACGGCCGCCGCACTTGACCTTGATGCCCTTAGCGCCGAGCTTCATAGCTCTGCCGATGGACTGCTTCATAGCTCTTCTGAAGGATACACGGTTTTCAAGCTGTGCAGCGATGTTTTCTGCAACGAGCTGTGCATTCATATCAGGTGTCTTAACTTCAACGATGTTGATAGCTACAGACTTACCGATCATCTTTTCAACCTTAGCGCGGATCTTTTCGATGTTCTCGCCGCCTCTTCCGATAACGATACCGGGCTTAGCGCAGTGAACATGGATTCTTACCTTATCAGCAAATCTTTCGATCTCGATCTTGGCAACGCCTGCTGCATAAAGTTCCTTCTTGATATAATTACGAACGTTGTAATCTTCTACGAGGGTATCGCCGAAAGTTGCTTTGTTAGCAAACCAGCGGGAGTCCCAATCTTTGATTACGCCTACACGAAGGCCGTGGGGATTAACTTTCTGTCCCATTTAGTTTACTCCTTTCGACTTATTCTTTTTCCTTTACCACAAGAGTTACATGAGATGTTCTCTTGAGGATGCGGAATGCTCTGCCCTGTGCTCTCGGCATGATTCTCTTCATTGTAGGTCCGGGGCAAACGAAGCACTCGGATACATAAAGGTTGTTCTTATCCATACCGAAATTGTTTTCTGCATTTGCGATTGCGGACTTCAGAAGCTTCTCCAGATATTCACAAGCAGATTTAGGTGTGTTCTTTAAAATCGCCATAGCTGTTTCAACGTCTTTGCCTCTGATAAGGTCAAGAACGATCTGGACCTTTCGAGGTGCTATGCGAGCATTTTTGAGGTATGCTCTTGCTTCCATTCTAAATTCTCCTCTCTGCCTTATTACTTACCGTTGTTGGATGTCTTTGAACCCGCATGACCCTTATAGGTTCTTGTAGGTGCGAATTCACCGAGTCTGTGACCTACCATATCTTCAGTCACATATACGGGAACGTGCTTTCTGCCGTCATGAACGGCAAATGTATGACCTACGAAATCAGGGAAAATCGTTGAAGCTCTGCTCCAAGTCTTGAGGACTTTCTTTTCACCTGCTTCGTTCATAGCAATAACTCTCTTAAGAAGAGCTTCCTGGACGTATGGTCCTTTTTTAATGCTTCTGCTCATTGGTTTTCCTCCCCTCTCAAAATCAGAGGCAAGATGTCGGGAGCATGAACGCTCCGACATTCCTCTTTACGATTCCTATGAGTAAACTTTCAATAAAATTTCTTATAAGATTACTTGCCGTTTCTTCTCTTAACGATGAACTTGTCAGTTCTGTTATGAGTAGCTCTGGTCTTGTAACCGAGTGCCGGCTTGCCCCAAGGAGTAACAGGTCCCGGACGGCCGACAGGTGACTTACCTTCACCACCACCGTGTGGGTGGTCGCATGGGTTCATGACAGAACCACGAACGGTAGGTCTGATACCTCTGTGGCGGGTCTTACCTGCCTTACCGAGGTTTACGTTTTCATGGTCAATGTTGGAAACCTGACCGATGGAAGCCATGCATCCTGCAGGGATCTTTCTCATTTCGCCGGAAGGAAGTCTAACGAGAACGTAGTCGTCTTCCTTACCCATGAGCTGAGCCATGTTGCCTGCTGCACGAACGAGCTGTGCGCCCTTGCCGGGGTAAAGCTCAATGTTGTGGATGAATGTACCAACAGGGATATTAGCAAGAGCAAGAGCGTTGCCCGGCTTGATATCGGAGTCAGCACCTGCACGGATAACATCACCAACAGCAAGGCCGTTAGGAGCGATGATGTATCTCTTTTCGCCGTCCTCGTACTGAACGAGAGCGATGAATGCGCTTCTGTTAGGATCGTATTCAAGTGTGAGAACAGTAGCGTTCATGCCCTGCTTATCTCTCTTGAAGTCGATGATTCTGTATTTTCTTCTGTTTCCGCCGCCTCTGTGACGAACAGTGATCCTACCGTAGCTGTTTCTGCCGGCATTCTTCTTGACAGGTGCAAGAAGGCTCTTTTCAGGAGCTACCTTGGAAAGACCGCTGTAGTCAGTTACAGTCATCTGACGTCTTGAAGCGGTGGTAGGCTGGTAAACTTTAATAGCCATTGTAGTTCAAATCTCCTTTATAAATTTGCGATGTTTTGCGGAAGCTGTTTCCTTCCATACTTACTCAATGCCCGTGGGCTAAGGAGTAAAAGCCTTATTGGGCCTTACATCATACCGTCGAAGAATTCGATGGTCTTGGAATCTGCTGTAAGAGTAACGATAGCCTTCTTCCAAGCTGCTGTGTAGCCTGCGTTCATGCCCATTCTCTTATAGCGGCCTCTTACGTTGAGAGTATTTACCTTTGCAACCTTAACGCCGAAGAGTTCTTCAACTGCCTTAGCAATTTCGACCTTGTTAGCGTTCTTGGCTACTTTAAAGGTGTACTTTCCATTCTGAAGACCGGACATGCTCTTTTCAGTGATGATAGGCTTGATTACGATATCCTGTGCTAACATTATGCGTACACCTCCTCAATTTTAGCTACGGCATCCTTAACAACGATGAACTTTTCAGCGTTGAGAATGTCATAAACATTGATCGTGTTAACGAGAGCTGTCTTAACACCGGGGATGTTGGCAGCGCTCTTGATTACGAAGCTGTCATTTTCGGAAAGAACGATGAGAGCCTTCTTGCCCTCTGCTTCGATCGACTTGAGCATATTAACAACAGTCTTTGTCTTAAATTCCTCCATCTTGATGGAATCGAGAACGATCATGTTGTTGTCTGCTACCTTAACGGACATTGCAGACTTCATAGCAAGTCTTCTTAACTTCTTGTTTACTGTGAAACGGTAGCTTCTTGGCTTAGGGCCGAGTGCAATACCGCCGTGTGTCCACTGAGGAGCTCTTGTAGAACCCTGTCTTGCGTGGCCTGTACCCTTCTGTCTCCAAGGCTTTCTGCCGCCGCCTCTTACCTCTGTACGGGTGAGAGTGGACTGTGTGCCCTGACGCTGATTAGCAAGGTAGTTTACTACCATTGTGTGCATAGCGGACTCGTTGGGTGTGATACCGAAAATTGCATCTGACAGCTCAATGTTGGAAACCTCTTTACCTGTCATATCGAGAACTTTCATATTAGGCATTGTTGCTTCCTCCTTCCATTAAGCTTTTTTCTTTACGCAGTCGCAGATTGTAACGATTCCGTTCTTAGGACCGGGAATAGCACCCTTGATTGCGATAAGATTGTTTTCTGCGTCGATCTTGACAATTTCAAGATTCTGGATAGTAACCTTTTCTGCACCCATGTGACCTGCAAGCTTCTTGCCCTTGAAGATACGGGAAGGTGAGGAGCAGGCACCCATGGAACCAGCCTGTCTGTGAACAGGGCCTGTACCGTGAGTTTCCTTAAGTGAGCGCTGGTTGTTCTTCTTGATAGTACCCTGGAAGCCCTTACCCTTTGAAGTACCGCTTACATCAACGATGTCGCCAACTTCAAAAGAATCTGCTTTAAGGATAGTGCCGACCTCGATAGCCTCTGCGCCGTCAAGTCTGAACTCTTTGAGAGTTCTCTTGAGAGGAGCGTCAGCCTTTGCAAAGTGACCCTTTACAGGCTTGTTTGCAAGCTTTTCTCTGAGATCGCCGAAGCCAAGCTGTACTGCGCTGTAACCGTCGTTCTCAACTGTCTTCTTCTGAACGACTACGCAAGGGCCGGCTTCTACAACTGTCAAGGGGATGACCTTGTTAGTTGCTTCATCGAAAATCTGTGTCATACCGATTTTCTTACCGATGATTGCCTTTGTCATGATTTTTTCCTCCTATTGGTTATTGGTTGTGT
>URTF01000019.1 GCA_900550695.1 uncultured Ruminococcus sp.
TGAACTTATTCTATCTGTCGATTTTGTCTATAGAACGATCGAGAATTAGTATAAGGAGCGAATTTGTTTTGACCGAATATATAGAAAAAGTTAAAGAGCTTATCAGTAAAAGCAGCGAAATACCGCTTTGCTATGTACATAGCTTCGGCTGTCAGCAGAATGTCAGCGACGGGGAACGTATCTTAGGATTGCTTTCAAGCTGCGGCTACGGAATAACTTCCGAACCCGATTCAGCACAGCTTATACTGTACAATACCTGCGCTGTTCGTGAGAACGCCGAAAACAAGGTATATGGTATGATAGGCGAACTCAAACATCTCAAAGAAAAAAATCCCGACTTGATAATAGGTCTGTGCGGCTGTATGGCGCAGGAATCAAAAACTGTTGACAAAATACGCAGTACCTACAAACAGGTCGATCTTATATTCGGTACACACGCTTTATCCGAACTGCCGCATCTGCTGTATGACGTTCTGACAAAGCGAAAATTCGTATTTGATACGGACGAGCATTCGGAAGTTCCGCTCAATGTTTCGGCGGTTCGCAGGAACAGCTTTAAAACAGGTGTTCCGATAATGTACGGCTGCGATAATTTCTGCTCATACTGCATCGTGCCATATGTACGGGGCAGAGAAAAAAGCCGTGACCCTGAGTTGATCCTTAAAGAAATTCGTGAACTTGCAGATAAAGGCTATAAGGAGATTATGCTGCTCGGTCAGAATGTCAATTCCTACGGAAAAGGACTTGATGAGCCTATAAGCTTTTCGGAACTCCTCCGCAGGATAAACAGGATAGACGGTGATTTCAAGATAAGGTTTATGTCACCGCACCCCAAGGATTGCACACACGAACTTATCGATACTATCCTTGAATGTGACAAGGTCTGCAAGCATCTTCACCTTCCGCTCCAGTCGGGCAGTGACGGGATACTCAAAAAGATGAACCGCAGATATACCGCAGAGAAGTATATGGAAACGGTCGACTATGTTCGCAGCAAAGTTCCCGATTTTTCGCTCACAACCGATATAATCGTAGGATTTCCTAACGAAACTTATGAGGATTTTCTTAAAACAAAGGAGATCGTCGAAAAGGTCAAGTTTGACAATATCTACTCTTTCATCTATTCAAAGCGCAGCGGTACAAAAGCCGCCGAGATGACAGACAATACGAGCGATGAGGACAAAAGCAAGTGGATGACCGAGCTTCTTGCAGTGCAGCGTGAGGTTTCGTCCGAAAATTACAAACGCTTTATGGGACGTGAACTGGAAGTTCTTTTTGATGCGGAAAGCAGGCACGAAGGGTTTATCACCGGCAAGAGTGATGAATTCATCATCGTTGAAGCAAAAGGCGATGCTTCGCTTATCGGTCAGAGAAAAAAAGTAAAGATCACCAAGACGTATAACTGGGCAGTCAGCGGTGAGATAATATAAGCAAATACCATTTCAGGAGGTCTAAAAAATGAATGATGTAATAGAAAAAGCAAGAGAACTTGGTGTTCTCATCCAGAAAGACGAGCGCTACGCCGCTTACTATACTGCAAAGGAAGCAAACGACAAGGACGAGGAGCTTCAGAACATGATAAATGAGTTCAATATGAAGCGTATGCAGCTCAATGCAGAGGTTTCAAAGGAAAACAAGGACGAAGAGCGCCTTGCCGAACTCGATGACGGAATAAAGTCGCTTTACGGCACAATTATGGCGAACGAAAATATGATAAACTACAACAAGGCTAAAAATGCTATGGACAGCCTTCTCAACCAGATCAATATGATAATTACCTATTCCGCAAACGGCGAAGACCCGCTTACCTGTTCCTGCGAAGAAGTAAACATCAGCTGCGGAGGAAACTGTTCTGCGTGCGGCGGCTGCCATTGATCAAATTCTGATTGACCTGCTTTAACGGCAGGTCAATCACATCAAAGTTTGTCATCGGAAAATAATGGAGGATTATTCTGTGGAAATTGATATGCAAAAGCTTTCGCCTATGATGAAGCAGTATTTCGCCGTAAAAGAAAAATGCAAGGGCTTCCTGCTTTTTTTCAGACTTGGCGACTTTTACGAAATGTTCTTTGACGATGCGCTTTTAGCTTCAAGAGTTCTTGAACTCACACTTACAGGACGTGACTGCGGTCTTGAAGAACGTGCGCCGATGTGCGGTATACCTTATCACGCCTGCGAAATTTACATAAAAAAGCTTATCGATGCTGGCTACAAGGTCGCTATATGTGAACAGCTCACCGACCCGAAGGACGCAAAGGGCGGCATTGTTGAGCGTGATATCGTCAGGATAGTTACTCCCGGTACTGTCACCGAAAGCAATATGCTTGACGAGTCGAAAAACAACTATATTGCTGCGATATATGCTTTGGATAAACGCTGTGCGCTCTGTTTTGCTGATATATCCACGGGCGAAGTTCATCTTTTTGACAAGACATCAAAAAATCTTGAAGCGGAGGTTGTCAACGAACTTGTTCGCTTTGAACCGGTTGAGATCCTTTTCAACGAAAAATTTCTTGACTACAAAAATGTTCAGGAATTTATCCGTACAAAAATGAACGTTTCCGTTCAGCTTCTCGATGATGAAGAATTCGATATTTCAAGCAAAAAAGATATCGTTTTAAAGCAGTTCAACGTTGATGATCTTGACGAGATATCACTTCACGAGGGTACGCCCGAAGCAGACTGTGTATGCGGACTTTTCGGCTATATCTACAATACACAGAAAACGCTTGTCGGTCGTTTCACCGAGATCAAACGCTATAACGATAACTTCTTTATGGAGCTTGATTATACAGCGAGAAGAAACCTTGAGCTTACCGAAACAATGCGGAGCAAGGAAAAGAAAGGCAGCCTTTTATGGGTGCTTGACCATACCAATACTTCAATGGGAAAGCGTCTTCTCAAATCCTATATTGAACAGCCGCTTGTAAAGCTTGCGATAATCACTAACCGACTTGATGCGGTCGAACAGCTTTGCAGAAAATCCGTTCTCCGTCAGCAGCTTTCCGATGCGCTTTCCAAAGTCTATGATATTGAGCGTCTTATGACAAGAATAATGTATAAGACGGCAACTCCGAGAGATGTAAAATCACTTTCGCTGACGGCTTTACAGCTCCCCGAGATAAAAAAGATACTCGGTGAATTTTCGTCAAAGCTTCTTACCGAACTTAACAGCAAGATAGATACCCTTGAAGATATTTCGGGTCTTGTCGAAAGAGCTATCGTTGATGAACCTCCGATAACCGCAAAAGAGGGCGGCGTTATCAAGGACGGCTTTAATGCGGAACTTGACAATCTTCGTCACATTATAAGCGGAGGAAAAGACATTATCGATGATATCGAACAGCGTGAACGAGACAAAACGGGCATCAAGAATCTGAAAATCGGATATAACAGAGTTTTCGGCTACTATATCGAAGTTACGAAGTCATATTATGACCTTGTTCCCGATACTTATATCAGAAAACAGACGCTCGCAAACTGCGAAAGATTTATCACGGAAGAGCTCAAAAAATATGAAAACGAAATTCTTGGTGCAAACGAAAAAGTTCTTTCGCTTGAAGCAAACATTTTTGCGGAAGTCCGTGATTTTATCGTCGAAAAGATAACCCGTGTTCAGGAAACAGCTTCGGCTGTCGCACAGCTTGACGTTCTCTGCTCGTTCGCTTATGTTTCGCTGAAAAATGAATATACAAAACCGGATATTGCTATTGATGGCGTTATCGATATTGTGGACGGTCGCCACCCCGTTGTTGAGCTTATGCTCAAAGATGAGATCTATGTTCCGAACGACACATACCTTGATATGAACAGCAACCGTATGCAGATAATCACAGGACCCAATATGTCGGGTAAATCGACATATATGCGTCAGGTAGCACTTATAACACTTATGGCACAGATAGGCTGCTTCGTCCCTGCAAAGAGAGCGAAGATAACTATTGTTGATAAAATTTTCACCAGAGTAGGCGCATCTGACGACCTTACCGCAGGTCAGTCAACCTTTATGGTTGAAATGAGCGAGGTTGCGGATATTCTCAAAAATGCCACAAAGCAGAGCCTTGTTATCCTCGATGAAGTCGGAAGAGGAACTTCGACCTTTGATGGAATAAGCATTGCAACTGCGGTCGCAGAGTATATTGCAAATCAGCGTGTACTCGGCTGCAAAACGCTTTTCGCAACGCATTATCACGAGCTTATAAAGCTTGAAGATCAGCTTGACGGCGTAAAAAATTACAGCGTCGCTGTCAAGAAAATAGGCGAGGATATACGCTTTCTGCGAAAGATAGTTCCCGGCGGAGTTGACGACAGCTATGGAATAGAAGTTGCAAAGCTTGCAGGACTTCCTAACAAAGTCCTGACCCGTGCAAAAGAGATACTCGCCGAAATGGAAAGAGAAAAAGCTGCCGAGAAGCAGCGCAAAGTCGATGATAACGAACTGCAAATTTCATTCGGAGCAATGAATGATGAAATTATCCTTGACAGACTCAGAAAGACAAATGCAGATGAATTCAGCGGGGAAGAAGCAAAGCAGTTCCTTAAAGAGCTTTGCAGTTCGCTTTAAGAATTTCAAATGCTTTAAAATGGAGATAAAATGGGAAGAATAAATCTACTTCAGAAAGAAACCTCGGAGCTTATTGCCGCAGGTGAAGTTATCGAGCGTCCAAGCTCCGTTATAAAAGAGCTTATTGAAAATTCGATAGACAGCGGCGCTGATAATATTACCGTTGAGATAAAAAACGGCGGTATTTCATATATCCGTATCACCGATAACGGCTGCGGAATGGAGCAGGAAGATGTTCCGATGGCTTTTCTTCGCCATGCGACAAGCAAGATCAGCTCTAAGGAAGACCTTAACAGTATAAATACGCTCGGATTCCGCGGTGAAGCACTTGCTTCGATATGCGCTGTTGCAAGAGTTGAGGTTCTGACAAAGGTTGCGGGAAGTATGTACGGGACGCACTATATAATCGAGGGCTCGGAAGAAAAACTGAACGAGCAGACAGGCTGCCCCGACGGTACAACAATCATTATCCGTGATATTTTCTTCAACGTTCCCGCACGACTTAAATTTCTGAAAAAAGACGTTGCCGAGGGAAATGCGATATCGGATATAACCAGTAAAATTGCTGTTTCCCACCCTGAGATCGCATTCAAATTCATACGAAACAACAATCAGGATTTCATTACCCCGGGTGACGGCGACCTTTATTCTTCGATATACTCCGTTATGGGAAAAGACTTCGCAGAATCACTCATTCCCGTAAAATACAAGCTCAACGGCGTGAAGATCAAAGGCTTCACGGTAAAACCGCTCAAAGGCAGGCCTAAGCGCAACTTTCAGTATTTCTTCGTGAACGGCAGATATGTAAAATCCTATACTTGCTCTTATGCGCTTGAAGAAGCTTATCAGAACTGCATAATGGAGGGAAAATTTCCTGCCTGCGTTCTGCTTATGGAAGTTTCGCCCGTGATGCTCGATGTCAACGTTCACCCTGCAAAAATCGAGGTTCGCTTCAATGATGACAGACTTATCCATGACAGCATTTATTTCTCGGTAAAAACGGCTATACACAATAATTCCGAGCCGATGAACATTGAGATAAATCAGCCGATACCCGACTATACAAAACCGCTTCCCGAAAGCTATAATATCGGCACACAGCTTATGTTCAATACAGAACAGCCAAAGCAAACCGAACCTGCTGCACCCGTTCAGCATTTTTCACAGCCTGAACGCTTTGAACAGCCGCTTCGTGTAAACGAGGTAAGCGATCTTGTCGGCAGGAGAGAGAACGTTCCCGTTATGGGGATCGCTTCGGTAAATACTTCAAAGCCGACAGGCAGCTATGCCGATCTGCCTTGGGCAAAGTCCAAGCCTGCTGTTCCAGAGCCGATACCGCAAAAAAATATTTCGGTTCAGGTTGAATATAACGACTATAAAAATGACAGCTCGCAGACTGAGATACCATATACCGTTGAACCGCCCGAGGATATCCCCGAACCACCGATCCCCGATATTCCCGAGCACAGCGGCGGCTATAAATACATAAACGAACAAGCACCTATCATTGAACAGCCCAAAAAAGAAATATTCTTCCGCATCATAGGTGAGGCTTTCAAAGAGTATATCATTGCTGAAGTTGACAAAGAAGTTATCTTCGTTGATAAACACGCAGCTCACGAAAGAATACTTTTTGAAAAGCTCAAAGCAGGTCAGCAGAATCTGCAATGCCAGATGATGCTTGAACCGATAGATGTTATGCTTTCAAATGAGGAATTTGATGCTCTTGTTCAGAACAAACAGACAGCATTCGACCTTGGTTTTTCGTTTACTGAAAAGCGAAATACTTCTGTAAGCGTAAACGGTATCCCTGCAATGCTGGACGGCTGTGACCCTGCCGATCTTATAATCGAACTTGCAAGCAATTTCAGCAATAACCGCAACAATCCTCTTCCTGTTATCCTTGACGATATGTATCATACCTTTGCCTGCAAAGCAGCTATCAAAGCTAACGACGAAAACAGTCCCAAGGAGCTTGCGGAAATAGTTCGCACCCTGCTTGAAAATGAAAGCATTCGCTACTGTCCTCATGGCAGACCGGTTATGTTCAAAATCACAAAATATGAACTCGATAAGCAGTTCAGGAGAATCGTTTAATGGAAAAGAAACAGCCTTTGATCGCAGTAGTAGGTCCGACAGCTTCGGGAAAAACAGCAGTCGGCATCGAACTTGCAAAAGAATATAACGGCGAAGTCGTTTCAGCTGACTCAATGCAGATATACAAAGGTATGGACATTGCGACCGCAAAGCCTGATAAAGAAGAAATGCAGGGAATACCGCATCATCTTATAAGCGAGTTAGAACCGACTTCATCATTCAGCGTTGCGGAATATGTCAAGCTTGCTCAGCAGAAAATAGAGGATATCGCCGCAAGAGGGAAGCTTCCGATATTGGTCGGCGGAACGGGACTTTATGTTTCTTCACTCATAGACAACATTAACTTTGACAATGCAATAACGGACGGCAGCATCCGCAGAAAGCTCACCGAAGAAGCTGAACGCATCGGCAACGAAGCAATGCTTGAAAAGCTTCGTGAAGTAGACCCTGAAGCCGCCGAAAAGATACCTGCCGCAAATCTTGTCAGAATTATCCGTGCGCTGGAAGTTTATGAGGTAACGGGAATTCCGTTCAGCAGGCACAAGGAACTCAACCGTATGCAGGACAGCCTTTACAATGCGTGTATGATCGGCTTGACTTACAAAGACCGTAGCGTTCTTTACGACAGAATAAACAGGCGAGTGGATATTATGCTCGAAAAAGGTCTTATCGAAGAGTGCCGCACTGTTTATGAAAACGAAAAACTTGGAACAGCCTGCCAGGCAATAGGCTACAAGGAATTTATTCCATATTTTGATGGGGTTAAACCAAAAGAGGAATGTATTGACAAAATCAAACAATATTCCCGCAATTATGCAAAGCGACAGCTCACCTGGTTTCGTCGAGATGAACGAATTCAGTGGGTTGAAATCGAAGAAGATACAGCATTTAGTACAATTATTGCAGAATGTAAAAAAATAGTAGCCAAAACCGAAATTTTGTGATATAATATACTGTGTGTATGAAATGATCATTATGCAATATCAGAAGTTAACAAAACGTTGACCCGTGCTCATGATCCTAAGGAGTGATAGCAATGAATAAGAATATGAATTTACAAGACGTTTTTCTCAATCAGGCACGAAAAGATAAAATATATGTTACTTTTATCCTCACGAATGGCTTCCAGTTCAAGGGAATCGTTAAAGGTTTCGATAACTATACGGTCATTCTTGACTGCGACGGCAAACAGGAGCTTGTTTTCAAGCATGCTATTTCAACGATAGTTCCAAGCAAGCCGATCCCGATACTCGATTCCGAACAGTAATTCTTCATTCGGGAGAGTAATATGGATACAATTACGGGAAAAGTTCTTGTTCTTATCCTTTCGGTCTTTATGCTTGTTACGGTCTTTCATCAGTTCGTTCAGATCTTTGAAGATGATTACACTACAGAAACCGCTACGGTATATTCCTCTGCTGAAAAGGTCACTTTCAACGGCGTTTACATCAGAAACGAAACTGTCGTCAGCGGAGGGAAAAGCGGCGTTCTGAGTTATCCGTCGTCTGACGGAAGCAAGGTAGCCAAAGATTCCGTTGTTGCGTATGTGTACAAGTCCGCCAATGACATCTACATCAATCAGCAGATCGAAAGTCTTAAAAACGAAGTTGAGATATTGAAAAAAGAGCAAAGTCCCGGTACGACAGTCGTTGCACAGCCTGAGTTCATTTCAAGTCTTATCGATGAAAAATACCGCACGATCACAACACTTGCCGCAAGAAATGACCTTAGTTCCTTAAGATCGGAAAGCGATGATTTCCAGATGCTTATGGGAATTTATCAGATCGTTATCGGCGAAGAAACAGATTACAACGATAGGATAGAACAGCTTGAAAAGCAGATAAAGCTTCTTGAAGCAAAGCAGAACAATCCTATTGATATCATAACCGTTCCCAATTCGGGATATTTTATCAGCTATGTTGACGGATACGAAGATATCCTTTCAACGGACAAGATTTCATCGATAACAGCCGATGACATAAAAGAAGTCATAAAAAACGATGGCTACAATGAAGCCAAAGCTTCAAAAAAAGCAGTCGGAAAGATAGTTGATGATTATGAATGGGATCTTGTCGGAATAGTTAATCCGAAAGATGCATCATTCAATCCCGGAAAAGAAGTCAAGGTAAAGCTTTCATCTACGCCCGATCTTCTCACTGCGAAGATTGCGGATGTTATCGAAACCGATGACCCCGAGGAATGTGTTATTGTTTTATCCTGCGAAAAGCTGAACTTTAACCTCGTTCAGTACCGTACCGAAAGAGTTGAGATAATTCTCGATGACTTTAACGGTATAAAAGTTCCGAGAGAGGCTGTGAGATTCAACAAAAACAACGAAAAGGGCGTTTATGTTCTTCTCGGACAGCGGATTGCCTTTAAAAAAGTTGATGTTATATACGAATGTGATGAATATCTCCTGTCCGCAATTACCTCTGATACAAGCTATATCAGCGTTTATGAAGATATTATCCTAAGCGGTGAGATACCTGCCGAGGTAATGGAACAGGTCACAACAGCAAGTACGGAAGAACAGTCGGAAGAAACGACCGTTTCCGCAAGCGCTGCTGTATCTGTTTCGGTGACAGAAGAAACTAACGGAGATGAAGCGGCAAATGAATAATGATGCTTGTGAAAACTACCGAAGAGCGCTGTTCAACGTTCAGGAAGCAAAGGCTAAATACCGAAAAAGCGATGAATTCGTACGCCTTATGGCTGTCACGAAAACCGTTCCTGCGGAGATCGTGAATACGGTCATTGACTGCGGTGCTGATCTTCTTGGCGAGAACAGAGTTCAGGAATATCTTGAAAAAAAGGATTCCTACAAGCCTGCGGAAGTTCATTTTATCGGACATTTGCAGAGCAATAAGATAAAATACATAATCAACTCCGTTGAGTGCATTCACTCGGTGGACAGCCTTGACCTTGCAAAAGAA
Source organism: uncultured Ruminococcus sp. (assembly GCA_900550695.1). Lineage (GTDB taxonomy): Bacteria > Bacillota > Clostridia > Oscillospirales > Ruminococcaceae > UMGS363. The sequence goes on from URTF01000019.1 coordinate 9,595, forward strand.
ATAAGCAAGGCTGCCGAAAAGAACGGAAAAATAATGAAAGTCCTTGCCGAAGTTAATATCGGCGGGGAAGAATCAAAATTCGGAATTTCTCCCGAAAAGTTGGACGAGCTTATCTATGGTGTGTCCGAGCTTCACGGAATAAAGCTTTGCGGTCTTATGACTATACCGCCAAAAGGAAACTCCGAAGCCTATTTTGCCAGAATGCAGGAGCTTTTCTGCGAAATGGGAAACAAAAAAACAGAAAACGTATCAATGGATATTCTTTCTATGGGAATGTCTGCAGATTACGTAGAAGCCATTAAATATGGTTCAAATATAGTAAGAATTGGTTCCGGTATTTTTGGTGCCAGAAAATAAAGAGAGGATGTAAAATATGGGATTTCTTGATACTATTAAAGAAGCAATCGGAATGGGTGCGGAGGACGACGATCGTTCCGATGATTATGTAAACGAACAGCCCAATAATTATGACAGAGATGACGACCCTAAGACAAACAGAGTCGTAAATATCAGCGCAACTGCACAGCTTCAGGTCATTCTTGTAAAGCCTGAGGTCTTTGCTGATACTAAGGAGATCGCTAATCATCTTAACTCCAAGAAGACTGTTGTACTCAATCTTGAATCTACAACACCTGACGTTACAAGAAGAATTATCGACTTCCTCGGCGGCGTTGCTTATGCAAATGGCGGAAACATCAAGCCTGTAGCAAACAATACATTCATCATCACACCTTACAATGTTGGATTTGTCGGCGAAGATCTCGTGGGTGAACTCGAAAACAACGGCGTTATCATCTGATGAAGCTATCTGGTCCATACTTTGACAGACTATCCGATGAGGACAGGCTGTTTGCTTCGCATACTGCGGATATCATTGACATCTGCGAAAGAAAATATATACCGAGATTTACAGCATTTCTTGACGGAAATCAGGTTGAGATAGCTCGTTCTGTGCTTGGAAACATCGGCTTTGATAATTTCTGCTTTTACGGCGGATTTAACGAAGCTTCAAGATGTGTTCTTGGCGTCTTTCCTCCGTATTCCGAGTGTGAACTGTCGGATTTTCCGATAACGGCACTTGAAATAAGATATCGGAGCGAAAAAAAGCTTTCTCACCGTGATTTTCTCGGTTCATTCATGTCCTGCGGGATAAACAGGAATATGATCGGGGATATCATTGTAAATGACGGACTTACAGTAGCTTTTGTTTACAATACTATCGCCGATACGATACTGAACGAAGTTAAAAAGATAGGTTCGGAGGGCGTAAAAATATGTGTGAACCCTTCACCCGAAATAAAGCCCAGTGAAAGCTTTAAGGAGATCTCGGGAACGATCTCATCACTTCGCGCAGACTGCGTGATAAGCCTTGCTTTGAAACTGAGCCGTGAAAAAACAGCACAGCTTATAAGAAGCGGCAATGTTATGCTCAATTCACGCCCCTGCGAATCAGTAAGCAAAGAAATGAACTGTGGTGATATTTTTTCCGCAAGAGGTCATGGCAAATTTATTTTTGGCAGCATAAACGGCACAACAAAGAAAGACAGAATACATATCACGATAAAGAAATATATTTAAGAGTTTGAATTTTTCAGACTAAGAGTTCTGTTTTACAGAATTCAGAAAGGGATGGTCAAAAAGATGCTTACAGCTAAGGATATCAATAATAAAAAATTTGAACAGACAAGACCCGGCTACAAGCCCGAAGAAGTTGACGATTTTCTCCGTGAGATCGCACTCCAGATAACTCAGATGCAGAAAGACAAGGAAGAGATCGAAAAGAAGATCGAGGTTCTTGTTGAAAGCGTCAGAGAATATAAAAAGGACGAAGATGCCCTCAAAGACGCTCTTATCGGCGCACAGAAGCAGGGAAGAGCAGTCGTTCAGGAAGCACATGAAAACGCCGACAAGATCATCGCCGAAGCTCATGTCAAGGCAGAAGAGATCATCGGAAATACAAGAGTTCAGCTTGAAAAGGAAAAGCACTGCCTTGCAAAGATGCAGCAGGAAGTTTCCGATTTCAAGCAAAATCTTCTTACAATGTACAAGGCTCACCTTGAACAGATAACATCTATCCCTGAGTTTGAAGATGAAAGCGAAGAAGAAGCTCCGGCTCCGACAGCAGTTGAAGAAAAGCCTGCTGAACAGCCAAAGGCAGAGCCTGCTCCCGTAAATATGGAAGCAACAAGAGTTGTTGATACTTCTTCCGTAAAAAGAGAACGAACAGGCTTCCCGTTTGAAAGCAACCAGTCGAGCGGCGAAAGCAAATTCGGCAATCTCAAATTCGGTCAGAATAAGTGATCTATTTTGCAGCGTAGTGTTAGCTGCTATATTCTACTTTTAAATAAGGAGATAAAATCAAATGGCGCAGGATTTTAATTCAACTATCAATCTTCCGAAAACGGAATTCTCGATGAGAGGAAATCTTGTTCAGAAAGAACCCGCTATGCTCGAGGATTGGGCAAAAAACAAAACATATTACAAAATGATCGAGAAGAACAGCGAAAAACCTAAGTACGTTCTTCACGACGGTCCTCCGTATGCAAACGGCGATATCCACATGGGTACTGCCCTTAATAAGGTACTCAAGGATATTATTGTCCGCTATAAAAATATGAACGGTTACTGCTCACCATATATCCCCGGTTGGGATACACACGGACTTCCTATCGAGCTTAAAGCACTCAAAGCACTTGGCGTTGACAAGGGAGCTATTTCTCCCGTTGAGCTTCGTAAGCACTGTCATGAATATGCTCTCACACAGGTAGAAAATCAGAAGAAGCAGTTCGTAAGACTTGGTGTTTGGGGCGATTTTGACGATCCATATCTCACACTCAAACCCGGCTTTGAAGCTAACGAGATCGAAGTTTTCGGCGAGATGTACAAGAAAGGTTACATCTATAAGGGATTGAAGCCTGTTTACTGGTGTCCTGACTGCCAGACAGCTCTTGCAGAAGCTGAAATTGAATATGCAAATGACCCATGTCATTCTATCTATGTAAAGTTCAAGGTAACAGATGACAAGGGCAAGTTCACAGCAATGGGACTTGATCTTGACAAGACATTCTTCGTTATCTGGACAACAACGACCTGGACACTTCCTGGCAACCTTGCTATCTGCCTCGGTCCTGATTATGAATACACAGTTGTAAAGGCAAACGGAGAAAACTACATTATGGCTGCTGAACTTGTCAAGCCGACAATGGAAGCTGCAAAGATCGAAAGCTACACGACCGAAGGAACATTCACAGGCAAAGAGCTTGAATATATGAAGGCTGCTCACCCATTTATGGGCAGAGATTCTCTCGTTATCGTCGGCGACCACGTTACACTTGAAAGCGGTACGGGATGCGTTCATACGGCTCCGGGCTTCGGTGTAGACGACTTTGAAGTATGCAAGAAATATTCTGAGATCGGTATTGTTGTTCCTGTTGATGCAAAGGGTATACAGACTGCTGAGGCAGGCAAATATGCAGGTCTTTCTACCACAGATTCCAACAAGATCATCGCTAAGGATCTTGAAGAGAGCGGCGCACTTTTCGCACTTGAAAAGATCGTCCACCAGTATCCTCATTGCTGGAGATGTAAGAATCCTATCCTTTTCAGAGCAACTGAACAGTGGTTCTGCTCCGTAAAGGGCTTTAAGGATAATGCTATTGAAAACATCAGCAAAGTCCAGTGGATCCCTGAATGGGGCGAAGAGCGTATCAAGGGAATGGTAAACGACAGAAGCGACTGGTGTATTTCACGTCAGAGAACTTGGGGCGTTCCTATTCCGGTATTCTACTGCAAGGACTGCGGCAAGCCTATCGTTACCGATGAAACAATCAAGAAAACTTCTGAACTCTTCCGCAAAGAGGGTTCTGATGCTTGGTATATCCATGATGTAAAGGATCTCATTCCTGAGGGACTTAAGTGCGAATGCGGCTGCACGGAATTTGTCAAGGAGACAGATATTTTTGACGTTTGGTTCGACAGCGGCGTTACACATAAAGCTGTTATGGAAGAACGCGGATTTGATACACCTGTTGACCTTTATCTCGAGGGCGCTGACCAGTACAGAGGTTGGTTCCAGTCCTCACTCCTCACATCTTCAGCTATCTATGGCAGAGCGCCTTATAAGGCTGTATGTACTCACGGCTGGGTTGTTGACGGTGAGGGCAAAACAATGCATAAATCCCTCGGAAACGGTGTTGACCCGAGCGAGATCACCGATAAATACGGTGCTGATATCCTCAGACTTTGGGTTGCTTCTTCCGATTATCACGCTGATATTCGTTTCTCAAACGAAATTCTTAAGCAGCTTACCGATACCTATAAGAAGATACGTAACACTGCACGTTATATTCTCGGAAACCTCGGCGACAGCAATGGTTTCGATGTAAAGAAAGACATCGTTCCTATCAATGAGCTTCACGAGATCGATAAGTGGGCATTGCTCCGCCTTAATGCTCTTATCGAAAAGTGTAAGGCTGCTTATGATGCATTTGATTTTCATGTTGCGATTCACGGAATCCATAATTTCTGTGTAACAGATATGTCCAACTTCTACCTTGATATCATCAAGGACAGACTTTACTGCACAGGCGAAAAATCCGCTGACAGACGTGCTGCTCAGACTGCAATGTACTACATCATCAGCGCACTTTCCCGTCTTGTTGCTCCTGTTCTTGCTTTCACAGCAGAAGAGATCTGGAAGTATATGCCACATTCTGAAACAGACGATACAAACAGCGTTATGATGAATGACTTCCCGACACCAATTGACGTTCAGGTCGATGATGCATTTGTTGAGAAGTGGAACTTCATCTATCAGCTCAGAGCTGACGCTACAAAGGCTCTCGAAGTTAAACGTGCTGACAAGTTTATCGGTGCTTCACTTGAAGCAAAGGTTATTATCCATGTAAACAGTGATTCTTCACTCCATGCAAAGCTGGACAGCTATTCCGATATTCTTGCCAAGGTATTCATTGTTTCGGGCGTTGAGATCGTTGACGGCGGCAGCGGTGAATTTAAGAGCGACTTTATGGCTGACAATCTTTCTTATGATGTTGCAAAGGCTGACGGCGAAAAGTGCGAAAGGTGCTGGATCTACTCCAAGTCTGTCGGCAAAAACGCTCTTTATCCTACACTTTGCGACCGTTGCGCAGAAGAAGTAGCAAAAATTTTAAAGTAAAGAAATAGTGCAGACTTATAATTTCGGTCTGCACCATGGATATTTATATGTTGATTATTTCAATTGCAATAATTGTACTCCTTATTGCTGCCGACCAGTTCCTTAAGTATTTTATGGTGAATTCGGTTTTTGCCGAAAGCCTTTCACGGGACCTTATAAAATTTGGTGACCTTGATATTATCGGACTTCGATATGTTGAAAACAGGGGAGCGGCGTTCAGCAGCTTTGAGGGGGCACGTTGGTTTCTGATAATTCTCACGCTTGCACTGATAGTTCTGCTCACCGTATGGGTGATAAAGGACAAGAAAAAGAATCCGTTTATGGTTTACAGTGCGGCAGCAGTTATCGCAGGAGGGATCGGAAACCTTATCGATCGCATAAGACTTGGCTATGTTATCGATTATATAGAAGTCAGGCTCTTTAATTTTGCGATATTCAATTTTGCGGATATTTGCGTTGTCCTCGGTGCGATATGTCTTGTGATCTATGTTTGCTTTATTGAAAACAAATCGGAGAAACATCATGGATGAGCTTTTCTTTACCGCAGAAAACCTCGAAAACGGGGAATTGATGCGGATCGACAAATGGCTGAGTGACAATTGCGCCGACCTTACCCGTTCGATGCTGCAAAAGCTTATAAAGGACGGTCAGGTCACGCTTAACGGCAAAACTGTCAGCAAAAGCTGTTCCGTAAAGAATGGAGATAACATTTCCGTTATTGTACCTGAGCCTACCGAGCTTGACGTCACTGCTGAAAATATTCCGATAGAAATAGTGTATGAGGATGATGATCTTCTCGTTGTAAACAAGCCGAAAGGAATGGTAGTTCATCCTGCCGCCGGCAACTACAGCGGAACATTGGTCAATGCACTGCTTTACCACTGCAAGGACAGGCTTTCATCTATCAATGGAGTTATCCGTCCCGGAATAGTTCATCGCATCGACAAAAACACAAGCGGACTTCTGATAGTCGCAAAGACGGATCGTGCGCATCTCGGACTTGCCGAACAAATAAAGGCGCATACCTTTACACGAGAGTACCAAGCTGTAATATGCGGTCGTCTAAAAGAAAGTCACGGTATTATTGAAGCTCCTATAGGCAGACACCCTGTTGACCGCAAAAAAATGTGCGTGACAGAGAAAAATTCAAAGCCTGCCAAGACTGAATATACGGTTCTTGAAGAATATAACAGTTATTCTCTTGTAAAGCTTAAGCTCTTTACAGGACGAACACATCAGATTCGAGTACATATGGCTTATATAGGTCATCCCGTGTTCGGTGATGATGTTTACGGAAAGCCGTCCAAGCTATGTGAAGGCCAATGCCTTCACGCCAAAAAAATAGGCTTTGTTCACCCTGTTGACGGAAAATATTACGAATTTGACAGTGAATTACCCGATTATTTTAAATCGGTCATCAATAAATTGAAAAAATTGTAGGTTTTTAACCATGAAAGATTTATCCAATGTAATTTTTATTACTGACATGGACGGAACGCTGCTTCCTGCAAACAAGCGGCTCAACCCAAAAGATCTTGACGCAATTTATGATTTCCGAAAATTCGGAGGAAGATTTACAGTCGCAACGGGAAGAACAGTCCAGTCAGCATCACAGTATTTCAGCGCATTACAGCTTGATGAACCTATGATCGTACTGAACGGCGGCGCTATTTATGACTGCAAAGAAAAGAAATATGCGTGGCAGAGCTTTGTTGATCTGTCAGCATACGAAGCCGTAAAGGATATACTTGAAAACTTCCCCAAAGTCGGCGCAGAGATAGATCTCTCCGATGAGATACTTGTTCCGCAATACAGTATTCAGGAAGAATATCACATAGATATTTCCTATAAGGATATTGTTCCCCGTTCGGCTGATATAAAAGATATCTCTCCCGAGGGTTGGTGCAAGGTTCTTTTTGCAGCCGACTCGGACGAGATAGATAGACTTACCGATTATATCCAAAATAAGGGTTGGAATAACCTGACCTTTGTACGCTCAAGCAAATATTTTTATGAGATACTGCCGAACGGCTGCTCAAAGGGTACGGCACTCAAAAAAATGCTTGAATTATATCGCAGTTGTGGATATACGGTCGCTGCCTGCGGTGACTTTAACAACGATATTGAAATGCTGCAGAATGCTGATATACCGATAGCACCTGCAAATGCTTTGGACGAAGTGAAAAAGATCGCTTGCATGGTCACAAAAGCAGATTGTGACAGCGGTGCAGTTGCCGAAGCACTTTATTATGTCATGAATGTTCTTTAACGGACATTTAAATATACGGAGGTATGAATATGGATGCAACAATAAAAAAACAGCTTGAAAAAACAGCCTGCAAAGTCAGAATGGGCGTTATCGAAGGCGTTTACAACGCTAAGTCGGGTCACCCGGGCGGATCACTCTCAATAAGCGATGTTCTTACTTATCTCTACTTTGCAAAGCTTAATGTTGACCCTAAGAATCCCAAGTGGGCTGACAGAGATCGTTTCGTTCTTTCAAAGGGTCACTGCGCACCTGCACTTTATGCAGTTCTCGCAGAAAGAGGTTTCTTTGACAAATCCGAACTTAAAAAGCTTCGTCACATTGGAGCAATGCTTCAGGGTCACCCTGATATGAAGGGTACACCGGGCGTTGATATGAGCACCGGTTCGCTTGGTCAGGGCATCTCTGCTGCTGCAGGTATGGCTCTCGGCGGCAAGCTTTCGTCCGCTTCTTACAAGGTTTACACTATCCTCGGCGACGGTGAGATCGAAGAAGGTCAGGTTTGGGAAGCTGCAATGTTCTCCGCACACAATAAGCTTGATAACCTCGTTGCTATCGTTGACAACAATGGTCTTCAGATCGACGGTAAGATCACCGATGTTTGCTCACCTATGCCTATTACAGATAAGTTTGAAGCTTTCGGCTGGCACGTTATCACAATGAACGCACACGATTTTGATGATATTGAAAGAGCTTTTGATGAAGCTGAAAAGATCAATGGCAAGCCTGTTGCTATCGTTATGACAAGCGTTAAGGGCAAGGGCGTTTCGTTCATGGAAAATCAGGTCGGCTGGCACGGTACAGCTCCTAATGCTGAACAGTATGCACAGGCAATGGACGAACTCAACAAAACATTAGAAAGCTTGGAGGACTAAGAACATGGCAGATGTAATCAAAAAAGCTACCAGAGAAAGCTACGGCGAGGCTCTTGCTGCACTTGCCGATGAATATGAGGATCTTATCGTACTTGATGCTGACCTTGCTGCCGCAACAAAGACAGGCATTTTCAAGAAAGCTCACCCCGAACGTTTCATCGATTGCGGAATTGCAGAAGCAAATATGATGGGCGTTGCTGCAGGTCTTTCAACAACAGGCAAAAAGGTTTTCGCAAGCTCTTTTGCAATGTTTGCTGCAGGCAGAGCTTATGAGATAGTTCGTAACTCTATCGGTTACCCTCACCTCAACGTAAAGATCGGCGCAACTCACGCAGGTATCTCCGTTGGTGAAGACGGCGCAACTCACCAGTGCAACGAGGATATTGCTCTTATGAGAACTATCCCGGGTATGACAATTATTTGTCCTGCCGATGATGTTGAAACAAAGGCTGCTGTAAAGGCTGCTCTCGATTTCAACGGCCCTGTATATATGCGTTTCGGACGTCTTGCTGTTGAGAATTTCAATGACAAGGATACCTACAAGTTTGAACTTGGCAAGGGAATCCAGCTCCGTGACGGCAATGATGTAACTATCATCGCAACAGGACTTATGGTTGGTGAAGCAAGAAAAGCTGCTGATATGCTTGCAGAAAAAGGCATTTCCGCAAGAGTTATCAATATGCATACCATCAAGCCTATTGACAAGGATATCATCTGCAAGGCTGCAAAGGAAACAGGCGTTATCGTAACAGCCGAGGAACACAGCGTTATCGGCGGACTTGGTTCTGCTGTTGCTGACGTTGTAACAGAATGCTGCCCCGTTCCTGTTGTAAAGGTCGGCGTAAATGATGTATTCGGTCATTCGGGTCCCGCAGTTGACCTCCTTAAGGAATTCGGTCTTTGTGCTGAAAACATTGCTGAAAAGGCAGAAGCTGCTGTAAAGCTCAAAAAGTAATTTTGTAATAAAATGCAATTAAACGGGTACAATTTGTATTAAAGTAAGCCAAAAGCTTTCATTTGCAAACTGTATCCGTTTTTTGTCAGGGTGAATTATGGATAAAAATATAATTGACAGAGTTAATGAATTAAGAACCAAACTTGAACAGTATAATTATGAATATTATGTAATGGATAACCCATCTGTCGAGGACTACACCTACGATATGATGATGCAGGAGCTTAAAGCGCTTGAAGAAAAATATCCGGAGCTTGCCGATCCGAATTCACCAACGCAGCGTGTCGGCGGTGAGGCGCTCAATGATTTTGAAAAAGTTGAGCATAAAGTTCAGATGGGAAGTCTGCAGGACGTTTTTGACTTTGAACAGGTCAGAGCCTTTACAGAACGGTGTCAGACAGAGGTTTCCGATCCCGAGTATGTAGTTGAACCGAAAATAGACGGCCTTTCCGTTTCACTTGAATATGAAAACGGCAGCTTTGTCCGAGGTTCGACAAGAGGTGACGGCTTCATCGGAGAAGATGTTACTGCCAACCTAAAAACGATAAAATCTATTCCGTTAAAGCTAAAAGAACCAATTCCTTTTCTTGAAGTAAGAGGGGAGGTTTATATGTCGCTGCCGGTTTTTGATGATCTTGTCAAAACACAGGAGGATAACGGGGAAGAGCCGTTCAAAAATCCAAGAAATGCGGCGGCAGGCTCACTTCGTCAGAAAAATTCAAAGATCGCAGCTTCAAGAAAGCTTGACATATTCGTTTTCAATATTCAGCAGATAGAGGGTAAAGAGCTTACATCGCATAAACAGTCACTTGATTTTCTTAAAAGTCTTGGCTTTAAAGTAATCGCAGATTATCAAAAAGTCGAAACTTATGAACAGGTCAAGGAACGTATCAGCGCAATAGGCGATATGCGCGGAAAATATTCGTTCGATATTGACGGAGTCGTTGTAAAGGTCGATGACTTTGCACAGCGAACCTCTCTCGGAGCTACCGCAAAAGTCCCCAAATGGGCAGTTGCATACAAATTTCCTCCCGAGGAAAAGAAAACCAAGCTGCTTGACATCGAAGTAAACGTCGGCAGAACGGGTGCGATAACTCCTGTGGCGATTTTTGAACCCGTTAAGCTTGCGGGAACAAGCGTCAGCAGAGCTACGCTCCATAATCAGGAGTTCATTGATGAAAAGGATATCCGCATCGGTGACGAGATAATGGTTCGTAAAGCAGGGGAGATCATTCCCGAAGTAATATCCTCCGTTTCGCATAAGGACGGCTCCGAACCGTATAAGCTCCCCGATAAATGCCCCGTCTGCGGAGCTGAAACTGTTCGCTATGCCGATGAATCAGCACTCCGCTGCACAAACATTGACTGTCCTGCGCAGATAAAGCGAAATATTATACATTTTGCAAGCAAGGGCGCAATGAACATTGACGGAATGGGCGATGCGGTCGTTGGAATGCTGCTCGATGCACATCTTATCAAAAATGTTGAAGATATTTACAGCTTAAATGTCAACGAACTTGAAACACTTGAACGTTTTGGCAGAAAATCAGCTGAAAATCTTATTGCAGCTATCGAAAAATCAAAAGATAATCCACTTGACCGTGTAATTTTCGGTCTTGGAATAAGAAATATCGGCTCTGCGGCAGCAAAGCTTCTGTGCGAAAAATTCGGCAGCATAGATAAAATAATGTCTGCAACCGCTGAGGAGATCGCTGAAATAGACGGTTTCGGTACAGTTATGTCCGAAAATGTTGAGAAAGCCTTTTCGGAAGTACATTTCCGAGAGCTTGTTAAGACGCTTCGTGAAAAGGGTGTAAAGATGGAATACACCTCGCAGAGATCGGGTGATGACCGTTTTGCAGGAATGACATTCGTTCTTACGGGAACACTTCCAACACTTAAACGTGATGAAGCAAAGGCTATGATAGAGAACTTCGGCGGTAAGGCTTCGGGGGCGGTATCAAAGAAAACGACATACGTTCTCGCAGGTGAGGAAGCAGGTTCTAAACTCACAAAAGCGCAGGAGCTTGGCATAAAAATAATCAGTGAAGAAGAATTTCTTGAAATGCTGAAATAAACAAAAGGGACTTTGCGGTCAATGCAAAGTCCCTTAAATTATATGGAGGAATTATTAGAAATTGTCACATTACAGATGTTCCGTTATCAATGGGAATGATTATCGCACAAATAATATATGCGATAGCGGCAACTCCGAATGAACAGAGTGCAAGTATTGCCCAAACGACCCTTATTACCGTGGGGTCAATACCGAAATAATTGGCAAAACCTGCGCAGACACCGCAAATTACCTTGTTGTCATTTGATCTTAAAAGTTTTTTCATAGCTGTTTTCTCCTTATATTATTCATTTTCATTAAAATCGATGGAACAATCTCCAGCGAGGACTAAAATATCGAGCTTGTTGTCCGAATAGGTATTTTCGCTGAGATCATAATCACAGCTGAGTTCGCCGACTTTGACCTTTGCATCAACAGTATAGTTGCCTGCATATCCATTAAGCGTTACATCGCAGTCGCCGACATCTACGTTCAGAGTATTATATCCGCTGAGATAAGTATGCTGAATGTCAATGTTTCCCGAAACAAGGTCAGCGTCCAATCCTTTTACATCAGACTCATAAAGTCTGACGTTTCCGAGCGTATTGCTGACCTTGCAGGAATTCTGTATTTTAGCAGATCTGATAGTGACATCACCGCAGTCAACGGTAATATCAATATCATCACCAATAAAATCACTTATCTGAATATCTCCTGCATTGCAGCGAATTGTGATCTTTTTGCAGGTATCGGGAACAGATATATCCAAAGTTCCGCCGTCCGAATAGGACAAACCTTTTTCATCATACTTGACGTTTATAGTACCGTCAGTACAGTCCATCGTCAAATAGTCCCAGTCTATTCCGTTCGGATCGATAAAATAACTTATCGGGCTGCTGTACAAATTGATCGAAGCGGCAGTACAGTCGATAACGACAGCGTCAGCTTCATCTCTGTCAAATGAGTTTGAACCGGTCATTTCGTCAGCTTCATCAGATTCCTCATAACCGTCATCATAGGTAATTGTTGTATCAGCTGATTCACAAGCAGTTGAACCGTCAAAATCAGGTGATTCACTTATTGACATTATGATGCCGCCCACAATAGAAAAAACAAGACCTATCGGTAAAAATACCGCACATACTTTTGCAAGCTTGCTCATTCGATAACACCTCCCGCAAGATTCTTGACGGTTTTGGCTGTCCATTTAACTATCTTGGGAAGAAGCTTTACAGCCAAAAGAAGTCCAATCGGCAGGAATATCATTGTCAGACCTGCACATAAGATCGATGCACCAAGATAAAATGCCGACATTTTAAAAATTGCTACGAGCAGAACAACCAATGCACCGATAAGGCAGCCGACCGCTCCAAGGAGCAATCCAAGTGCAATAAAGCCGATCGTAATTACAGCAGGAGCAATAACGAATACGATAAGAAGTACGAACAGTACAAAACCTACTGTATCAGATGATCCGGCAGAAGAACTGCGGCTGTAACTGCCGTTCCTTTTATAGGAGTTATCATAGTTATTGTTATTCGTATTTGTGTAGGACGAATATGCAGAATCATTATTGTAACCGCCGTAGCTTTCCTTATATTTGTCGTAAGAGCCGAACTTTTCATTGGTATTTTCATTTGAAGCTGACGAACTATTTGAATCAGCGTAATTATAAGCCGTGTACTGCGTGTGAGGCTGCTGAGGTGCTGTATCGGGAGCAACATCTGGTTCAACTTCTTCCGATGCTGTCGTGTTGTAGTTTGCGGAAATGCTTGCCTTATAGTTGGCAAATGACTTGCTTTTTGAATAAGCAGACTGTTCACAGATAATGCTCTTTGCAAGTGCAAAAGGTTTTCCAAGCTCGGAAATGACCTGCTGTTCATTTTCGGGACCTGCATCTTCAAAATATTCTTCATAGAACCGGAGTGCGTCATTACGTTCTTCCTCTGAGAGAGAAGCAAGGTGCGCCTCCAATTCGGAAAGGTATTCTTGTTTATTCATTGTTTTCACTCCTGTTGTCATCGGAATTTATCATAAGTTTATCGATTTTTTCTTTATAGATAATCCATTCGCTTTGATAGTCCTCAAGCTGTTTTAATCCCTCGTCTGTGATCTTGTAGTATCTTCTGTTTCGTCCCATATACTCCTGATCGTAGCTTTCAAGAAAGTTATTTTTCAGAAGTCTGCGAAGGACAGGGTAGAGCGTCGATTCCGACATATCCATTGCTTCACGTATCTCCTGAGTAATTTTGTAACCGTAGGTATCTTCCTTTGAAACGACCGAGAGTACAAGAGCGTCCAGTAACGCTGCACTTACCGGAAAAGCCATATTTATGTACCTCCTTGGTGTTAACTCTGTATATATTATATGCCGTATAATATATTATGTCAATACATATACGGCATTTTTATTATTATTTGTATTAAATCATAAATTTCAAAGCAAATTTATGTTAATTTTGTTTAAAAAGACAGCATCAGCTCTCCATTTCTTCCGAAAGCACAAGCCATTCATCGGAGTATTCAGCGGAAAGCAGCTTTTTCTGCTCAAATTCGGCGCATTTTTCCTGCATAAGCTGATAATCCTGACAAACCTCCGGAGAAGCCATTTCTTCCTGCAAAGCCTGCATTTCCGCTTCGAGCTTTTCGATCTCCTTTTCAAGCTCACGGATACGGTTTCGCTTTTTGGCATCTGCCGAACGCTGCTCCTTACTTCTGTAAGCCTTAACGCTCTTTTCAGCAGCTTCCTGTTTTGCTTTTTCCGCTTTCTGTGCTTCAAGCTGCTTTTCCTCGGCAAGCTGTTTTGACCGTTTTACTTCCATATACTCATCAAATCCGCCGTTAAAGCTTTCGACAGAATCGGGGGTAATCTCAAGTATTCTCGTTGCAAGTCTGTTAAGAAGATAACGGTCGTGCGATACGAAAATTATCGTTCCGTCATAATCGCAGAGAGCCTTTTCAAGGACTTCCTTTGTATCAATATCAAGGTGGTTCGTAGGCTCGTCCAGGATCAGAACATTTCCTCGTTCAAGCATCATTATAGCAAAACAAAGCTTTGCACGTTCGCCGCCGCTTATAACGCTTATCGGCTTGAAAACATTCTCTCCGACCATGCGTACAGAGCCGAGAATAGAACGTATCTCCAAGTCGCTCATTGTGCGGTAGCGTGAGTGAACCTCTTCCATAACTGTCTTATTGAAATCAAGCTGCGAATTTTCCTGATCGAAATAGGATATCTTTATGTTCTTTGTCCATTCGACCGAACCGTGAGAGCAGGGGAGTATGTGCTGGATAATTTTCAGCAAAGTCGATTTTCCGATACCGTTTGAGCCGATGATACCAAGCTTTTCTCCACGCTTGACCTCAAATGAAAGGTTATCAACGAGCGTTTTTCTGTCATAACCACTGCCGACCGAAACATCGATATTTTTTACCGTAAGAACATCGATCGGAGGTGCAATATCATACTCAAACTTTATCTTCGCAGACTTAGTGTTTGTTACAGGCTTCTCAATAAGCTCCATAGCTTCAAGCTTCTTTATACGGCTTTTCGCCATATTTGAAGTCGTAGCACGGACAAGGTTTCTGTCAATGAAGTCCTGAAGCTTTGCAATTTCCTCCTGCTGTGCCTCGTATTCTTTCATCTGACGGATAACGTCAGCTTCTTTAAGCTTAGTAAAAGCGGAGTAGTTGCCCTTGTAGCGTTTGAGCCTGCCACGCTCGATCTCGCAGGTCGAAGTCGTAAGCTTGTCAAGGAAGTATCTGTCATGCGAAACGATGAGCAGTGCGCCCTTGTAATCTTTCAGATAATCTTCAAGCCACATTATTGTGTTGAAATCAAGATGGTTCGTAGGTTCATCGAGGATAAGCAGGTTCGGATTTTCAAGCAGCAGCTTTGAAAGAGCAAGACGTGTCTTTTCACCGCCGCTCAGAGTTGAGATAACTCTGTCGTAGGTTTCCGTGCCGAAGCCCATACCGTTGAGGACTTTGTTTATCTTTACGTTGATAAGATAACCGTCATTCGATTCAAAAATCGCAGTTTTACGGGCATATTCTTCCGATATCTCTGCAAATTTTTTCTCATCGCTGTGAGCCTCGGGCGAAGCCATTGTTTTTTCAAGCTCACGCAGTTCATCGCCTATCTTTAACAGCCACGAAAAAACCGATGTCATCTCTTCAATGATAGTCGATGAGCGGTCAAGTCCCGTATTCTGCGCAAGGAAACCGATAGAAGCACTTTTGGTCACTGCAACACGGGCAACATTCGGTTCGGGCTGTGTTTCGGGTTCTTCCTCACCTGTGATTATTTTTAAAAGCGTGGACTTTCCGCAACCGTTTACGCCGACAAGTCCGATGCGGTCGTTATCTTCGATCGTCAGCGCAACATTATCAAGAACGGTGTTTCCGTTATATATCTTGCTGACATTTTCAAGTGATAAAATCATATATGTTCTCCATTATTTTCTTTTTCAAAGTATTTTTACAATAAAACTCCATTATTGATTATACCATATTCTGAAAATAAGTCAAGAAAAAAGCCGTCCGAATTTTTATCGAACGGCTTTATAAAAAATGAAATTTTATATATTTGCTGCGATAACATCGCCCATTCCCGAGCAGGAAACCTTTTTCATACCCTCGGACATAATATCACCGGTACGGTAACCGTCTTTGAGAGCCTTGTCAACAGCCTTTTCAACAGCATCAGCTTCTTTGTCCATATCGAATGAGTAACGAAGCATCATTGCTGCGGAAAGTATCGTTGCGATAGGATTTGCAATGTTCTGACCTGCAATATCGGGAGCAGAGCCGCCGCTCGGTTCATAAAGACCAAACTTTGTATCATTAAGGCTCGCAGAAGAAAGCATACCGATAGAGCCTGTTATCATCGAAGCCTCATCGGAAAGGATATCGCCGAACATATTCTCCGTAAGAACAACATCAAACTGTGCAGGATCTTTAACGAGCTGCATTGCACAGTTGTCAACGAGCATGTGTTCAACCTCAACTTCGGGATAGTCAGCGGCAACTTCGTTCACTATTTTTCTCCAAAGTCTTGAAGAATCGAGAACGTTTGCCTTGTCAACACTTGTAACCTTTTTGCGGCGCTTCATTGCAATATCGAATGCACGGACTGCAATGCGGCGGATTTCCTTTTCGCTGTATGTGAGCGTATCTGTTGCAGTCATAACGCCGTCAACTTCCTCGGTCTTTCTTGCACCGAAGTAAAGTCCGCCTGTAAGCTCACGCATAATTACCATATCAAAGCCGCGGTCAGCAATCTCAGCCTTAAGAGGGCAAGCCTCTTTAAGTTCGCTGTAAAGAACAGCAGGGCGAAGATTTGCAAAAAGGTTGAGTGACTTTCTTATCTTAAGAAGACCTGCTTCGGGGCGCTTGTCAGCAGGAAGCTTATACCAAGGCGAGGTCGAGGTGTTTCCGCCGATAGACCCCATAAGTACAGCATCGGAAGCCTTTGCCTTTTCGATAGTTTCATCGGTGAGCGGAACTCCGTTCACATCGATTGAACAGCCGCCCATAAGGAGCTGTTCATAATTGAAGGTATGACCAAACTTTTCCGCAACCTTGTCAAGAACTTTCATTGCCTCGGTAACGATCTCAGGACCGATCCCGTCACCCTTTATAACAGCGATATTTTTATTCATCTGTATAACTCCTTTTACTTGATCGAATTGAGCAGACCGCCCTTGTTGATGATGTTCTGGATAAACTCGGGGAACGGTTCAGCCTGATAAGTTTCGCCCTTTGTGACATTTGTGATCTTGCCTGTGTCGAAGTCGATCTCTACCTTGTCACCGTTTTCGATCTTCTGTGATGCCTCTTTACATTCAAGGATAGGAAGTCCTACATTGATAGCATTTCTGTAGAAAATTCTTGCAAAAGTTGTTGCAATTACGCAGGAAACACCGCTTGCCTTAATGGAAATAGGTGCGTGTTCACGGGAAGAACCGCAGCCGAAGTTTTCATTTGCAACGATGATATCACCCTGCTTAACATTCTTTACGAAATCTGGGTCAATATCTTCCATACAATGCTGTGCAAGCTCTTTAGCATCGGGGGAATTGAGGTATCTTGCGGGAATGATAACGTCTGTGTCAACGTTATCTCCGTATTTATGTACAAAACCTGAAGCTTTCATTCGATTCATCTCCTTATCACATTACTTCTTCGGGTGAGCTGATCTTGCCCGTGATAGCTGATGCAGCAGCAACAGCAGGCGAGGAAAGATAAACCTCGGAATCGGGGTGACCCATACGTCCAACGAAGTTTCTGTTTGTTGTAGCGATAGCCTTTTCACCTGCGGCAAGGATACCCATGTGTCCGCCGAGGCAAGGACCGCAGGTCGGAGTTGAAACAGCACAGCCTGCCTTGATGAATGTTTCCATATAGCCAAGCTTTATGCAGTCAAGATATATCTGCTGAGTTGCAGGAATAACAATGCAGCGAACATTCTTGTGAACGTGCTTGCCTTTGAGAATTTCAGCAGCCATTGCCATATCTTCAAGTCTGCCGTTTGTGCATGAGCCGATAACTGACTGATCGATAACAACTTCGCCTACTTCATCGATCGTGCGTGTGTTTTCGGGAAGATGAGGGAATGCAACTGTCGGCTTGATAGTCGAAAGGTCAATATCATATACTGCATCATATTCAGCATCGGGATCAGCTTCATATACAGTATAAGGACGCTTGCAGCGACCGTCCATATATTTGACAGTAACATCATCAACAGCGAAGATACCGTTCTTTGCGCCTGCTTCGATAGCCATATTTGCCATTGAAAGTCTGTCGTCCATAGAAAGGTTCTTAAGTCCGTCGCCAACAAATTCCATAGATTTGTAAAGTGCGCCGTCAACGCCGATCATACCGATGATATGGAGAATAACATCTTTGCCCATTACATACTTGTTGAGCTTACCTGTGAGATTGAATTTAATAGCGGAAGGAACCTTGAACCAAGCCATACCCGTTGCCATACCTGCCGCCATATCGGTAGAACCAACGCCGGTAGAAAACGCACCGAGAGCGCCGTAAGTACAGGTGTGACTGTCTGCGCCGATGATGCAGTCGCCTGCGCCAACGATACCTTTTTCGGGGAGAAGAGCGTGTTCAATGCCCATTTCACCTACATCGTAGTAGTAGTCTATATCATACTTGGACGCAAATTCACGGCACTGCTTTGAGTTCATAGCAGATTTTATGTCCTTGTTGGGAGTAAAGTGATCCATTATCATCGTGATCTTGCTCTTATCAAAAACCTTTGTGAAGCCTGCCTTGTTGAATTCATTGATAGCAACAGGGGTCGTAACATCGTTGCCGTGTACAATATCGAGCTTGCAGTTTATAAGCTGACCTGCTTTGACAGAATCAAGTCCTGCGTGGGCAGCCAGTATTTTCTGCGTCATTGTCATACCCATTATAAAAATCGTCCTTTCAATATTTGTTATTATAGTTGCATTATAACATATTTTGTGGTATAATTCAAATACATAATATGAATATCTGATATAAATTCAGGTTATGAAAATTGGGAGTTGAATTTATGATCTCTGAAAGCAATCTGAACAGATACAGACTTTTCTGTGCAGTAGCCGAATGTGAAAGTATATCAAAAGCGGCAGAGCTCAACTACATAAGCCAGCCTGCGATAAGCAAAGCGATAACAAAAATGGAAGAAAGCCTCGGAACTGTGCTGTTTAACCGAAACCATAGGGGAGTTACACTCACCGATGAGGGAAAAGTGTTCTATGACGAGCTTAAATCGGCTTTTGACATAATCAAAACAGGAGAGGACAAGCTCCGCAGCATAAATGAGCTTGGAATAGGCAGACTTAGACTCGGTGCAAGCTCTGTACTCTGCAAAGCTATGCTTTTACCGTATCTTAAAGGCTTTATCAATGAAAATCCGCATATAAAAATAACTATCGAGTGCCAGTCCTCATCAAGAATACACAAAATGCTCATGGACGGAGTTATCGATGTCGGACTTATGGTAAAACCCGATAATATGACCGAGCTTTCATTTATTTCACTGGGTGAGATCGAGGATATATTCGCCGCAACGCCGAATTATCTTGATAATCTCGCTCTGCGCAACGAATCGGACATCTTTGAGAATGCAAATATAATGCTTCTCGACAGCGAAAATGTTTCCCGTCACCATGTTGACAAGTTTTTCAAGGAAAATAATATCGAGCCGAGGCATATTCTCGAAGTCAGCAATATGGATATGCTCATTGAATTCACCAAGATCGGAATGGGCGTTTCCTGCGTTGTAAAGCAGTTTGTTGAAAAAGAGATAGAGTGCGGTGAGCTTAGAGAAATCCCGCTTAATTCAAAGATAAACACCCGTGAAGTCGGACTTGCATTCATAAAAACCTCACGGCTGAATGCAACAATGCAAAAATTTATCGATTATGTAAATAGAGAATAAAAACTGCCGCAGGACACATAAAAATGTCTTGCGGCAGTTGATCTTTACTTTATTTCAAGGATAGGTTCAGCGATAGATGCACCTGCAGGTACCATAGGAAGAACGTTGATATCCTTGTCGATAAGACAGTTAATAAGAACGGGGTGACCCAGTGCAAGCGCCTTTTCGAGTGTAGGACGAACTTCTTCTTTCTTGCTGATAGTGTGAGCCTCAACACCAAGAGCTTTTCCGAGCATTTCAAAATCGGTAGCCTTTTCAAGCGTCGTCTGTGAGAACTTGTTGTTGTAGAAAAGCTTCTGCCACTGACGAACCATTCCGAGAACGGAGTTGTTGAATACAAGTTCGATTACAGGCAGATCATATTTTGCAAGCGTTGTGAGTTCATTCATATTCATATAGAAGCTTCCGTCGCCCGCGATATTGATAACGTACTTGTCAGGATTGCCGACCTTGCTTCCGATAGCAGCACCCAATCCATAACCCATTGTGCCAAGTCCGCCCGAAGTTGCAATGCTGTTAGGTTTTGAGAAGTTGAAGAATTCGGCTGTCCACATCTGATGCTGACCAACTTCCGTTGTGATTATGGCATTTCCGTTCGTAAGCTCGCAAAGCGTTTCGAGAACATACTGCGGAAGAATATCATCAGGGTCGGAAGAAACCTGAATAAGCGGATATTCAGCTTTCCACTTTTCAATTTCTGCCATCCATTCGTGATGATCCTGCTTTTCAATCTTCTTATTTATAAGGGTAAGAGCAAGCTTTATATCACCGACAACCTTATCGGTAATTTCAACATTCTTGTTGATCTCGGCACTGTCGATCTCAAACTGAAGTATCTTTTTACCCTGCATAATTTCATCAAAGCTCTTGGCATTGCAGGTAACACGGTCGGAAAATCTCGAACCGACAACGATCATAAGATCACATTCGCCGACAGCAAGGGAAGATGTTTTTGTGCCGTGCATACCGAGCATACCCGTATAGCGGGGATTTGTGTTGTCAAATGCAGCCTGTCCCATAAGCGTGAGCGAAACAGGGGCATCAACGAGATCTGCGAACTTGGCAAGCTCATCAAATGCGCCTGAAAGTACTGCGCCGCCGCCTGCATAGATCATCGGCTTCTTTGCTTCGGAAATTATCTTTACAGCATTTTCGATCTCTGCTTCATCAACGGAATATGTAGGCTGCAGCGGTTCTTTATGTTCAAATTCGCATTTTGCAGCAGTTATATCCTTAGGAATATCGATAAGAACAGGACCTTTTCTGCCCGAGTTTGCAATATAGAAAGCCTCTCTGATAGTGTCAGCGAGTTCATTTACATCCTTAACGATGTAGTTATGCTTTGTGATAGGCATTGTGATGCCTGTAATATCAACTTCCTGGAAGCTGTCAAGACCGAGGAGAGCTGTTCCGACGTTTCCCGTAATAGCAACCATAGGGATACTGTCCATATACGCAGTTGCGATACCCGTAACGAGATTAGTTGCGCCCGGACCGGATGTAGCAATAACTACGCCCGTTTTGCCGGTTGTACGGGAATAGCCGTCAGCGGCGTGTGAAGCCCCCTGCTCGTGAGAAGTAAGGATATGCTTTATCTTGTCGCTGTAATCGTAAAGTGCATCATAAATGTTGAGTACAGCTCCGCCGGGGTAGCCGAAAACAGTATCAACTCCCTGTTCAAGAAGACATTCAAGTATGATCTGTGAACCGTTCAATATCATTTTTAGGATCTCCCTTTCAAAAAATGAGATATCCGATCAGAGATTTTCGCCTGATACATCGTAAAAATCCTTATCAGATACAATATATTTAACATTTTACCTCAAAAATCTTTTTTTGTCAATGTATTTTTTTTAAAGTATGGTAAATAAAACGTTTTGCTTGACAATCTATGCTTGTTTCAATAAAACAATTCCGTAAAATAATTGACTTATCAGCAAAAAAATGTTATAATATTATAAAAGATTTTGTACGTTTTTAACGGTTGGTGAATATGAAAAAAACTGAAGTTACCGAAAATATAAATTCAAAAAAAGTTAGCTATAAAGTTTCTCTTGGCGGCATAGTTGCAGCGCTCTGCCTTACACTGATGTTTCTGACGGCTGTTTTTCCACCGCTGAATATGACGCTGCCACTGTTTGCAGGAATGTTGATATCAGTAGTTGCTATCGAAATTTCGCCTTCATGGGCGCTTGTGACGTATATAGTTGTTGCTATCCTGTCATTTTTTATAACGCCCGATAAAGAAGCCGCCATATTTTTCAGTACGCTTTTCGGATATTATCCCATACTCAAAGATGCTGTTGACAAAATGAAAGCAAAGCTTATAGCTTGGCTGATAAAGCTTGCGGTTTTTGATGCTGCGATGATACTCATTTATTATATTACGATATATGTACTCGGAACTCTCGATATTTTTGAGGAATTCGGATTTCTCGGCGACTTTATGATACCTGTTTTGTTTATCGTCATAAGCCTGATCTATGTATTGTATGATTATTGCCTGACAGTTATAAAAGAGGCCTACATCAAATGGTTCAGACCGACTTTTCTAAGAAAATTCAAATAAAGAAGCTGCACCGTTGATCGATGCAGCTCAGCCTGTCGAAAAAGTATATTATTGAAAAAAGTTGCACAAAATCAAAGTTTACGTCCACGCTTTTCAAAGGGTGGTGGGTGTCCAGAGGGCAAAGCCCTTGGTCGCTTCCGCAGA
>URTF01000020.1 GCA_900550695.1 uncultured Ruminococcus sp.
GCTACGAGATTGTCGGCTTGATTTTTTCCAAATTTTAAATGGTGTTTAGTATAATTCTCGATCGTTCTGTAGACAAAGCCGACAGATAGAATAAATCCAGTCAGGTCACTGCGTTGACCTTGGAAAGCGACCGCAGTAAGGCTCGCCGCCTTTCAAGGGAGCTTGACGCAGAATGAACTTATTATAGGTCACCTCTAAAAACCACCGGCTAAAGCCTTAGCACCTCATCTGCTTGCGAAGACAGGTTCTTATATTCCTTTGTCAAGTATCTTATAAACAAGCTCCATATCAAGGTTATTTCGGACATTTTTGGCGAGGATATCAAACTGCATTTCCTTGTAGGCTTTGCGGTCGGTCTTTCCGCCGCCGTAGGTCAGACCCTTGCGTTCAAACAATGTTTTCACAATGCACTCGGAAACCTCTGCGCTGTCGAAAATACCGTGGATATAACAGCCGTAAACGCTGCCACTTTGTGCGCCGAGGTCGGTATTTTCGCAGGATAGAAGCGGCGTTCCCTCGGAAATCGTCCTGCCGTTGTGAATTTCGTAGCCGTAAAATTTTGCTCCCGAAAGGTCATAGAAAGCTCCGCTGACCTCGGCGAACCTGCCCTCTGTTCTGCTGCGTGTTTTCTCACTTAAAAAATCGGTTTTGAGCTTCAGAAGTCCCATTCCGCTTATCGAGCCGCCGCCCTCTGCACCAACAGAATCGGTGATAACTTCGCCGAGCATCTGGTATCCGCCGCATATCCCGAACACGGGAACTCCGTTTGAAACGCATTTTTTCACCATTGCTTCGATGCCGCTCTCACGCAGCCATTTCATATCCGAGATAGTGCTTTTCGTTCCCGGAACGATTATCATATCCGCATCGGAAAGCTCCTGCGGCTTTGTGACATAGCGCACAGAAACGCCGTCATACTGCGAGAACACGTCAAAATCGGTAAAGTTAGATATTCTCGGCAGTCGGATAACAGCAATATTGACTAAGCCTTTTTCGCCGTTTCTGAGCTTTTCCGAAAGACTGTCCTCGTCCTCGATATCGCAGTTTATGTACGGCACAACTCCGACAACGGGTTTGTTCCCACGCTCTTCAAGCATTTTTACGCCGTCCGCAAAGATGCTTTTATCACCTCGGAATTTGTTCACGATAAGTCCTTTTACGATGCTCCGCTCGTCCTCGTCAAGAAGCATAAGCGTTCCGAGAAGCTGTGCGAAAACGCCGCCTCGGTCGATATCCCCCGTGAGCAGAACGGGCGCATTCGCAAGCTTCGCCATGCCCATATTTACGATATCGTCACGCTTCAGATTTATCTCGGCAGGACTGCCTGCGCCCTCGATAACGATGATATCATACTGCGAAGCGAGTTCGTTATAAGCTTTCATAATGTCGGGGATAAGGTCTTTTTTATGTCGGAAATAATCGACCGCTTTCATATTTCCCCTGACTTCGCCGTTGACGATGACCTGCGAACCAACATCGGTCGTCGGCTTCAAAAGTATCGGATTCATCAGCACGGACGGCTCAATTCCTGCCGCTTCCGCCTGCATTGCCTGCGCTCTGCCCATTTCCAGCCCGTCCGAGGTTATATACGAGTTGAGTGCCATATTCTGTGACTTGAACGGAGCGGCGGAATAGCCGTCCTGCTTAAAAATTCTGCAAAGGGCAGCGGCGATGAAGCTTTTTCCCGAGTTTGACATCGTTCCCTGTATCATTATTGCTTTAGCTTTTTTAGCCATTCAGGCACCTCTCTATCGCACTCACAAGTGCTGAATTTTCTTCGTGCGAACGCACCGCTATACGAAAATAGCCTTGCTCCAAGCCGTCAAAATTCGCACAATTTCTTATAAGAATTTTCTCACTTAAAAGCATTTCGTCAAGCGGAAGCTTCGTATAAAAAAGAATGAAATTTGCTTCGGACGGATAGACTTTGAAACCGAAATTTTGCAGTTTTTCCGTCAGAAATTCTCGCTCTTTTTTTACAAGTTCAAGTGTTTTTTCAAGATAGAATTTTTCATCAAGAGCCGCCTCTCCTGCCGTCTGCGCAGGTGCGGAAACGCTCCAGAACTGCCCGTTTCTGCGGACTTTTTCGGCAAGCTTTATATCACCGAAAAGAGCGTAGCCGAGCCGCAGTCCTGCCATTGCATAAATTTTCGTGAACGCTTTGAGAACGACAACGTTCGGGTTCATAAACTGCTCTGCGTGAGCGGCATTTTCGGTAAAATCGATGAAACATTCGTCGCAGAGAAAAACGATATCGTTCGCTCTGCATTTTTCGCAGATTCGGCGCAGAAGCTCACCGTCTATAGTTTGTCCCGTTGGGTTGTTCGGGGTGGATAAAATAAGCATTTGAACACTTTCGTCAAGCATTTCAAGAATTTTTTCATCGAGTGCGAAGCCGCTTTTCTCCGAAAGAAAATATGCCGAAATTTCAGAGCCGCTCTGCATGAGTGCCTTTGAATATTCGCCGAAGGACGGTGCGCAGACAACGGCTTTTTGGGGGTTTACCGTCTGTACGATTCGGAAAATAAGGTCAGCCGCACCGTTTCCGCAGACGATATTTTCGGGTGGAAAATCCTCTTGCTCGGAAAGCTTTTTTACAAGGCATCGGCAGAACGGGTCGGGGTATTTTTCCCATTCGGATATGCTTTTCTGAAGTGCATTTTTAACGCTTTCGGGCATACCGAGCGGATTGAGGTTTGCCGAGAAATCATACACTATCTCACGTTCAAAAATGTCGCCGCCGTGTTCATTTTTTATCATAGCAGACCTCCGAAAATGACCGCTCTCAGCGCCGCACCGACAATAAGCACTATGACCGATGAGCAGTACATAAGCCTGTTCGCACGGCGGATATCCTCGCTTTCGGGGGTACGGATATCATCACCGATGAACTCTTTTTTATGAAGCTCGCCGAAGTAATATGCATCACCTGCAAGGCGGATATCGAGCGCACCTGCGCAGACCGATTCCGTTTGTGCGGAGTTCGGGCTGGCGTGTTTCCTGCGGTCACGCTTCCATATCCGAGCGGCATTTTTTCCGTCCGCTCCGAGCATATACGCCGAAAGTATCATCACGAGCGCAGTCAGCCTTGACGGGATAAAGTTCAGCACGTCGTCAAGCTTTGCGGCAAAACGTCCGATGTCGATGTATTTTTCATTCGTATAGCCTATCATCGAATCCATTGTGTTTGCGGCTTTGTAGAAGAATCCGAGCGGTGCGCCGCCGAGCGCAATGTACATTATCGGTGCGGTCACGCCGTCCGAGGTGTTTTCTGCGACCGTTTCAACAGCCGCTTTGACGATGCCCGTTTCGTCCAGAACATCGGTATCTCTTCCGACTATCATCGACACGGCCTGACGGGCTTTTTCGATATCCTTTTCCTCGACAGCATGACAGACCTTCATGCTTTCTTTCTGCAAGCACCGAGCCGCAACAAGCTGCCAGCACATCACGCTTTCCACTGCCAAGCCGAGGTAAATATTAATTTTATAGCACACCAAAAGCACTGCAAGCGGTATCAGAGTTGACACGATAAGCACGGTCAGCGCAAGAAAAACTCCGCCTTTGTGCAGATTTTTGAACCTGCTGCGGACGAACTTTTCCAGCTTTGAGATAAGCGTTCCGATAGCTCTTATCGGGTGCGGAAAATTATATGGGTCGCCGACAAAAATGTCGATGACAAAGCCGACAAGCATCGGCAGAGCGCAGATAAAACCTTTCATTTTTCGTTAAATTCTTTCCGTAATAATTATTTTTTCGCCGTCAAACTCGGTCACGAAGCCGTGGGCGTTCGGCACTTGAAAATCGTAGTAGCCGCCCTTGGGATAAGCGTATTTTTCGAGAACGGACATTATCGTTCCGCCGTGTACAACGAGGGCAAGGACGGTGTTTTCGTCAGATCCTGCGACAGCTTTTTCAAACTCCGCAATGCACCTTTTCCTGAAGTTGAAAGGCGTTTCACCATTCGGAAAAGGCGCTGTTCCGCCGCTGTCTATCCATTTCTGATAGTTGGAATTACCCGTCAGTTCACGGTAATTTTTACCCTCAAAGTCGCCGAAATCGCACTCACGGAAATCATTGCAGACGGTAACATTTTTATCGGGATAGATAAGCTTGGAGGTTTGCAGACAGCGTTTCATCGGGCTTGCGAGAACTTCGTCACAATTGGGATATTTTATGCTTTCAAGTTCGCTGATGCCCTCTTCACAGAGAGGTTCGTCCGTCCTGCCGATGTACCTTTTTTCAAGGTTTCCTGCGGTCTTGCCGTGGCGGATAAAAATCATCTTCACGCTTTGTTCTCCCCTTTTATTGTGGTCGGGATACCGCAGGTAAGGCGAATCACCTCGCTTGAATTTCTTGCGATAAGACAGCCTGCACGTCCCGTTTCTTCACGCCAAATTCGGTCACTTTTTTCGAGAGGGATTATTCCTGCGCCTATCTCATTTATTATAACAACAGCATTTTGGTTTTCTTTGCATAGCCGCTCGGTAAAGGTCTGAACATCGGCATTTTCTTCAAGCAGACGCTTTACAATGAGCTGAAAATCGGCAATGCACTTCGCAGAAAAAACTGCTTCAATAGAACAATTCTCACCGTTCAGGATCTCTTCGTCCGAGAAGCCGAAACGCTTTTTCGCATAGTCTTTTTTGCCGCTGAACGCTCCTCCCGTTATCATTATCATAACAGCACCTCCAGCTTTTCTCCGACAAAGGCAAAAACGAGCACAGCCATTTCGCAAATCTGTAAGAACCAGCCTGCGAGGTCGCCCGTTATCCCTCCGAAGTTTTTGTACGATGATACTCTATAGTAAACGAATGTCAGGACTGCGCCGAGTATTGCACAGCCTCCGACAATGAGGCCTGCGCCGAGCATCGCCCCGACCGATAAAACCGTAACGGCAGCAAGCACTGCAACGGTAACATTTTTATGCGCAGGCTTGGCGAAGCTTTGGAGTGCGCCGTCCTTTTTTGCACCTTTGAACGTAACGGCGGCAAGACCGCTCAACGCTCTTGAAAGCACGAATCCAACTGCGATAACGACAGCTGCGGCGGTGCTTTTCATCTCGGACAGCAATGCTGTTTGCAGTATTAGATACACGCTGACCTTCATCACTGCGAACGAGCCGATGTGCGGATCACTCATAATTTTTAGCTTGGTTTCTCTGTCGGCGCAGGAGGCTTGTGCGTCCGTCACGTCGCAGAAACCGTCAAGGTGTATGCCCCCCGTTATGAGCAGTGGGATAAACACAGAAACAGCTCCGCAGAGGAACGAGCCAACGCCGAGCAGACCGCAGATATATCTCCACAAAAGAAATATTGCGCCCGAAACTGCACCGATGAGCGGAAAGAAACAGAGCGCATAACGGCGATTCTCCTCTTTCCATTCGACCTGCGGCATCGGTATGCGTGAATACATCAGAAATGCGCTTGCAAGCGATTTGAAAACTGTCATTTTATCGTTCCTTTCAGCGGCACGGGAACGCCGTACACGCACTCGACAACAAGGTCGGAAAGCTCCGCAGTTCGGCGGTTTATCTCGCCCATTGCCCTTATATATTCGGATGTTCCCTCGGCATAGGAAATGCCGTCGCTGCCGACCTCGTTCGTGACGATGACGAGCAGCTTTGTTCGGCTTCTGAGCTGCTTTATCCCGTCAATAATTTTATCGGCAGGATAAGTCATTTCTTCGCCGCAGAACATTTCGTTAGCGCAGAGATTTCCCATACATTCGAGCAGGACTCCGCAGCTTTCGGGGACATTCACGCTGCCGATATCCGTATATTTTTCTATCGTTTCAAAGCCTTTTCCCGAACGCATTTTTCGGTGGCGTTCAATTGCGGCAAAAGCCTCTTCGCCGTAAGGCTGCATCGTTGCGATGTAAATCTTTTCACCCGAAAAATTATTGAAAAGAGATTCGGCAAAGTGCGATTTTCCGCATTTTGAGCCGCCCGTTACAAGGACTGTCATTTCAGTTCCACATACCTTTCCATTCCCATTTCGTCAAAGCGGTGAGCGCTGTTATAAACGCTGAGCGCACCATCAAGCAGCGGCAGGAGCATAATTCCGCCCGTCCCCTCGCCAAGGCGCATTTCAGCCGTTATGAGCGGCTTCAAGCCGAGCTTTTCAAGCAGCATTTTGCCCGATATTTCGCCCGAAACGTGGCTTGCGAGCATATAATCCTTCGCAAACGGGCAAATTTCACAGGCGAGAAGTGCTGCGACAGCCGATATCACGCCGTCAATGACGATAGGAACGTGACAGACCGCTCCTCCGAGAAAAATTCCCGTCATTCCTGCAATATCATAGCCTCCGAGCTTTGCAAGCAGCTCAACAGGCTTGGTCTTGTCGGGTCTGTTTATGGCAATTGCACGTTCGACAACGGAAATTTTACGTTCAAGACCTGCGCTGTCCAGTCCTGCACCTCTGCCCGTGATCTCTTTCGGCGAAATATTGAGCAGAACAGATGCGAGTGCTGCGGAAGTGGTGGTATTTCCTATCCCCATTTCACCCGTGATGATAATATCGGCTTGGCTGTCACGGACGATATCCATTCCGACGGCAATTGCTTTTTCGGCTTGTTCGGTCGTCATTGCTGCACCCTCGGCAATATTTTTTGTACCGTAAGAAATTTTCCGTTTCAGAAGCTTTTCGCTTTCAACATCACGATCAATGCCGATATCAACGGCGGTAACGCTTGCATTATAAAGCTTTGCGAGGACGTTTATATTCGACCTGCCCTCGGCTATCTCCTTTGCGCAGAGTGTGGTCACGGAGCTGTCCGACTGGGAAACGCCCTCTTTTACAACGCCGTTATCGGCGCACATCACGACCGCCTGACGGCTGTTTATTTTAACGTTCGGAGTGCCTTGGACGGCGGCTATTTTCTCCACGGCTTCTTCGAGCAGACCTAAGCTGCCGAGCGGTTTCGCCACGCTGTTCCAATGCTCTCTTGCTGCCTTTGCGGAAGCTTTATCCGCAGGAGTTATATTTTTTATCCTGTTCATTTTTCTCTCCAAAGCCTTTCACGATATGCTGAAAAGTGCTGTATAAAAATCACGCAGATCCGCACGGTCGATACGTCTGTCCTTTGTCATTTCATAAAAGTCCATATCGAGATATTCCGTTTTCAGCTTGTCGGAATAGAAATATTCTCCGTTGTAAAATGTATTCTGCGAGCACCAAGTCGTATCAAAGAAATGCCAGTTGCCATCGCAGAAAACGGCGTTCCATTCGTGATTCGTGCGGACATTTTTCCAGTCGGGATAATCGCAAAGTCCCTCTTCCGCACCGCCGCGGAAATTTACTGTACATATCCCCTGAGCTTGGCAGAGAGCGGCGAAAAGGTTGGAATAGCCTGCGCAGGTGGCTGTCTTGGTCGAGATGACCTGTTCAAGGCTTATCACATCGGCATTGACGCTCGTTGACGCTGCATCGCTGTTATAACAGATATTGTGAACCACCCAATCGGCTATCGCGTTCGCTTTTTCAAGCTGCGTTTCGCTGCCGATACAAATCTCGTCCGAAAGCTGCTTCACTTCGGACATAATGATATAATATGTACTTTTTTCGCCGTCGGTCGAAATATAATCGACAACATAGCTTGGGTCGTTCTGCTGTATTTTACCGAGATAGATCTTGTTATGCCCGAAAAGTTCGGCGTTGCCTATTTCACTTCCGTTCAAATCGGGAACGCTTGTCGGAAGCTGTATTTTTAAAGTTTTCATAGACGAAGCAAGCTGTTCGGCAAGGTTTGTTTTTTCATAGAGAAAATCTATCTCATTCTGCTTGTGTTTAAGTTTAAAAGATGCATTGTCAAGCTGCTTGGATATTTCGCTGCACTGCGAGGCGGTTTCGCTGATCTTTGCTTCCAGACTGCTTTTTTCCATATAATAAAACACGAGCAAGACTATCAGAACAACGATGAAAAGCAAATATATGACAACATTGCTTTTTATGCGTTTGCCATTATCAGACTTCATATAAAATCACTCCCCGAAATGGATTCGATTCAATTATAACATTTTTTCTCCCCGATTTCAATATTTTACCGAGAAAAAAACAATGCTCCTCTGACAAAAAACGACAGCGAGGAGCATTTCATCGATATTTTATTTTACTGTGGCTTCAAGCCTTTTTGCTGTTTCTTTTTCTTATGTAAAATGTATATTTAATATCTATAACATCTCTATATGATATGAATATCTTAAGGTCACCTCTAATACTAAACACCAATAAAATACAGGAAAAAATCTGCGCCGAAATCCAATATAAACCTGTTTTCAACAGCTACAAGATTGTCGGCTTGATTTTTTCCAGATTTTAAATGGTGTTTAGTATAAAAAACTGCGGATATTTTGTTTAGGAGAGCATTATTACCGGTATTTCCATTGATCGGAAGAAAGCTGCATATCAACCATATGCTTATAGATGCCGTTGGCTTTTCTGAGTTCTTCGGGTGTACCCTGCTCGGCAACTTTTCCGTCCTTGAGAACGACTATTTTATCAACGCCGTCAACGGTTCTCATTCTGTGTGCGATGATAAGAACGGTCTTATTGCGGATAAGCTTTGAAATGGACTCCTGAATGAGCGATTCGTTATCGACGTCAAGTGAAGCTGTAGCTTCGTCCATAAGAATGATAGGCGCATCTTTGAGGAACGCTCTTGCGATGGAGATACGCTGTCTTTCGCCGCCAGAAAGCTCCGAGCCGTTCTCGCCGATCATACTGTTCCACTTTTCGGGCATTTTCTCGACGAAATCTTCGCAGTGTGCGAGCCTTGCGGCAGCCATTACTTCTTCATCGGTTGCGTCCTTTTTGCCTATTCGGATATTTTCCATAACGGTATTGTTAAAGAGCGTTACGTCCTGAAAAACGATAGAATAGAGCGAAAGAAGCTTTTCGGGGTCTATCTTCGACACGTTCATACCGCCGACCGTGATAGTTCCCTTGTCGTTGTCCCAGAACCTTGCGGCGAGTCTTGAAACTGTGGTCTTGCCGCCGCCGGACGGTCCGATAAGAGCGGTAACTTCGCCCTGCTTTGCGGTGAAGCTTACATCGGAAAGAACCTGCTCACCGTCTTTATAGGAGAAAGCAACGTGGTCGAATTTGATGTCGCAGCCCTTGTTGTCGAGAGTTTCGCTGCCCGTCTGTTCTTCGTGGGAAAGTATCTCGTCCATACGTCTGCAGTTCGCATCGAGGCTGATTATTGCGGCAACGTTCTGTAGTGCGATCTGGAACGGTTCGTACATTCTTGTCACAACGAGGAGGAACATAAAGAGTGTGAGAACGCTTATTTCGCCCTTGATAAGAAGCGAACTGCCAACAACTGCAACTGTGCCTATACCGAGTTTGAGTATCATCTGTGCGGAGCATACAAAAGCTGCGTTTGCAAATTCAGAGACGATAGCGTGGTTTTCAACGGCTTTTATCTTCCTGTTAAGTCCTTCCATATAGGTATCGGTCATATTGTAGGAACGAAGGTCACGGAGAGTTTCAAGTCCCTCCTGTATTCCGTCAAGACATTCAACACGGTACTTCATCGTCTTATCGTGAACCTTTGACATTACGGTTTTTGAGCTTATAACGATGATGAATGCAACGGGCATTACCCATACTGCGGCGAGAGCCATTCTCCAATCGAAGAAGAAAAGGCTTATAACAACAATAGCTGCGGAAACGATCGAACCGACAAGTTCGGGTATCCAGTGCGAAGAGCCTGTTTCGATAAGGGAGCAGTCGCTCATTATCGTATTCGTAAGGTCGGCGAGGTCTTTTTTACCGAAGAAAGAGAGCGGTATTTTGCGGAGCTTTTCGGCGAGGGTTCTTCTTCTGACACCGCTTTCGATATAGGTCGAAAGGAATGTCGATCTGTACTGGAATACCGCCGTCAATGCGATAAGTATGAGAACTGCGATTATTGCAATGATAAAGAAGCTGAATTTTTCCCCCGGTAAGTCGCCGTCAAGCAGATAGTACGAGAGCATATAGAGAAGTCCGACAGGGAGCATAAGCACAAGATCAGCCAATGTAACGGCAACGAAAGCCTTTATCATACCCTTTGCGCCATTATCGGAAAGCGCATATTTATGTTTTAGTTTTTCTGTAAGCTTCATATTTTACACGCCTGCCTTTCCAACCTGCCAGTTGACGGATTTGTTGTATTCGTTCCACATACGGCTGTAGATACCGTTCCTGGCAACAAGTTCGCTGTGCCTGCCGCTCTCTGCGATCTTTCCGTCAGAAAGAACATAGATGCAGTCGGCGTTCGTAACGGTCGATAATCTGTGGGCGATCATGATAACCGTCTTATCCTTTGAGAGCTTTTCAAAAGCCTGCTGAACAAGGCGCTCGTTATCGGGGTCGGCAAATGCTGTTGCTTCGTCAAGGATTAGCACGGGGGCGTTTTTGAGAAATGCTCTTGCGATAGAAAGGCGCTGACATTCGCCGCCCGAAACGTAGATACCCTTTGAACCTATCATAGTATTAACGCCGTCTGGGAATTTTTCGATGATATCCATACACTGAGCGTCACGGAGAGCCTGCATTACCTCTTCATCGGTTGCATCGGGTCTGCCCATACGGACGTTATCCATAATGCTCATTTTAAGAAGCTTGCTGTCCTGAAAAACGTAGGAAACGTACTTCATAAGCTCGTCCGAGGGGATATTGCGGACATCTGCGCCGCCGATCTTGACAGCTCCCCTCTTTACGTCCCAGAAACGTGCGATAAGCGAAGCGAGAGTGGTCTTGCCGCCGCCCGACGGACCTACAAGTGCGATATGTTCGCCTGCTTTTACTGAGAGATCAATGCCGTCAATAGCGTTGACTTCGGAATTTTCGTATGCGAAGATAACATTGTCGAGAGTGATAGAGGGATCCTGCGGCTTTTCGTGCTTTTTCGATTCGGAAAGCGGTTCTGTTCCGAGAATTTCATACATTCTGTTGAGAGCATCGTCAACTATCATCTGCGATTCGCCTGCGTAAGCGACTTTCATAAGCGTTACTGTAAGTACGGAGGTTATCAGCACATAGAAGAACAGATTGAGGATAAAATCGTTCGTTACGCCGTGCGAAGTAAGCTTGAATGCGGCGATGATGAGCGCTGCGAAGATGCCGTTTGCGGCTGTTGTGAACGCAACCATCGGCAGGAGCATATTCTTTGTATAACCGAGCGTCCATTTTTCGTATTTGTCAATGGCAGCCTTGAAGCGCTTGAACGTGAATACGGTCTGACCGAACGTTTTTACAACGGGGATACCTCTTACATATTCAACTGCTTCGGCGGACATTGTTTCGAGGGCGTTCTGATACTGCTTCATATCCTCTGCCATTTTAGGACCCATCATAAGCGTTCCCATAAGCACGAATGCGATAACGGCAGGGATAAGGCTGATAAGTCCGAGCCTCCAGTCGAACGCCATCATCATTACAAGAAGTCCGATAGGCGTTGCGAATGAAACGGCTTTATCGGGGAGATTGTGCGCAAGAAATGTTTCGGTAGCCGAGCTTGAATCGGTGACTATCTTGCGTATTTTGCCCGTACCCTCAGCTTCGATATAACCGAGCGGAAGCTTCATTATATGCTTCATCATATCGATACGCATATTTGCCTGAACACGGAATGCGGCTTTATGCGAACACATAAGAGCAGCGATGTAGAACACCATTCCGAGCATGGCAAAGCCGACAGCCTGCCAGCCGTAGCGGCTGATATTGACGGCTTCGGAGAAGTTCGGACGGACCTCCAGCACCTCTCTGATGATGCGCCAGATATCGTAGAACGGTATCAAGGCGATCCAAGCACTGATGACTGCAAGCACGACAGCAGCATATAAAAAATACTTATTGCTGCCGGCATAGTGCATCAGCACCGAAAACGAATTTCTCTTTTTTTCTTTCACAAAAAGAACCTCCTTTATTCTCTATAAGTTAGCACAGGCTAACTGTTTGCTATTTTAAAAGCAGTACATAATACTGCTTAAAAATCTGTACCAAGGACTTTTGCCCAGCCTGCGAAGCTGAATTCCCGTATGCTTTTCATAAAGCTTGACGCTTCTTCATACAGAAGCTTGTGGGACACGACCTCATAAATATACTGCCAGCCCGTTCGGCAAACGACATGGACGAAAAAGTCGCTCACGTTACTCCCGTCCTTTGCAAACTGATCGACAAACTCTCTGTAGAAATTCTCCTCTGTCTCGGCGAGCTTGTCGAAATAATGCTCATACTCCGTGCCTGAGGAATTGCAGAAGATAAGGTAAAACGCATCAAAATTATCATAGATATATTTCAGCACAAGCTCCGTTCCCTCATTGCCCATATTTGCTGCGGCTTTGGCGTTTTTGCACTCCGAAGCGCCGCTTATGCTGTCGAGATACATCTGCATAAGTCCGTCTGCGGCAGGCTTTACGACTGCGGCAAAAAGTCCCGATTTATCGCCGAAGCGTGTATATATCGAGTTTGTACTCACACCGCTGTCTGCGGATATCCTGCGCAGGTTGGCGTTTTGAAAGCCATATTCGAGGAATTCTTTTTTTGCGCTTTCGATAAGTGCTTCGGTAACGCCTGCCGTTTCCTGTCTCATAATGCACCTCGCTCTTTTAATAACGTTGTTATTATAACACGGTTATTTTATATTGTCAAGACGGGGTTGATAATTTTTTTTTTAAAGGGGATTTTTTTAAATTCGGAATTCGGAATGCGGAATTCGAAATTAATTTAATGCGTAATTCGTAATGCGTAATGCGTAATTATTTTTGCTTGGAATTACTGTAATGGACGGATTGCTTGTCCTTTTTTACTCGTTGGTGACTTTGGGGCGGAGACGACTGTTTTCTGCGGTTAGATATGGCTATTTTGGAGTTTCCTCAACTCGGAATATTGTGATTTCAAATGTACCAAAATTTCAATTATAAATTGTCAATTGAAAACTGTTAGCTATTAACTATTAACTGTTAACTGTCAATTGTCAATTGTTATGTTCGCTTGGACTTACAAATGTTGCTTTGGAAAATTTGATATGGTATAATATAGACAATATTCCGCAATATTTTTTAAGGATGGTATTTATGAAAAAATATATTCCCGAAAAGATGATAATGCAGAGCAGATTCAAGGATTTCTACGGCGAATGGAGCGAACGTGACAGGCTTTGTTTATGCGAAAAAATGTCCGAGCTTATTGCTGAGAACTCCGACTATGCCGATGATAAAAATTACGGGCATTTATGCAATCTTATCACGGCACTGGCGATGGTGCTTGTGCTTGAGGAAGGCGGCATGGTACGCAGCGAAGCCGAAAAAAACGTTGCCGATGCGATGTACACGTTCCTTGCACCCACTAAAGCTTCAATGGAGAAGCTTGCAAGTCACGGCTGGTTTGTGAAGATGCTTAAGCTGACGATGCCGATAAAATTCGCTCACACGCTCGGCTTCGGCTGGGACGTGGAATTTCCGAAATGCCCGAACGACCGATTCACGATGATAACGCACAAGTGCATTTACCGACAGCTTTTTGATAAGTATGGTATGCCCGAAATGACGGCGGTTTTCTGCGAGGTGGACGACCTCATGTACAGCAGCCTGCCCCGTGCGGAGTTCATTTACACCGAGCAGATCGGGCGTGGGGGAAGTATGTGCGATTACACCTTTAAAAGGAGGTAACAATGGTTTACACGATGAATTATTCATCTCCGCTCGGTGAAATTCTGCTTGCGGCGGACGATATCGGGCTGACGGGAGTTTGGTTTTACGGGCAGAAATATTTTGCTCACAGTCTGACCGAAGAAAGCGTTGGAGGTACAGTGCCTGCGCTCGTTCGGGCAAAAGAGTGGCTCGATATTTATTTTGGCGGAGGTGAGCCGGATTTCGTGCCGCCGCTTCACCCTATCGGCTCGGAATTTCAGCGTGAGGTATGGGATATTCTTTTGAGGATACCTTACGGCGAGACCGTTACTTACGGCAACATTGCCCGTGAGCTTGCAGAGAAGAAAGGCAGTGCGAAAATGTCTGCGCAGGCGGTCGGCGGTGCTGTGGGACACAACAATATCTCGATGATCATACCCTGTCACCGTGTTGTCGGAGCAAGCGGAAGTCTCACGGGTTATGCAGGCGGAATTGACAGGAAGATTGCTCTGCTCACGCTTGAAAAGGCTGATATGAGCTGTTTTTTTGTGCCTAATACTAAACACCAATAAAACTATAGACAAAAAATCAGTATAAAATTGATTTAAATTTGCAGCGGTTGATTTTCTCGAGATAATATGTTATAATATAAAAAATGATGCCGAATGTACCTTTTGGGACATTTCTGCTGAATATAAGAACCCTGTATTCACAAGCATATGCGCACGTCTTTTTAAAAAATATTTGCCGCAGACTGCGTTAAAAATCCTTGCAGGACGACAGCCCACCTGCGGATTTTTGCCTTGTCTGCAACAAAATTATGCCCGAAGATCCGCACACATTTCTTATGAAGGCAGGTTCTAACAGATCGAAGGAGAATTTATTATGCATTTATTCAGTGCAAGCTCATTATTTACAGAGGAGAACATAAAAAGCATCGCAGCGATCGCAAATGACAGAGAAAAGCTCATGGAAAAGGACATTGAAATAAAAAAACAGCTTTTGGAGCTTTATCATTTCAAGTGGTACAACCTCCCCGAAGATTTCAGGCAGAATTCCTACATAATCGCCACAAACCACCTCACCGACTCCGATGCGCCGCTGCTGATAAGCTTTTATTATGAGGTTATGCACAGCGTACTGCATGAGTACCCACAGCTTTTCGTTTTTGCAAAGGAAAACTGTTTCAACGGCGTTTCTATCCCGACGGAAATACTGCCCGTAATGGAGCTTGAAAAGGTAATGCCCGTAAACCGCTCAACGCCTTTCGGTGCGGTCGAAACACTGAAAAAGGCTAAAAAATGGTATCAGGACGGAGAAAAGCCAAAGCACTTTCTCATTTTTGCGCAGGGTACTATTTACGATATAAACAAGGACGTCCCCGAGGATATCGAGGAAGGCACTTTTTGGCTCGCAAAGAGCTTGGGGATTCCCGTACTGCCTGCATTTCTTGAACAGGCGGTCGAGGGTGAAGAAAACCGCATCGTTTTCGGAGAACCTATCAGCGTTCCAAAGACCTGCCGTGACTATGCGCCGTATAAAAAGCTCTGGATAGAAAGAGTTATCGCAGCTGAAAAGTCATACGAAAAGGTTACCGGCACAAAGGCAAGAGAAACCGTCCTCGATGATGAACACAAAGTCAGAAAATATCACGGTCACCAGTAAAAATTTCTGCCCGTCAGACAAATGCCAGCGTCTGACGGGCATTTCTTTTTATACTATACAGTATTGGGCAAAAACTGCATTCTCCCTCTTGACAAATGAGGTCTATTGTGATAGACTATTCTTAAACGATAGGTCTATCATCATCGACCAATGATTGAAAGGGGTGTTTTTATGAAAATTTCGGACAGCGAGTTGAAGCTTATGGAATTAATATGGAAAAACGAGCCGATACGTTCGGGCGAGCTTGTGACCCTCGCTTTTGACAGCCTTGTCTGGAAAAAATCCACCGTTTACACCGTTATAAAAAAGCTTTCGGGAAAGGGTTTCATCAAAAGTGAGGACGCCGTGATAACATCGCTCTGCTCCCGTGAAGAGGTGCTGACCGAACGCTCGGAGAGCCTTATCTCAAAGGCTTACGGCGGCTCACTGCCGATGTTCCTGACGGCGTTTTTGCAGAAAGAACAGATAACAAAAGCAGAGGCTGAAGAACTGAAAAAGCTCATTGACGAACATACGGAGAGGTGATGGATATGACAGAAATTTTCAGAACTGTACTCAATATGAGCATAACGGGCGCATACATCGCCGCCGCAATAATTATCCTGCGCATCGCAATGAAAAAGCTCCCGAAAAAGTATTCCTATCTGCTCTGGGCGATTCTTGGAATACGTCTTTTATGCCCGTTTTCGTTCTCATCGGCGGTAAGCATTTTCAACGTGCTTGTTCCCGAAAAGCCTGCGATTACCTCGGGTCAGATGGAGTTTATCCCGAACGATATTGAATATGCCGCAGAGCCGAGGATAACCGTTTCCGTTCCGCCCGTGAACAATGCGTTAAGCGAACAGCTTCCTCCTGCACAGCCGAATACAAGTGCAAACCCGATGCAGATCGCAATGGCTGTCGGAGCGTTTGTCTGGGTGGTCGGAGTGTTTGCAATGGCTGTTTACACGGTGGTTTCATACATTTCCGTTAAGAAAAAGGTGAAAAATGCGAAGCTTTCGGACGGAAATGTTTACACCTGCGAAATCATTGAAACACCGTTCGTTTTCGGCTTGATAAAACCGCACATATATCTCCCCGAAGACCTCGCCGACGGGGACAGACCTTACATAATCGCACACGAGCAGACCCATATCGACCGCAAAGACTATATCGTGAAGCTCATCGCAATGGCGGCGCTCTGCGTTCACTGGTTCAACCCGATGGTGTGGCTCTCCTATCGGCTCATGACAAAGGATATGGAGCTTTCCTGCGATGAAAAGGCGCTCGGAAGCTTTGATCCGGACGTGAAAAAGGCGTATGCGAACGCACTGCTGAACATTTCGCTCAAACAGAACAGGCTCTCCCTCGGCGGCGTTCTCAGCTTCGGCGAAAGCAATATAAAAAGCCGCATAAAAGGCGTTCTCGGTGCGAAAAAGCCGAAGGTCATCGCCGTGATATTAGCGGTCATCGCAGTTATTGCCGCCGCCGTCTGCCTGCTTACAAATGCGGTGAAAAAGGACAGCACTTTCGAGCCTATACCGAACGGAACTTACGTCACGGATAAGCTTCTGTACACTGCGCCCTACAAGGACTCCTACTTTGGCGATAACAACGGCTTGACCTACGAAATAAAGGACGGAACGCTCACGATTTCAGGCGAGAATATGATGCAAACATACACGCTTTCCGAACCTATGGAGATACCTTTCACCGATGAAGAATGGGACAGCACATACAACAGCATGAAGGGCATCGGCCGGGAGGAAGGAGCAAAGCATCTTTCCGACTACCAAAACAAATACTGCGCTGAAATTCTCACCGATAAGGACGGCGGCATTGACAGCTATATTTTCGTAATGGACGGTGAGCTTTGGTATGTACAATACAGCTGGGAGATATATCGGCTCAAAGCCGCCGGCGGCAATGTTACGGGAAAATTCACCAATCCGACAGATGCCGCAAGAGCCTATCTCAACGGCAAAAACGTTCCCGATGATGATATTTTCACGCTCACCGTTCAGCAGGACAGCTTTTTCCATGAGGCATGGAAATACACCTTGCCGCCGCTTTCGGAGCAGTACAATGTGAACGAAAATGACAGCATTGTTGAGGTTTTTGCGGAGTACAGGCTTGACGGAAATTTCGTGCAGTCATACATCATCACCGCCGCAAACGAAAACGGATTCCGTATCGTTGACGAGGTTAATTATTCGCCCCGACAGTTTACGGCAACGATCTCCGAGGTCGGCGGCAATGAACAGATAACGGGCTATGAATGGCAGGAGTATGTCATTATACCGAATGAGGACTCGGGGATTTTCAAGGCAAACGAGCCTGCTGTCGTTTACAGCCGCTCCCTCATCGGAAATAATTTAGCTAATGTCGTGGACAGCGTGACCGTTGAGTACGGCGGCGAACCCGTGAGTGATATCGGTCTTGAACAGCCTGCTTATTTCCTCACGATGACACTGAATGACGAAGAACCCGAGGACGTTTCCGATGATGACATAGTTGATGAGCCTGCTTTCGTACATACGCATTTACAGCAGATATCATTAAAACGTCAGATAGTTTTCCCTGATGAATACGGAGGATACAATTTTGGCGGAAGTGCAGAGATAGTTGACATTCGCTTTTCCGTTCCCAATGACTGGGTCGCTGACGGATACGGCTTATTTATGCTCGGCGACAAAAAAATGCTTGAACAGAATGTCGTTTATCCCGACAGCTGCGGAATTATGACCGAGAGCTTTTTGACGGATATGGTTTCGGGACGTGAGATACAAAAGCTTGACGAGAAATACGGCGGTGAGAACGACCCTTACAGCTATTATATCCACACCTCAATGGAGGATCATGACGGCGTATATGACACGCATTATTTCGTCGTTCACAAAAACGGATATTATGCGGTGTTCAGATTTTCCAACGGTGAAGAGTTCAGCTTTTCCGAGGCGGAGGATATCCTCAAAACTGTCGGGATCTTCCCCGTTCACACTGTGATTGATGTTGATGCGATGCAGGATATCTCAGTGGAAATGCCAATAGTAACACTTAACGCAGACGGAACTGTTACTTCGGACGATGAGAACGGAACGGCTGTGATCTCGTTCAGGATGCCGAGCGAATGGACACCTATAGACAGCTCGGGATATTATTACGGCAAGCCGATATTTCGGATAGACAGCGTTTACAATGCAGTCAAAGATCAGGACTATTCTTTCCTCACCGATGATGACGTCATAGACGAAACAACGGTCGTCAACAGCGCAGAAACAGGCTTTGACTACACGGTGCATAAAATATCCTACGGCACGGAAATTTACGAATACATCGTAACAAGAAACGGTCTGAGCGCAGATATCAGATTTTACGCAGATGAGAGCCTTACCGAAGAGGTGCGCAGTGCGATAATAAAAAGCATAAATATCGAACGCTTGACAACAAACTAAAAAACGAACTGCGCAAAGGCTTATACTAAACACCAATAAAACTATAGACAAAAAATCAGCGCAAAAACCATATATCAGAGTTTTGACGCCGATTTTTTGTATAGTTTTTAATTGGTGTTTAGTATAAGCCTTTGCGCAGTTTTTATGATCAGACCGCTGCTTTTTCTTTTTCAAGCTTTTCGATGCACTTGTCTATATTGTATATTGCTTTTTCATTCGGCAGAGTGAACTTGCGCTCAACAAGCGAATTTATAAGCTCAAAAAAAGCATTGTACAAGCTCTGCTCGGAAAGCAGACAGCAGAAATTTTTCTTTTCCATAAGGCAGGAAATTATCACTTTCTGATTTTTCAGCAAAATGATCTGGATAAACCCCGGTATTCTGAACTTGGTATCATCTATCAGTTTATAATATGTACCGACATCCTTTTTCATCTCGTTGAGTATATAGATCCTTTCATCTATCGAAAGCGGCTTTAAAAGGTGACCGGGCATATTTATCATTGCACCCGTATCGCAGAAATGCTCCAGACCCTGCTCGGAATAAAAACATTCCGCAGGCTGTGTCATGGTTATATCAAGCTGTTCGGGCGTGAAAAAACCCTGCGCAAGAGTATTGATGATCTGTTCCTTTTCGGGTATGTCGATAAATCTTTTCATTACAATGTCAAAGGTCAGAAACTTCGACAGACACGGCTGAAATTCTATGGATTTTATGTACAGTCTTGTACTCTCCGCAAATATATCGAACATTCTGTTCTCATCAATCATCTCGACCATAAGCATAGATACCGTTCTCAAATGTTCAATATGCTCTGCGGCTGTTTTTATCACCGCATCATTGCACGATATAACGGCTGTCTGAAAATCGGCAGTTATCATTGCCGCATACTCGGAAGTCAGCACGCAGTAAGGATATATCGGCATAATATCATCGGCGGCATCTTCATGTACATAATAGGAATACGGCTTATAGACAACGCAGGTATTCATCGACATTTTAAGGATATTTTCCAAGGTATCCATATTATGCTCCGAAGCGTTTTCGCCTGCCTTGAACATTCTGATATAATGCTCAAACACCGCATTTTTGCTGCCGCTCGCCAAAAGCTGCATTAAAAGCTCAAAAAAAGCCTCATTTTTAAACGGGATCGTTGAAAAAATTTTCGGCTCGTCCAGCCGCATTTCCCTGCCGATAATATCTGTCAGAACACGGTTTACATTGATAAGTCCGCTGACCGTTGTGCCTGACTCGATGATCTTATTTTCAACAAATACAGCCGAATCGACATTTTCGATATAATACTGCGGTATCTTTTCTATCATTTCAATAAGTCGTTTTTGCTCATAATAGCTCTTGCTGCCGATCTTTTCACGGAAGTACAGTTCGGTAAGTTCAGCCCTTTGCTGCGGAGTTATGAGAAAGACAGAATTAAGACGCTCAAAGAAATCCCACGCAGGAACGAGTCTTCCCGACATTACATGATGTATCGCCGTTCGTCCAAGACCTGTCACCTGTGCCAGCTTATATATGGTATAGCCGCTCGATTCGACATAATCAGTTATCCTCGAACTGAATTCGGTAGTATAGTTGGTCAAATTTTTTTGTGACATAATATCCCTCCGATATTATTTTGTAGTATTAACAGACCTTTGTCAATATATTAAAAATCAATTTTCTGAAAAAAATATAAAAACGTTTACCTACCGCTGTTTTTGGTGTCTGATCGGTATTGTGATGAGATCTTATCATTGACACGTTTTTTATCTGCGGCAAAGATCGGAATAAGAAAAAGTCCGATAAGCGCCGAGACGATCATTCCGATAATACCTCCGTAAAAAAGCATACCTCCGGTCGTTCCGAACATTTCAGCAAAATCCATCGTAAACCTCCTACCTGAGCCAGCCGAGCTCTGCAAGCTCATCTCTTATTTGTGAAAGCTTGTCCATTTCGGCGTCACTTATATCGTTTTCGTCACATTCTTTTTTCGCCGATTGAAAATATTCATCGAATTTTGTATAATCACGCTCCGAAACGTCCAGATTTCCCTCACCGCACAACGCAGGAAGCAGAATATCGGGAATTATCAATAGGGGATCTCTAAAAACCTCCCTCACAGCAAATTTTCTGCAACTTTGCACATCTTCTGCGTTAGCGAAACTTGAAATGCATTCGGAATGTATTCCGTAGTACTATACTGCGTTTCGCTGCCTTGAAGCTGCACAAAGTCCCAACGAAAATTTGCAAATAATACGAAGTATTATTTTGTTTCGGTTTTTAGAGAACCCCAATAATATTTTTGGAGAATTCCCTTTTGTTATAAATTTCTGAGCATCGCTTATTTTATTTCAGACATGATAATATCTTTCCTCATGTGCAGACACTCAAGCTGTTCCTGTGAAGGGCTGCCGATATGTCCGCTGAATACAACGATTTTCAGGCTCGGCAGCTCCGCAGCAGCTTTGAAACAGTCCGTCTCATCACTTTCTCCGTAGAAAGTGATCTTGCGAAGCTTTGTCATATTCTTTACAAAATCAAAATTTGTGATTTTCCCGCTGATATGAATGGACTCCAATTCTGTAAAACCCGACAATGCCGAAAGGTCGGCAGCGTTTGTAAAATCATTGTAAAAACTAAGCGATCTTAACTTCGGGAACATAGACAGCTGATCCGCATCATCGCAGCTGTACAGATCAATATCCGTTATCTGATCGGCAACACCGCTCAGAAGCGTGTAATCAAAGCTTTCGCCCGCTTCAAGACCGTAAATATAAATGCTTTTCAAATCTTTCAGCTTCGACAGCTTTTCAAACTCCTCGGGAGGAGTCTGCGCAGAGATATCAATGCGCTTTGCGTTGATATTGACCGCTTTTTCACCGATCGTTACCTGCTCCAGCTCCCTGACCCTTGCGGCTGACGGGTCTTCAAGATAACGCCTTTCAATTTCAAGCGCCTGCTCCATATAAGTCTCATACGGAGCTTCGTTTTCAGCCATCAACTGTGGAATAGTCAGCGTGTCGATAAGTTCATATTCGGAAAGATACTCCTCCAGCCGCTTTTCAAAAACCATAAGCTCCGTGCTGTCAACAAAACGGTCGCCGTCTATAATTTCATCGCCCCAATATGCCCTGTCAAGGAATATCTTTTCCGACAGCTCCGGTGTGTATCTGTCAAAAAAGTAGCTTTCCGATGCAATGACATCCTCTGCTGTCGTGTTTGAGTAAAATACCGTTTTGCAGACCTCATTGCTGCAAGTACAGGTAGTTCCGCCGTTTCGGTTCGTGTTTATGAA
The DNA here is from genome assembly GCA_900550695.1 of uncultured Ruminococcus sp. Taxonomy (GTDB): domain Bacteria; phylum Bacillota; class Clostridia; order Oscillospirales; family Ruminococcaceae; genus UMGS363. The sequence goes on from URTF01000020.1 coordinate 22,012, forward strand.
AAAGTATTCATCATTGGCACTGTCATAGTATTTTTTCAGTTCGCTGCCGCCTGCAAGATATATTCCTCCCAAGCTCTTTGGAGAATAGCCGTCAAGTCTTACAACACCAAGCTCAATATCAACATATTCACCGTAATATCCGATCAGAAGCTCGGGAATACCGTCACTTTCAATATCGTAAAGGATGCCATTGCCGCTGTATTCGGACGCCGCCTTAACGGTGTATTCAAGGCGATTCTGTTTCTTATCCCATATAAAATATTTCTTTCGGAGAAGCTCATCTTCGGAAATCTCTTTGCCGCCGTAATAATACTTACCGTCCGAAGTCTGCAAAAAAAGCTCCGCTTTAAATCTGTTTTCTTCAAGCATAAGCCTGTAATATGTATCTGCCGATCTGAGCACGGGAAAGACCTGCTCACGGTCGTTGTACCATTCAAGAGCATAGCTTTCTTCGTCAAATGCTGTTTCGCCGATAAGCTCTGCATCATCTCCGACCTGCTCAAAGCAGTAAAGCTTTCCGTCGGAACGGAGCAAATACTCGTCAGTGCCGTTATTATCGATATCAGCGGCGATCGCATCCCCTATATCGCAAAAAATATTATCCTCCATAAGCCGCTTTGCAGCCTTTTTCAAAAAATCAACACGCTTATAGCTCGGGCCGTCCGCAATGCTGTCATAGACCATAGCTTTGTATTCACTGCATTTTTCCTTGCTCACCCAAGCGCCATATATTTCGCTGTAATAACCATAAACATAAGGCGTACCGTACCAACCGCCGTTGTCGCTGCGCAGATATCCCCACTGAATAAGCCTTTCGGCGGAAAAAGTGCCGTTCTTCAGACTAAGGATAATATAATATTCATCGTGAGCAAAGTCAACATCATATTTTGAATAAAGCGCAGGGTAGATTTCCGAACCGTCATCATACCATTTCAATACGATCGAATCTGTCTGATCACACCATTGACCGCCCGCACTCCCAAGCTTGTTTCCGTCCTTATCATAGCAAACGATATGCGACCGTGGTTCGAGCACGATCCTTTCATCATTTCCGTCATTATCAAGATCATAAAGGAACTCAGTAACTATTTCAGGCTCGTTGTCCTGCAAAGCAGTCGTTTCAGCCGCAGCCGATGTTCCCTCAAACGCTGTGACCTCTGCTGCGGCAGTTTCCTCAACCTCATTTGCAGCCGCCGAATCTGCATCATTTGCACATGAGCAAAGTATCACCGCCGATAATACGCAGACAAGCATACTTTTTAAATTCATTGAAGCACCTCGTTTTTATTATAAAGCAATTCTTGTACTAATACCAAACAATACATTTTTGCCATTTATCAGCGTTTTCCTAAACATCATTTGGAATTTAAAAAAGCACAAAGCAGAATACTTGACTTTTTGACCGTTTTTTTGCGCATTTATTGTATATCCGTATCATTAACATAATAATATCAAATCCTCTGACATAATGCAATTACAAATAGGTTACAATATATTAAGGTCACCTCTAAAAATCACCGGCTAAAGCTTTAGCCGATGGTTTTTAGAGGTGACCATATCATATTTTCCTTATTATTTCAACGAGCAGCAGCCGTATTTGCAGCCACTGTCCTTATTTCGGTACAATTGATGTTTTTTATTGATATCAGATCGGCTTTATTTAAATACCGCTTTTAAAGCCTGCATAATCAAACATCGCTCCCACGCCATTTTCCTCTGAAAATCATTATCCAAAATTTCAATTTCTCTTTTTCGCCAAAATCCGTCCAGATTTTACCTCATAAAATTTCAAATTCAAGTGAATAAACCTGCCTGCGATACAAAAACTATATTCACAAAGCCTTATAACCGATGTTTGCATCGGCAAAAATATTTCGTAATATCAATCGGAGGAAAATAGAATGAAAGCTACAGGAATCGTCAGAAGAATAGATGACCTCGGACGTGTTGTTATTCCCAAGGAAATTCGCCGCACTATGCGTATCCACGAGGGCGACCCGTTGGAGATATACACAAGCGCAGACGGTGAAGTCATTTTCAAAAAGTATTCAGCCATAAACGAAATGGCAAGCTCGGCTTCGCAGGTCGCCGAAGTTATGACCCGTCTTGCGAACTGCCCGACCGTTGTTTTTGACCGTGACCACGTTGTCGCAGTTGCGGGAGTTCAGAAGAAAGAGTTCAGCGAGCGCCGTGTTTCCCGTGCTTTGGAGGAATATCTCGAAAGCCGTAAGAACTATATCCGCTCATCAAGTGCGGAAGCCAAGGTCTTTCCCGTTGAGGGCGTCGATCAGGCTGCCCTCGCCTGCTCCCCTATTCTTGCATCGGGCGATGTTACGGGCGCAGTTGCTTTTCTTGCCCCTAATGACAGTGCCGTTGCGAACGAGGTTCAGCAGAACCTTATCCAAGCCGCAGCGCAGTTTCTCGGCAAGCAGATCGAGGACTGATCACTTTCCTATAAAAATTCAGCGCCGCACAGACCTTTTACGGGTTTGTGCGGCGCTGTTTATTTTATCAAATGAAAAATTTAGGAGAGGTGTGGAACTGTAAATTATTCTGCGAACATTGCAGTGGAGAGGTATCTTTCGCCTGTGTCGGGGAGAAGTGCAACGATAGTCTTGCCCTTGTTTTCGGGACGCTTTGCAAGCTGGATAGCTGCCCAGAGTGCTGCGCCCGAGGAGATACCTACGAGAACGCCCTCTGTTCTTGCGATAAGTCTGCCTGTTTCAAAAGCATCTTCGTTCTCAACGGGAATGATCTCGTCATAGATCTTTGTGTCAAGTGTTTCAGGGACGAAGCCTGCGCCGATACCCTGAATTTTATGCGAACCCGAAACGCCCTTGGAAAGTACGGGTGAGCCTGCAGGTTCAACCGCAACTACCTTTACGTCAGGATTCTTGCTCTTGAGGTACTTGCCAACGCCGCTGACTGTTCCGCCTGTGCCTACGCCTGCAACGAAGATATCAACATTTCCGTCGGTGTCGTTGTAAATTTCAACGCCCGTTGTCTTTTCGTGAATAGCAGGGTTTGCAGGGTTTGTGAACTGGGACGGGATAAAGCTGTTCGGAATTTCCTTTGCAAGCTCTTCGGCCTTTGCGATAGCGCCCTTCATACCCTTTGCGCCCTCGGTAAGCACAAGCTCTGCACCGTAAGCCTTCATAAGGTTGCGGCGCTCGACGCTCATCGTTTCGGGCATTACGATGATGATACGGTAGCCTCTTGCGGCTGCGATAGCGGAAAGTCCGATGCCTGTGTTGCCGCTTGTAGGTTCGATGATAACGCTGCCCTCTTTGAGAAGTCCCTTCTGCTCTGCATCATCGACCATAGCCTTGGCAATACGATCCTTTGCACTTCCTGCAGGATTGAAAAGCTCGAGCTTTACGAGAATTTTCGCATCAAGCTCCTTAGCCTTTTCGATCTTCTTTACTTCGAGGAGGGGTGTCTTGCCGATAAGTTCTGTTACACTTGAATAAACGTTCATAATAATTACTCCTTTTAATGTTTTTGGGATTGTTATATAATTTTCTTACAATTCCTATGTTATTGATATGAATTATAGCACTGATTTCCTATATTGTCAATAGGTTTTTGGGGATTTGCAATAATTTGTAAGATTTATGCATAAAATTGACTTGATCTGAGAGTAGTTTGTGAAATTTTGACTACAAATAATAGTTTTATCATATAAAAATATTTATGACCGACAGCAAAGCTGCTGTTTGCACGAGTACATTTAATACTAATACTAAACACCAATAAACCTATAGACAAAAATTCTGCGTTTTTCCAAATAAAATAAGATTCCATAATTTAGCTTTTGTTCAAGTTGACAATTTCTTAAACATATTTTTATTGTTTCTTACATATTTTATACATTATTGTTCTTATTATCTCAATACTTTCGTGATTGACAAAATACTATTTAACTGATATACTTTATGTAAGTAATATGGATTAAACCAAAAGTACAGAAAAACTGTTTTCAGCCAACATTGGTTTTGCTTTTTGTACACTTTGAATTTAAAATCTGTATAACAACATTGCACAGGAGGTAATACAATGGATAAACTAAACGCCGCAGAACTTTTCGCACCACAATTTAACAAAAACCGCACCAGCATGAGCAATGGACTTTTTGTTGACCTTTTTATTCAGCAGAATCGTATTCAGACAGCCTTCGACAAGGTTTTGAATGAGATCTCGACCAAGCAGATGATCCTTTTGGAAATGACCGCAAACTGTCCCGATCCGAAATCGCTCACCCGCATAGGACAGCTTATGGGCTGTTCCAGACAGAATGTTAAACAGCTTGCCGACACGCTTGAAAAGAAAGGTTATCTGACTCTGAAGAAAGGCGGACGCCGCTGCGTATACCTTGAACTTACCGAAAAAGCGAAAATGTATTATACCGAGATGCAAAAGACCCGTGATGAATTTCTGGACGAGCTTTACAGTTCTTTGAATGATGAAGAGCTATCGCAGCTTTATGCACTCCAGACCAAGCTCTTCGGCAGTATCGACAACGCCGAAGAATTCGCAATGGAGAAGCTCTGCGAAAGAGAAAAATAAAAAATGCTGCATAGGGTACTCAAAACACCTTATGCAGCTTTTTACGTTATGATCAGTCCATTGCCTTTTTGATAGCAGCCATGAGCTCATCGTAGGTTTCGTAAGCAGGAAGATCGGGATTGTCGTTCTTGATCTTATCTGTGCTCTTGAAGAGGAAACCAGCCTTGCTTGCCTTTATCATTCCGAGGTCGTTGTAGCTGTCGCCGCTTGCGATAGTCTGGAAGCCGATGGACTGGAGAGCCTTAACGGTCGTGAGCTTGGACTGCTCGCAGCGCATCTTGAAGCCCGTAACTTCGCCGTTGGGAGCAACTTCAAGGCTGTTGCAGAAAATTGTAGGCCAGCCGAGCTTCTTCATAAGAGGAGCTGCGAACTGTGTGAATGTATCGCTGATGATGATTACCTGTGTGAAGGAACGAAGCTCATCGAGGAACTCCTTTGCACCGGGCATCGGGTCGATCTTTGCGATAACGTCCTGAATTTCCTTAAGTCCGAGACCGTGCTCTTTGAGGATACCGATACGGTACTTCATAAGCTTGTCATAGTCGGGTTCGTCACGGGTGGTCTTTTCAAGCTCGGGGATACCCGTTTCCTTTGCGAATGCGATCCAGATCTCGGGAACGAGAACGCCTTCAAGGTCCAAACAAGTGATATACATATTAAAACTTCCTTTCAGAATCAACTTTGCCGTTATACTCGGCATTATCTGAATATATTTTACTACATTAAACACAAAATGTCAAGAAATCGGGAAAATTTCAAAAAAGTTCGGGCATAATACAAATAAAAATGTCCGTGTGGATCGGAAAAACTACACTTCTCCCCTAATCAAATACTAAACACCAATAATTTACAGGGAAAAATCTGTGCCGAAATCCTATACATTCGAGATTGTCGGCTTGATTTTTTCCAAATTTTAAATGGTGTTTAGTATAATTCCGACATATTTTAATTATCGTATTATTTACTTGACATAATAGGCAAAAAATGATACAATTATTGTATATTATCACATAAATTATCTATCAAAAATTGAAATGAGGTCATTCTGTAAATGCTTGAACTTAAAAACATTTCCTATTCCGCCGAATCGGAAAAAGGCGGCGAAAAGGAGATCATAAAAGAACTCAGTCTGCGTGTTGAGGACGGAAAATTCCTTGCGATAACAGGTCCGAACGGCGGCGGAAAATCAACCACCGCAAAGCTCATAATGGGCATAGAAAAGCCGAATTCGGGCAGCATTATTTTTGACGGCAAGGACATCACCGATATGTCCATAACCGACCGTGCTAACCTTGGCATCGGCTTTGCTTTCCAGCAGCCCGTCCGCTTCAAGGGAATACGCATTATCGACCTGCTGCGAATCGCCGCAAAGCGAAACCTCACCGTTGCCGAAGCCTGCACCTATCTTTCCGAGGTAGGACTTTGCGCCAAGGATTACATCGACCGTGAAGTCAATGCGAGCCTTTCGGGCGGCGAAATGAAGCGTATCGAAATTGCAGGCATTGCTGCGAAAAACTCGAAGCTCTCCGTTTTTGACGAACCCGAAGCAGGCATCGACCTCTGGAGCTTCTCCAACCTTATAAAAGTATTCGAGAAGATGCACGAGGACAAGTCCAAAACTATCATCGTTATCTCGCATCAGGAGCGAATACTCAACATCGCTGACGAGATCGCCGTTCTTTCGGACGGAAAAATTCTTCACTACGGCAAGCGCGAGGACATTCTCCCGAAAATTCAGGGAACTTCCTCCGCAGTTAATCCATGCCGTGCTATTATTGACTGATATTGAAAGGAGCTGCTGTTTAAAATGTTAGATGAGATACAGAAAAGGCTTCTTGAAGAAGTCGCAGACCTGCACGGCGTTCCCGAGGGCGCATACAATATCCGTGCGAACGGTGAAAAAGCTGCACGAAACACCACTGCCGACATTGACATCACCACAAAGACGGACAAGTCGGGCATTGATATAAAGATAAAGCCGCACACCAAAAATCAGAGCGTTCATATCCCCGTTGTCATCAGCGAAAGCGGATTAAAGGAAGTTGTCTACAACGATTTCTTTGTCGGCGAGGATTCGGACGTTGTTATCGTTGCAGGCTGCGGTATACACAACTGCGGTGCGCAGGCTTCACAGCACGACGGTGTTCACCGTTTCTTTGTCGGCAAAAATTCAAAGGTAAAATACGTTGAAAAGCACTACGGCGAGGGCGACGGCACGGGCGAGCGCATACTCAACCCCACGACCGAAGTTTATCTTGAAGAAAACAGCTATATGGAAATGGAAATGGTGCAGATCAAGGGCGTTGACTCGACCAAGCGTCTGACGACCGCAAAGCTTGACAAGGGCGCAAAGCTCATCGTCCGTGAGCGCCTTATGACCCACGGCAACCAGTTCGCCGAAAGCACCTACAACACCGAGCTCAACGGCGAAAATTCGGGTGCTGACATCGTTTCACGCTCTGTCGCAAAGGATAATTCACGCCAGATATTCTACTCAAAGCTGGAGGGCAACGCTGCCTGCACGGGTCATACCGAGTGTGACGGCATCATTATGGACAACGCCAAGATAAGCGCCGTTCCTGCGCTTGATGCGAACAACATCGATGCTTCGCTCATTCACGAAGCCGCCATCGGCAAGATCGCAGGCGAACAGCTTATCAAGCTTATGACCCTTGGACTTACCGAAGCCGAAGCCGAGGCTCAGATCGTAAACGGATTCTTGAAATAATGGAGAAAAAAATGAAACTGAACGCATCAAAAATAGCTGCGGCTGCAATTGCCGCACTCCTCTGCACAGCCGTTTTCACAGGCTGTAAGAAAACAGACGACAGCAGTGTTTCCGCAGAAAGCGAAGCACCGACAGCTTCTTCCGAAAACAGCGAAAGCACAACAGATACGACCGAGGAAAGCTCCAAACCTGCAATTGTCGGAGTTTTCGGAGAAATTCGCACGGAATTCAATGACAGCCTTGACCTTACGAAATATCCGCTCACGCAGAACGATGTTCCGTCCGATTTTGAGCTTGTTCTCGAAGCCGAGAATGCAGAGCTTTCGGGCGGCTGCAACGCAGTAGAAGCTGACGGCTTTTCGGGCAGCGGATATGTAACGGGACTCAACCGTGACACGGACAGCATAGCTTTTAAGGTAACGCTTGAAAATTCGGGTATGTACGACCTTGACTTCCGCTGCAAAACTCCCGACACGGGAAGAGTAAACTACGTTTTCATCGACGGAAAGCACTCGGGAGATGTTAAAACCAACGGCTCGGAAGAGGTCAACGATTCTTATATGAAAGGCATCTACCTTGAAGCAGGCGAACACACTATCACGCTCTCGCCGCAGTGGGGCTATGTCGATTACGACAGTCTTGTCATCACTGCGAATACGTCTATCAATGACGATACTTACAATATCACCGAACCGCTCTCCAACCCGAACGCCGATGACCACACGCAGCGACTTTACAAATTTCTCTGCGATGTTTACGGGAACTATTCGCTTACCGGTCAGTTTGCCGATAAGGGCAGACAGTCCTCCGAGCTTTCAAGAATACAGCAGGCAACGGGAAAAGAGTTTGCCGTCCTCGGTATGGATATGATGGACTATGCAAGTCAGAACGTCAAGAACGGCGCAAACGGCAGAACGATAGAGTTTGCCTATGACTGGTACGAAAATGCGGGCGGCATCGTTCAGCTCTGCTGGCACTGGAGCTCGCCCGAGCAATATGCGAAGAATGACGAAAACAACCCTTGGTATAAGTCATTCTACAAAGAGGCATCGAACATTGACCTCGATAAAATAATGAACGGCGAGGACAACGAGGGTTATGAACTGCTGATGAATGACATCGACCTCATCGCAGATCAGCTCGAAAGGCTCCGTGATATGGGTGTTCCCGTGATCTGGCGACCTCTCCACGAAGCGGCAGGAGGCTGGTTCTGGTGGGGCAACTGTGAACCCGAAAGCTACAAAAAGCTCTGGAACACAATGTACGACAAAATGACGAACGAGCATAACCTCACGAACCTTATATGGATGTGGAACGGACAAGACCCCGAGTGGTATCCCGGTGATGAAACGGTCGATATCATCTCCTACGATATCTACGCAGGAAATCACGTTTATGAAAGCTTCGGCGGAACATTCACCGAGTGCGTTGAGACCTCACCAAAGGGCAAGCTTGTCGCACTTTCGGAAAACGGCTGTGTAATGGATCCCGAGCTTACAATGAAAAACAACGCAAGATGGCTTTTCTGGGGAACATGGGCAGACCCGTTCACGCTCAAAAATTATATGCTCAACGAAGAATACACCGAAAAGGATATGCTTATCAAAGCATACAACAGCGACAGAACTCTCACACTTGACGAACTTCCGAATTTGAAAACTTATCCGTTGGATTAAAACTAAAGTTTAGATCAAGCCTTTTCAAAGGCTTGCAGGGGTCAAGGGGGCAGCGCCACCTTGTCGACGTCCGCAGACGGCGAATACCCTAAACTAACAGTCAAAGCACTGCCGCAACAGCGTGATAATTACCAAATTAAAAAGCGCAATTCACATACAAAAAGGAAAAACGAAATATGAGAAATAAATTTCGTAAACCCCAAAATGTGAATTGCGCCAATTTTTTTTCAAACAAACTGTCCTCGGCGTGAAATGCGCAGAGCGAAAGCGATAAGCATTTCTCGACGACATCGTTTGAACGGCGGTGGAATATGAACAGAAAACGACATTTGCCGTTCTTATTGACATATCC
>URTF01000021.1 GCA_900550695.1 uncultured Ruminococcus sp.
GACTGAACTTATTCTATCTGTCGATTTTGTCTATAGAACGATTGAGAATTAGTATGAAACGCTGCTGCGCATAATATTTTCATTTTACCGCCGCAAGCGCCTGCTCCAGTTCTCGTGCGTTTCCTCCGTTAAGAACGTGCAGCTTCTTATATTTTTGCAGCTTTTCTTCATCACCGAGAAGCTGCGAAGCTATGGCTGCGGAGGAGGCGGCTTGGTTCAGCTTCGGGTCAAGCTCCAGCGCCTTTTCGGAGTATTCGAGTGCTTTTTCGGCGTCACCCTTGTGGAGCAGAAGCACGGAAAAGTTTGTATATGCGCTCGGACTTTCGGGGTCATAGGTGATCGCTTTTACATAAGCCTGTTCGGCTTGCTGCATTTTCCCGAGGTCGGCATAGATAAGTCCGAGGTTTGACCATGCTGTCGAGTTTGAATAGTCGTGGAAAAGCAGCTGCTCATAGCACTCGGCTGCGGCATTTTTTCGTCCCGACTCGCTCAGGCACAGTGCCTTGAACATAAGCACAGCCGAAAATTCACAGCTGTCTGCGCAGTGCCTGTCGAGAAGCACATCAAGTGTTTTTATTGCTTTTTCAAATTTATTATAATTATAGTCAGTTATTGCATTTGTCAGAAGCCTCATCGCTCTTGGGTCGCTGCGGAAAGCGTCACCGATGATCTTTTTATAAAAATCCCTGTATATGAGGCTGTCGAACGGCGTTTTTTTAGGGCGTATTTTCAGGAGTGCAAGCATCAGCACAAGTGCTGCCGAGCCTGCTTTCGTCATCAGCTTTATATTCCGCTCCTCCGCAAAGGCAAGCTGATATACAAAAACACCTGCCGCAAAAATCAGCGATAAAATGTTTATTATTCTTAAGACCCTGTATTTCATTTGTCCCCCATATAATTAAAAGAGCCTGCTTATGCGGCAGGCTCTTTTTTGAACGTTAAGAACTAAACTTACTTGAGTTCAGCGAAGTACTTGATTGTTCTAACCATCTGAGATGTGTAGGAGTTCTCGTTATCGTACCAAGAAACTACCTGTACTTCAAAGAGGTCATCAGCGATCTTAGCTACCATTGTCTGTGTAGCATCGAAGAGAGAACCGTATCTCATACCGATAACGTCGGAAGAAACGATCTGATCCTCGTTGTAGCCGAAGGACTCGGAAGCAGCAGCCTTCATAGCAGCATTGATGCCTTCCTTAGTAACGTCTGCACCCTTAACAACAGCTGTAAGGATAGTTGTGGAACCTGTAGGAACAGGAACACGCTGTGCAGAACCGATGAGCTTGCCGTTGAGTTCAGGAATTACAAGACCGATAGCCTTTGCAGCACCTGTGGAGTTAGGAACGATGTTAGCAGCACCTGCTCTTGCTCTTCTGAGGTCGCCCTTTCTGTGAGGACCGTCGAGGATCATCTGGTCACCTGTGTAAGCGTGGATTGTGCTCATGATACCGGACTGGATAGGAGCATAATCGTTAAGAGCCTTAGCCATAGGAGCGAGGCAGTTTGTTGTGCAGGAAGCAGCAGAGATGATCTTGTCATCAGCTGTAAGAGTCTTTTCATTTACGGAGTAAACGATGGTCTTGAGGTCGCTGCCTGCAGGAGCGGAGATAACAACCTTCTTAGCGCCTGCATCGATATGAGCCTGGGACTTGTCCTTGGAGCAGTAGAAACCTGTGCACTCGAGAACAACGTCAACACCGATCTGACCCCAAGGAAGATCCTTAGCGTCCTTTTCAGCATAGATCTTAAGTGTCTTGCCGTCAACTGTGATCGTGCCTGCTTCATCATCAGCGGAAACAGTGTGAGTGTTTTCACCGATCTTGCCGCAGTAACCGCCCTGAGCAGTATCGTACTTAAGGAGCTGAGCGAGCATGGAAGGCTTTGTGAGGTCGTTGATAGCAACTACATCATAACCCTCTGCACCGAACATCTGTCTGAATGCGAGACGACCGATACGACCGAAACCATTGATTGCAACTTTAACTGACATAATAAATTTTCCTCCTAAAAAGAAATTTAATATACGGCAATGGGAAATATTCTTTGCGGAACACCCCAAAGCTTTATATATCTATTTTACCTTATTTTTTTGAATTTGGCAATACCTTTTGACAAAAAAATAACATTTTTCAGAAACTTTTTTCAAAACGCCGCAAAAGCTTTGACAGGTTGGTTCAAAATGACCGAAAGAGAGCGGACAATGTGACTGTTTTGTGCCAATAAGACGAAATTATGATTAAATTTTCAAAAAAGCAATGCAGAAAACGAAATATTGTGGTATAATAGTAGTGCAATTTTTTATGGGGGATACTGCGTTATGGATAGTGCCGTTCTTCTTGCACTGCGTGAATTTTATGAGCGTTCCGGAATACCGACTGCGATAGTTTCTGATGGCTGCCGCTTTGAAAACAGCCGTTTTACGGAGCTTTTCCGCGGAAAGCCCGTGTCAAAGGACGCTTTTACAAGCAGAATGATAAAAAAAGGCTGCGGCTATGAGCTTGTCGGCGATATGATCGTGGGAGTCAACGTCATAAGCTATGACGGCGTTTCGGTGGTCGAGGTATTTGACAAGAGTCCTGTCGAGGCTGTGATGAAAAGTCCCGGCGTAAACAGGTATCTTATCTGTTTCTTCTCACGCCTGAGGAGCAGCGTCCACAATATCTCCGTGATATCGGAAAAGCTGCTTGAAAAGCTTTCCGGCTGTGCCGTGGGATATGACAGCATCGAGCAGTCCTTCGACAGCATAAAAAACAGCCTCCGAGATATAATATCCTTTATCCTTGATCCCGAGCAAATGGTATTTCTTATGGACGATGACTGCACGGAGAGCGTTGTCAATGTGAGCAGCACGGTCAGTGAGCTTGCGCAGCAGTTTGCGGAATACCGGAAGGACATTAAGGTGAAAACGGATATCTGCGAAAATGCGGCGGCAAAGCTTGGCAAGGAGTCGTTCTGTGTGCTCGTTTCCGATATAACGGAGCTGCTCTGCAGCGGTGAGTACATACCGAGCGGCATTGAATTTTCGGTAAAAGAGGATGAAAGCGGCGTTAAGGTGCGCATTTCTGCCGATACGTCGGAGAAACGTCTGTCCGAGCTTGCGGCGGCAGGGGAGAAGAGCTTTTCGGAGGGATTTTTCTTTGAATATATCTCCGATCTGTTCTGCAAGCGGTTCAATGCGTCACTCGAAAAAACGAGCGGCGGTGCGTATGAATTGAGTTTTCCGAAGCTTGCGGACGGTGAGATTTTTGTGTCCTCTGCAATAAATTTTGACGAGGGCGATCGGCTTTTTGCGCCTATGGAAGTCAGATTTGCAGGCAGAAGAGTATATATCCCTGCTTGTCAATAATAAATATGAAGGGTAATTTGATTTTGCTATGAAAAATAAAAGAACTATGAAGATCATTGCGGCTCTTGCTGCAATGTGTATGACAGTCACAATGTTTGGCGGCTGTAAGAAGGTCAATGATGTAAATTCCGATAAATCCGACAAGGATGATCCGTCCAGCACCATTTCCACAGATGCAGGTGTTGATACGGACGAGACCGTCGCTACGCAGCGTCCCGTTGCCGAGGGCGACATTTATGCTATCAACAAGTTCAAGGTAAAGGATCTTCCCGAGAATTACGTTATCTCGCAGAAATCGCAGGAGGATTTCGACCAGCATTTCCGCTATATCATTGACGACGGCAGAGCGCAGATGGCTGTTTATGCCGCAAACTACGCCGAGGACTATGGCACTATTGATGATTTCATCGGACGTATCCGCTTTTCGATGACATTTAATAATGTAATGTACAAATGCGATACGGATTTCACCGATAATCAGGAGATAAACATTGCAGGCTTCAGCGGAAAATGGTGCGACTATACAATTACGCAGAATGTTTTTGAGACCGATGAAAACGGCGATACCTATAAGGACGAGGACGGAAACGACATCAAGACCCCCGTTGCATGGTATAACGGCAGACTTTACTGTTTCTATTCCGACAATGATGCTTTCTATTTCACGGTGGAGTCGACGCAGGACTACTGGGACACCGCGCGTGATTTCTTTGAAGAGAACATTCTCCCGAACATTTATATAGATGAAAATGCGGAGCATGATCCCGAAACATAATGGGATAAAACTTCTGCCGAATAAAATCTTTTAAAATCGTGAAAAATAACGGTTGCATCTGCATTTGATCTGTGGTATAATCATATAATATAATAGTTGATAAAAGCATATCGGTCAGAGTAGCTTTTGCTCGGGATACAGAGAACGTCGGGGTGGTGCAACGGCGGCGAAGAGCGTCAGTGAAGTGCGGCCGCCGGCTCGGACGGGGAAAATTTCACGCTAAAAGTTTGAAATCAAAGTATCCGCCTGCGTATCATCTGCGTTAAGGATATGAAAAGACAGTCCGTTCGGACTAATTGAAGTGGAACCGTGGTCATCAGCCGCCTTCAGGAACGAAAAAATCGCTCTTGAAAGCGGCTTTTTGTTTAATTCGGAATTAGGAATTCGGAATGCGGAATTATCTATTACCCACATTTATGCTGAATTCTGTAGGGGACGGGTTACCCGCCCCTGCCGCAAGGCATTTTTGTAAATCTCACATTTGCACGTTAGCAAAACCTATTTCAAAATGAATTGGTAAATCGATTAAAATAACCGGAACAAAAATAATTCCGAATTCCGCATTCCGAATTCCGAATTCAGCAATTTTTCCATCGAACAATATCTATATAAGTCGCCTCGTGGCATAACTGACAAAGGAGCTGTATTTTATAGTGATAATTAATTTTGAATATCTTAAAAAGCAGTTTAACGAAGAAATTGAATCGGTAAAGCGGCGTGACCCTGCCGCAAGAAGCGCACTGGAGATAGTTCTCACCTACTCGGGACTTCACGCTATACTTGCTTACAGAGTTGCACACAAGCTTTACGAAAAGAAGCTTTATCTTGCCGCACGAATAATCTCGCAGACAGCACGATTTTTCACGGGAATTGAGATACACCCCGGCGCAAAGATCGGCAAGGGATTTTTCATCGACCACGGTTCGGGCGTTGTCATCGGCGAAACGACCGAGATCGGTGACAACTGTCTTGTTTATCAGGGCGTAACGCTCGGCGGCACGGGTAAAGACAAGGGCAAGCGTCACCCTACCCTCGGCAACAACGTTATGGTCGGTGCAGGCGCAAGAGTTCTCGGACCTTTCAAGGTCGGCGACAATGTAAAGATAGCCGCAAATGCAGTTGTTCTCGAAACGATACCGCCAAACTGCACGGCTGTCGGCGTACCTGCACGGATAGTCCGCAGGAACGGCGAAAGGGTGCAGAACTGTGACCTCGATCAGATCCATATCCCCGACCCGGTTTCGCTTGAACTCTGCAAACAGCTTGCAAGGATAGAGAGCCTTGAAAAGAAAGTCAACAAGCTTGAAATAAGCGAGCTTGGAAAGAAGTACAACACCAATCAGAAAGGAAATAACGAAGATGAAAATATATAACTCACTCACAAGAACCAAGGAAGACTTTATCCCGAGAGAAGAGGGCAAGGTTTCAATGTACACCTGCGGTCCTACGGTTTACCACTATGCTCATATCGGAAACCTCCGCAGCTATATTATGGAGGACGTTCTCGAAAAATATCTCCGTTTCACGGGACTTGACGTTAAAAGAGTAATGAACATCACCGACGTCGGACACCTCACAAGCGACGGCGACACGGGCGATGACAAGATGCTCAAAGGCGCAAAGCGTGAGCATAAGACTGTTATGGAGATCGCAAAGTTTTACACGGACGCTTTCTTCGACGACTGCGCAAAGCTCAACATCAAGACCCCTGACGTTGTTCAGCCTGCAACGGGCTGTATCGATGAGTTCATCAAGGTCATTTCCTCGCTTATCGAGAAAGGCTATGCTTACGAGGCGGGCGGAAACATCTACTTCGACACATCAAAGCTCAAGCAGTATTACGTTTTCAACGATTTCAAGGAAGAAGACCTTGCTGTCGGCGTAAGAGAGGGCGTTGAGGAGGACTCCAACAAGCGTAACAAGGCTGACTTCGTACTTTGGTTCACAAAGTCTAAATTTGACGATCAGGAACTCAAATGGGACAGCCCGTGGGGAGTTGGCTACCCCGGCTGGCACATCGAATGTTCCTGCATAAGCATGAAATATCTCGGCGAGTACCTCGATATCCACTGCGGCGGCATCGACAATGCTTTCCCTCACCACACGAACGAGATCGCACAGAGCGAATCCTACCTCGGACATAAATGGTGCAACTACTGGTTCCATGTTCACCACCTCAACACCAACAGCGGCAAGATGTCGAAGTCCTCGGGCGAGTTTCTCACCGTTTCGCTCCTCGAAGAAAAGGGCTACGATCCGCTCGTTTACCGCTTCTTCTGCCTGCTTTCACACTATAGAAAGTCGCTCGTTTTCTCGTATGAGAACCTCGACAACGCCGCAGTTTCCTATAATAAGATGATCGCAAAGATCGCTGCACTTTTAAAGGAGAACGGCGGAGATATCGACAAGGAAGCTTACGACAGACTTATGAAGAATTTCACCGATGCGCTCGACAACGACCTTAACACTGCGCAGGCTATCACAGCAGTTTATGACGTTCTCCGTGACGGCACAAACGCCGCAACAAAGCTTGCACTTATCAAGGAGTTCGACAAGGTGCTTTCTATCGGACTTATCGCAAACGCAGAAAAGCTCAGCAAAGCCGCAGAAAATGCCGATGACGACCTCCCCGAAGAGGTAAAAAAGCTTGCCGAGGAGAGAAAGGCAGCACGAAAGGAAAAGAACTTCGCCCTTGCCGATGAGCTTCGTGACAAGATAACCGCACTCGGATATGTTGTTGAGGAAACACGTCAGGGAACGAAGATAACGAAGAAATAATGCGTAATTCGTAATGCGTAATGCGTAATTATATTGTTCTGTATGTTTACAATAAAAACCGTAGGGGCGCATTTAATACACAACAACAGTAACATAAAACAGACGTAATTAGGGGTAAAAGATGAAAGACAAAACAAAAACGATCATATTCATAGCCGTAATTCTTATAATAGTTTTATCTGTATGCGGTGTAAAGTATTACTATCGTCACAAGTATGACAAGGATATAGCCTTTGCCAAAGCCGAGGCGGAAGATCATATTGCCGAAAAATACGGCTTTGAGGATATCAGTCTTGAATGGGACGAGGTTTACCCGACTTATTTTACGGATAATAATAACTTCAGTGCAGCCTTTTCGGCAAACTGCGGCGGCGAAGAATTCAGCGTTGTTTTTTACAAGGAAAACGGCAAGGCGGAATGCTTTGACAACTATCAGCAGGAAGAAATAAGAGCCGCTTTGGAAAAATATTTTTGTGAAAAATTCCCGAACGGGAGCATTGTTTCGATGTATTTTAAAGGCAAAGGCGTACCTTATCCTTATGGCGGCTTTATGTACAAGGACGTTTTCTTTGACGGTGAAAACATAACTGAAATTTTATCCAAATGCCAAGGCAAGCTTGAAATGGCGTTCTATGACACGGAATTTTCGCAGTCGGATATAGAAAAGATCATTCCGAAGGACAGCCGTTTGGAGGCAGAGTTCGCTTCATTTGATACAAAAGAGCTTTGTGATGTGTGCGTAAACGAAGCAACGGATCATAGCTATAGTGAGCATTTTTATCTTATACTTGAAAAGTATGCTCCGCATCTGACGGACTATATTTATATTAAAAATGATGGTGTAAACGGCTTTAATGTTGATATAATGGAAAATGATGAGTTCCTGTACGCTTATTTTCCCGTTGAGCCGAGAAAGCTTGCAACAAGGACGGATATAACCGCCGAGCCTGTCAAAACGGGCAAGGTCACGGAGATATTCACTCGGCACGGTGAGGAAAATTATCTCGGCAAGCAGCTTTCGGACGAGTATTATTTCGACAGCCTCTACGGTGATGTGTGGATATATTATCCGCTTGAAAAGCTGGACGGCTATGATATAGAAAAGGTCGGACTTGCGTGGTTCAGCGCAGGCGGAATGTCTGACAACCACAATATCGAAAAGGCTCGGGTATGCGGTGACTACGCCGTGTTCAATATGCCGTACGGCGAGGACTATTTCAGGCTGGTTTATTCGGAGAATTTAGCGGAATACGAGCCGACCGACTAAACTGTATAGAATATACGGATTTGCTCGGGGCATATTATGCAATATAAACATAAATTGCAAAAAGCCCTTGCATTTTCGGAAACTTTGTGATACAATAGAATAAATAAATATGTAATCAAGCAACGTTTTATGAAAAAGGAAGGTCATATATGAGCATTTGGGAAATCATCTGCGGCGTTATTATGCTTATCGCCTGCATTATCCTTATCATTTTATCAATTCTTCAGCCGCCAAAGCAGCAGAATATGAGTTCGGCTTTATCTGGCTCATCATCAAACTTCTTTGACAAGACCGGCGGTGCTACAAGAGAGCAGGCTCTGAGCCAGCTCACCAAGGTCGTTGTTATTGTATTGTTTGTTATGATGCTTGTTATAAACATCATCGGCATCGTTACAAGCAAGTAAATGCTTGCGGTCGGTATGTTTGTGAAAAATTGACCGATAATGTCCTGTGTTTGCTTCGTTCAGACACAGGACTTTTGTTTTAATTCGTAATGCGCAATGCGTAATGCGTAATTATTTAATTCGGAATTATTTGTGTTCAAAATTTATTTCGCTGTTATTTTATTAATGAAAAATTATAATGCCTTGCGGCACGGGACGGGAAACCCGTCCCCTACAGTGAGTATTCAAATCAAAAACTGAAGTCCACAAATAATTACGCATTACGCATTACGAATTACGCATTTAACTGTGGGGAGTATGATTATGGCAGCAGCTTTTGAAATTTACAAAACACGAATAAAAGAAATATTGAAGCAGAGCGGCAAAAAAAGCGTTCAGTTCAAGGTGCTTTACAACAAATGCAAGGGCAAGAGCCAAAAGCTGCCCGAGTTCAAGCGTGCCTTGACCGAGCTTATACGGAGCGGCGATGTTCTCGAAACAAAAGCAGGCTTCAAGCTTTCCGCAGGCAGCGGACTTTTCCGTGCGGAGGTCGTTCGCATCAACAAGAATTTCGGCTTTATCCGCAGGGACGATGGCAGCGAGGTTTTTGTTCCGGGCAAATTCTTCCTCGGAGCGATGCCGGGGGATATCGTTCTTGCACGGCTTATCCCGAAGAAAAACGAGGACAGGGAGATCCCCGACGGCGAAGTTGTCGAAGTCGTTGAGGAGAATTTCCGTGAGTTTACGGGAACTGCTCAGTGCGAAAGCGGCACTTGGTATGTTTACACCGACAACAAGCTCAAAGACCCGATAATGGTCACGGACTGCGCAGTTTCCGTCCACAACGGCGACAAGGTTCTTGCGGAACTCACACATCGGGGAACTCGCCACGCCGACCACAGAGCGAAGATAACCGCAGTTTTCGGCTGCTCCGATCAGGCGGCAGTATGTGCAGAAGCACTTCTCTACATCAACGGCATCGAAGTCGAGTTTCCGAACGCTGTTCTTGACGAGGCTCGCTATGCCGAGCATAAGGGCATACCGACTGACGAGATAAGCCGCCGACTTGACCTGCGTGATGAGATAATTTTCACGATAGACGGTGCTGACACAAAGGATATCGACGATGCGGTTTCGGTGAAAAAGCTTTCGGACGGCTGGGAGCTTGGCGTTCATATAGCGGACGTTTCGTTCTATGTCAAGCCGAATTCCGAACTGGACAAGGACGCATTTCAGCGAGGAACTTCGATATACTATGCCGACAAGGTAGTCCCAATGCTACCGAAAGAGCTTTCCAACGGAATATGTTCGCTCAATCCGCAGGAGGACAGGCTTGCATTTTCCTGCCTTATGAAGCTTGACGAGGGCGGAAAGCTTGTGAAATACAAGTTCAGCAAGTCGGTTATCCGCTCACGGGTCAAGGGCGTTTACTCCGAGATAAACAAAATTCTCGCCGCAAAGGAAAACGGCACGGAAATTCCTGCCGATATTGCGGAAAAATATAACGGTCTGACCGATACTATAATGCTTATGGAGGAGCTGGCCTCTATCCTCACCGCAAACAAGATAGGCAGAGGTGCGCCGCAGCTTGAAACGAGCGAATGCAAGCTTATCCTTGACGAAAACGAGGTCTGTGTTGACGTCCTCCCGAGAGAGCGGGGCAAGAGCGAGCTTATCATCGAGGAATTTATGCTTATGGCGAACACTGCGGCGGCAAAAACTGCCCGTGAGCATAATATCCCATTCGTTTACCGTGTGCATGAAGACCCGTCACCCGAAAAGATAGACGATCTGCTTGACACGGCGGCATTGATGAACATAAAAGTACCGCACTTCACCGAGATAAAGGCAAAACACCTTTCCGAGATACTGGAGCAGGTCAAAGACAGCACACTTGCGCCCGTTATAAACAACCTCGTTCTCCGCTCAATGGCGAAAGCGAAGTATTCCGACAAACCGCTCGGACATTTCGGACTTGTGCTGAAGGATTATGCGCACTTCACCTCGCCGATAAGACGTTACCCCGATCTTGCGATACACCGTATCCTCACCGACCTTTGCTATAATAAGCAGAGCGAGGAATATATGACCAAGCGTTACGCAGGCTTTGCACATGATGCTTCGGAACAGTCCTCCGCCTGTGAGCTTACTGCAATGAGGATTGAGCGTGAGTGTGACGACTGCTATGTTGCGGAGTATATGCGCTCTCACCTCGGCGAAGAATTTGAGGGAATAATCAGCTCCGTTACGGAGTTCGGCTTCTTTGTCGAGCTGCCGAACACTGTCGAGGGACTTGTTTCGATAGACAGCCTTAAGGGCGGAAACTATGAGTTCAACGGCAAGTTCACGATAACGAACAGCGGCAAGCCTGCCTATTCTGTCGGCGACAGGGTAAAGGTGATATGCTCCGCCGCAAACGTTCCGACGGGTAAAGTTGACTTTACTTTAGCTGAATAACACAAACCGCCCCGAAATGATATTGTCATTTCGGTGCGGTTTTTTGTTATACTTGTGGTATTAGATGTTAATGATTTTACTTTTTGTATTGTTTTTATAAGTGTATTTCCGAAAGCAGCGTTTTGATATCTCTTCCGCCATACATAATGCGGACTATTTTTACCGTTCCATTTATTTCATCAACAAAATAGAAAACGAGGTAATTATTCACAGAAAATGTGCGTAATCCTTGACTATGCCACGGTTCAGCATCATAGATCTTGTGTCTGGACGGCATTTCATCAAGACTGCGTATTTCATTAATTATTCTTTGCACTTGTTTTGCGGCGATTTGAGGTTCGCAAAGTTCGTTGTAAATATAGCGATAGATATTTTTTAAGTCGTTTTTTGCTGTTTCGGAGTAAAAAATTTGATATTTCATATATTAAACTCCGATTTCAGTTCTTTTTCGACTTCATCTGCCGTATAAATTCTTCCTGCTTTTATATCCTCAACGCCCTTGGCAATCTCAAAATCAAACTGTGATTTTGAAAGTGAACCCATTGCGAGAGGAATGTTGGCAGGAACTTTCACCTCAAAAGGAATACCGCCCGTGAGGTTTACCTGACATAAAAACATATTCACAGCCTCGGAAATGGATATCCCGAGCATAGCAAGGGTTTCTTCGGCGTTCGCCTTGACGTTTTCATTTACACGGATATGGAGAGTTTCGGTTTTAGCCATAATATCACGATCCTTTCATCGGTTTGTGATTACATTGTATCACATTTTATATGCAAAGTCAATGCTTTTTCAATGCGTAATGCGTAATTCGTAATGCGTAATTACTTAATTCCCGAATTTTTATCATGAAAATCTATTTTCGCTGCCCAATATATATTACAATAATTTAACATACCTATTTTCATAAATATTTTTGAAAATAGGTATGTTCATGCTTTTTATGGTGTTTTGCACAATGAAAACTGCTGATAAGATTCGGAACAGAAACTCGTTCTCCACAATTTTATAACAAATGTCAGTTTATAATAATTATACTAAACACCATTTAAAATTTGGAAAAAATCAAGCCGACAATCTCGTAACTGTTTTTAACAGGTTTATATGGGATTTCGGCGCAGATTTTTTCCTGTATTTTATTGGTGTTTAGTATTTCGCATTACGAATTACGAATTACGCATTAATCAAAGATCTCCTTTATCACGCCGTCAATATAATCTTTCTGTTCCTCCGAAAGCTCGGAGTTGTTGCAGGTTTGATAGAATTCGGCGAAAAGCTCGGCAGGGGAGCGCTGAACTTCATCGGCAAGATCGCCGACTGTACGGTTTTCCCTCGTTCGTGTGTTGTCGTAGTCAAGCTTCATAATGTTCGGATACACCGCACGAAGCCGTCCTATCGCTTCGGGAATATCGTTTTCGTCCGTGAGGGTGACGTGAATATAATCCTCACGGTTGAATTTATCGTAAAAATTCCTGTCTGTAATTTCAAGATACGTCCCTTTTATCTCTCTTAAATCACGGATAGGACAAAGTGGGATCTCCTCTATGGAAAGCTCGCCCTTTTTGCCGATGTTCGCAATGGTTACGGTCTTTTTGTCGCTGACCTCGGAAAAGCTGTATTTGAGCGGCGTTCCGCAGTAACGGACTTTTTCGGAAGTGATGTTCTGACGATGATGAATGTGTCCGAGGGCGGCATAATCGAACGGCTCAAAGACCTCTGCCGAGATATTGTCAAGACCGCCGACCGAAACGCTCTCCGAACCGCCTGCGGCTGCGCCCGTTATGAACTGGTGCGCAAGGATAATGTTCCGTTCGTTTTCGTTGACGTCAAGGTGCGTAACTGCGGTCTTGAACGCACTGTCAAAGCTTTCGGTATCATCATCGGGGAACAGGCGGCGCACATCGGACGGACGTATGAACGGCAGCATATAGACGTTCACGCTGCCGAATTCGTCTTTGACCTTTACGGGCGAACTCTCTCCGTTGTAAACGGGGGAAAGATACACGCCTGCTGTCTGCATAAGGCTTGAACCGAAAGCTATGCGCTCGGCACTGTCGTGATTTCCGCTGATAACAAAAACGGGCGTTACAAGCTTTGCAAGGCGTGAGATAAAGCTGTCAAAAAGTGCGACAGCTTCGGCTGACGGCGTTGATTTATCGTAAATATCACCTGCTATGGCAACAGCATCGGGCTTCTGTTCCTCTGCAATGCGGAGAATTTCGTCAAGGATATAGCTCTGGCCGTCAAGCAGGGGGAATTCGTTCAGCCGCTTGCCGATGTGGAGGTCGGAGAGGTGCATCAATCTCATTTTATCAGTCCTTTTTGTCGGAGGTGTTCTTGTCAGAATTTTTATAGATAAGGTCAACAACGGTTTCCATAACGTCAAGCTGCTTGTCGCTCGGCTTCAGCTTTACCGCTATGAAAGGCTTTTCCGAGCCGTTGACGGTAACTCTGCCCTTGTATTCAGCAACTACAGCCTGAATCTGTTCGAGTGAGGCGGAATTGATATAGAAATAAAGCATATCGTTTCGGCAGCGAATTTCGGTGATGCCCATTGAGCTTGCCTTGTTGCGCAGGAGTGCGACAGTGATAAGACCCTGAACGGAACGGGGTGGGTCGCCGAAACGGTCGATAAGCTCATCGATAAGCTCAAGGCTGTCCTCGTTCGTCTGCAAACGTGCGATCTTGCGGTAGATGTCAAGACGTGCGGAAAGGCTCTCGATATAGGTTTCGGGGATATGAGCGTCAAGACGGACATCGACAACGCACTCGCCGGGTCGCTGAGGCGGAAGCTCGCCCTTGGATTCGGCAATGGCTTCGTTCAGAAGCTGGATATACATATCGTAGCCGACAGCCTCCATGTGACCGTGCTGCTTTCCGCCGAGGATAGAGCCTGCACCTCTTATTTCAAGGTCACGCATCGCAATGCGGAAGCCGCTGCCGAACTGCGTGAATTCACGGATAGCGTCAAGACGCTTGGCGGCGATCTCGGTGAGGACTTTTCCCTTGCGGAAAGTGAAATATGCGAAAGCACGTCTGCTCGAACGTCCGACACGTCCTCGGAGCTGGTATAGCTGCGAAAGTCCGAGCCTGTCGGCGTCCTCGATGATGAGCGTGTTTACGTTCGGAACATCAACGCCCGTTTCGATGAGCGTTGTGCAGACGAGAATGTCTATCTCATGTTCAAGAAGCTGCTGCCAGATATCGGAAAGCTGTTCCTCATTCAGCGCACCGTGGGCAATGCCTATTCTTGCATCGGGGAGCTGCTGCGCAAGCTTATCTGCGCAGGCTTCTATCGTTTCGATGCGGTTGTGGATATAGTAGACCTGACCGCCTCGGCGAAGCTCCTTGTTTATAGCCTGAACAAGAACGCCGTCGTTATGCTCGATAACATAGGTCTGAACGGGGTGGCGGTCGATAGGCGGCTCTTCGATAACGCTCATATCACGGATACCGCTCATTGCCATATTAAGTGTTCGTGGGATAGGCGTAGCTGAAAGCGTAAGAACGTCAACGCCTGCGAAAGCCTCCTTGAAACGCTCCTTGTGCGCAACGCCGAAACGCTGCTCCTCATCGATGATAACAAGCCCGAGGTCACGGAACTTTACGTCCTTCTGAACAAGTCTGTGCGTGCCGATTATCATATCGATGTCGCCTCGGCGAAGCTGCTTGATTATCTCCTCCTGCTCCTTTTTTGAACGGAAACGGGAGAGAAGCTCTATCTTCATCGGGAAATGCTCGAAACGTTTTGTCGCAGTCTGGTAGTGCTGCCAAGCGAGAACTGTGGTCGGCGCAAGGAGAACGCACTGCTTGTTGTCGAGCATACATTTGAAAGCGGCACGGAGCGCAACTTCCGTCTTGCCGAAGCCGACATCTCCGCAGAGAAGTCTGTCCATCGGGACGGGCTTTTCCATATCGTCCTTTATCTCTTGTATACAGCGGAGCTGATCGTCCGTTTCGGAGTAGGGGAAACGCTCCTCAAAGTCACGCTGCCAGTCACATTCTCCCGAAAATGCGAAGCCCTGCGACTGTGAACGGATAGCATAAAGCTTTGTAAGCTCTTCCGCCATATCCTTGACGGCTTTTTGAACTCGGCTGCGTGTTTTCTGCCATTCGCCCGAGAAAAGCTTGCTCAGTTTTACGTTTGAATCGTCACGGGGACCGATATATCGTGATATCATATCAAGCTGGCTGACGAGAACGTGGAGCTGCTTTGAATCGGCATATTCGATCGTGATATAGTCCTTGACAATGCCCTCCAGCTCGATCTTTTCGATGCCCTTGAAGCGTCCGATGCCGTATTCCGAGTGTACAACGAGGTCGCCGGGGGCGATATCGGCGAGCGAGTTAATGTCTGCGCCCTTTTTGAAACGCTTTTTGCGCTTGTTGGAGTTGAGCGCACGAGCCTGCGTGATAAGCGCTGTCCTGATGTCGGGGTAATCATAGCCCGAGCTTGTGCTGCCCGTTGTGAGGAGGACGTGACCTGCGGTGAGTTCCGAGTTTTCTGTGAGAATATCGCACGGTATGCCCTCGTCACGGAGGTCTTGTGCGATGATAGGCAGGGTTTTGTCCGAGCCTGCCTTTACGATAACGGAATATTTCGCGGAAAGGAAGCTTTTGAGATCCTCGATAAGCTGACGTATCTCGCCGCCCCACGGCGCAAAGGTGTTAGCCGTCACCGATAGCGCACGTTTGAAGCGGATATCATCGCTCGAACGCATAAAGGTGTTCATATATGCGCTGAAAAATTTCTCCGTGCGCTGTGAAAGCTCGCCCTGTTCAAGCATAAAGCCGTCAAGACCCTTGCAAAGCTCACCCTGTTCAAGAAGAAGCTTAACGTCCTCGGAGTGCTGTGCAAGGATAGGCTTTATCTTTTCGATGCAGTTCTTGTATTCGCTGAAAATTACAATGCTGTTTTCTGGGTCGAGATAATCGAAAATGTCGGCAGGGTTTTCGTATGCAAGGGAGATGTATTTGTCGATATTTCCGAGCGTGAGTCCCGTGTTTATGCGGTCAATGTCACGGGCAAGGCAGTTTCGGACGGATTCGGCACGTTTTCCCCTTGCGGCTTTGGAAAGGGCGTTAAGCTTTTCGATGAACTCGTCTGCGCTGTCGAACATTACCTCGCAGGCAGGGGAGATGCTTATTTCTTCGATCTCGTCCGTGCGGCGCTGTGTTTCGGTGTCGAAGTAGGAAACAGTGTCTATCTCATCGCCCCAAAGCTCGATTCGCACGGGGGCAGTTTCCTGAACGGGGAAAATATCGATGATAGAACCCCTTATCGAGAACTGTGAAACGCCGTCAACGGTGTCGCATCGGGTGTAGCCTGCCGCAATAAGGTCAGCCGCAAGCTTTTTCGTGTCGATAGAAGTTGACTTGTCGATGCTGACGATTCGGCGCTTCAAAACCTCGGGCGGCATTGTCCTCTGCATAACGGCTTCGACCGAAGCGCAGACAAAGCGAACGGAGTTGTTCATAAGTCCCGTTAAAATGCCAAGTCGGGTGTGTTCATATTCCCTCGAAACGGATTCAACATCGGTGAAAGTGAAATCCTTCGCAGGGTAGACGTAACTGCACACCTCGCCCGACATTTCGTTGATATCGTCACACATTCTGCGAGCGGAAGCCTCGTCCTCGGTGATAATGAGCATCGGGGAGAAGTTGTAAAGTCCGAGTGCAAGCTGTGCCTTGTGTATGCCCGAAACGCCCGTAACGGAAACGGGAGTTTCACGGTGTTCGAGCGCAAATTTCAGATCCTTGTAGAGATCAAGTTGTTCAATTGCCTTGGTGAAAATAGAATCAGCCATTGTTTCCTGCCTTATTTCTGATTAAGAAAATGATTATATGTGCGGTTAAAAATATATTATGGTTTTGCGTTAAACCGTATGGGCAAATTCTATATCCGCCCACCAAACATTGTGTGTTTGCCCAGAATCGGGCGGATATAGAATCCGCCCCTACGAAATACGTTTTTTACGGCGAAAAAATGTGAAAATACACTGTCAAAAATGACGTATCTGCGGGACGGGAAACCCGTCCCCTACAGAATGTAGTTAAACAGCGGAGCAAAAAATAATTCCGAATTCCGCATTCCGAATTAAACAATTACGCATTACGCATTAAGCATTACGAATTAAACTTGTTCATCGCTTCGTCGATCTTGCCCTTTACCATAAGCTCAATGCACTGAACGGCTTTGTCCGTGCCCTCGTTCATAAGCTTCATTTCGTCATCGGTGAAGCGTGAAAGCACCCACGCCGCAAGGTCGTAGTCCTTGTTAGGCTTTGCACCTACGCCGAGCTTTATTCGGGGAAATGTGTCCTTGCCCGAAAGATATATGATCGACTTTATGCCGTTATGACCGCCGTCCGAGCCTTTTCTGCGTATGCGGAGCTTCGATGGTTCAAGGCTTATATCGTCATAACATACTATAACATTTTCAATGGGAGTTTTGTAGAAATTCATCGCCTCAACGACAGCCTCGCCGCTGTTGTTCATAAACGTGGACGGCTTCATTACAAGACAGCTTACGCCGTTTATCAAAGCCACTGCGGTGAGCGACTTGAATTTGAGTTTTTTTATCTCAAAGCCGTATTTTTTCGCAAGAGCATCGACCGTCATAAAGCCTGCGTTGTGACGGGTGCGCTCATACTCCGAGCCGGGGTTGCCCAGTCCGCATATTATAAATTCGGGCGTTCCTGCCGCCGTTTCGGGGTTCTCTTTTGAAATTTTATCAAAGATATCAAATATACTCATTTTGTGTCCTTTCGTTTATAGTCCTGTAAACATTGCACATATCTTATACTGCGCATTTTCATCATCGCTTTCCTTTGCGATAAGAATAAACGCAAAACCGCCGCTCCGCCAGTCATATTCATAGCTTTCCTCTTTGTTCCAGCAAACCTTATAGCAGTGCTTGTCATAAAGCTGAAGATAAGACAGATTTGCCAACAGTTTGGGGGATACTGTACTGCACTCAGTTATATGTACGTCCGCACGCAGTATATCTTCGCCAAAGCTGTACGGCAGTTTGCTGTGAGCAATGTTAAAGTCTTCCGAGCAGATCAGCGATATACCCCTTTCGTTTCCGCTGTTCCAGTAGGTTTCGAGCTGATAAATGACCTCCTCGGGGGAAAGTCCATCGGGGACAACAGTTCCTGCACACCGTATCGTCATAATAATGAAGTGAGAATGCAGAGCGAGCAGAACAAGCAGCGGGATAAGCAGTCTGACGATCAATTTCTTATGTTTCATCTTTTCCTCCTGACATAATATCGGGCGAAAATATGCGGTAAAACCACACTAACCCCGCAGGACTGAAAAGCGTCCTGCAGGGTAATGTTATTATTATGCGTTAATGTTCCGAAAAAATGCAAACTGTTTGGGATGCGTTCCCTGCATCAGGTGTTGAAAAGAGGAGAAACTGGCTCATCATCGTAAATTCTCTGAATTGCCTTTGCGAATACGGGAGCAACGTGGAGCATTGTGATCTTGTCGATCTGCTTTTCGGCAGGAAGTGCGATAGTATCGAGAAGAACGAGTTCCTTGATAGGGCTTGCGGAAATTCTTTCGATAGCAGGACCCGAGAGAACGCCGTGTGTAGCACAAGCGTAAACTTCCTTAGCGCCGCCGATGTCGATGATAGCCTTTGCGGCATTGCAGAGTGTACCTGCTGTGTCGATCATATCGTCAACGAGGACAACTCTCTTATCTCTTACATCGCCGATGATGTTCATAACCTCGCACACGTTTGCTCTCTGTCTGCGCTTGTCAACGATAGCGAAAGGAACGCCGAGACGGTTTGCGAAGTTTCTCGCTCTTGTTACAGAACCAAGGTCGGGAGAAACTACCATAACATCGTCCTTATTGTCCTTGAACTTTTCAACGAAGTATGGTGCAAGGATAGGCACACCGAGGAGGTGGTCAACAGGGATATTGAAGAAGCCCTGTATCTGCGGGCAGTGGAGATCCATGGAAAGAACTCTGTCTGCGCCTGCTGTTGTGATAAGATCGGCAACGAGCTTTGCGGAGATCGGATCTCTTGCCTTAGCCTTTCTGTCCTGACGGGCATAGCCCATGTAAGGGATAACCGCTGTGATACGGCCTGCGGAAGCTCTCTTGAATGCATCGATCATAATGAGAAGCTCCATGAGGTTGTCGTTTACAGGGCAGCTCAAAGACTGAACAACGAAAACGTCCGAGCCTCTGATACTTTCCTGAATGGAAACGCTGATCTCGCCGTCAGAGAATGTAACGACCTCTGACTGACCGAGCGGAAGACCGAGTTCCTTTGCAATTTCCTCCGCAACAGGCTTGTTGGAATTTGCCGTAAAGATTCTGATATCCTTGCCGTGAAGATTCATTTGAATTTCTCCTTTTGTTTTTATAAAAATTGATCAAGGCGCAATGTCTTGAATAATTTACTTCATTTTTTCTTTGCGTGAACGGAGCTTGCGTTCGCCGTAGCCTTCACGGAAGGAAAGCTCGGCTCTCTCGATAACGAGCGCACCGTCGGGAACGTCCTTTGTGACGGTCGAGCCTGCGGCTGTGTAAGCGCTGTCGCCGACCGTAACTGGTGCGATAAGGTTCGTATGGCAGCCGATGAAAGCGTTGTCGCCGACCTTTGTTCGGGACTTCTTTTCACCGTCATAATTGGCAATAGCAACTCCGCAGCCGAAATTGCAGTTCTTTCCGACATCGCTGTCGCCGATATATGTAAGATGCGCAATGGCTGTACCTTCGCCGACAGTCGAATTCTTGACCTCAACAAAATCGCCGATCTTAACGTGCGACTTTATGTGGCTTCCGGGACGAATTTGTACGAACGGGCCTATCTTTACGCCGTCATCGATAACGGAATCATAAGCCTGAACGTAGTTGAGGTTCGTATTTCTGCCGATCTCGCAGTTTTCGATAAGGCAGTTCGGACCGATAACGCAGTTTTCGCCGATAAGAGTGTTTCCCTTTATGATAGTACCCTGCAATATCTTCGTTCCTGCGCCGATCTTTACGCTGCCGCCGATAGAAACGCCGTCCGTGCAGAGAAATTCAACTCCGCTGTCGAGCAGCTTGTCGATAATGTTCTTTCTTGCGGTGTCGTTGAGCATAAGCAGACCCCTGCGGTCGTTTGCACCAAGCACAACATCGGGATTTTCCGACTTGTAAGCCTCCGCACGCTTGCCCATATCAAGAAGAATGAACACGGTGTCGGTGAGGTAGTATTCATTCTGTGAATTGTTCGGTTTAAGTTCGCCGAGAGCGGTGATAAGGTCGTCTGTTCTGAACCAGTAAGCGCCCGAGTTGATCTCGTGAAGCTTTTTCTGCTCGATAGTAGCGTCCTTTTCCTCGACAATGCCGCTGATACGGCTTCCGTCGCCCGAACGGAGTATTCTTCCGTAGCCGAACGGCTCGGGTATCTCCGAAGTGATGACGGTAACGGAGTTTTGGTTCTCCTCGTGCTGCTTGAAAGCGGCTGTAATGGTCTCTGCGTCAACAAAAGGCGCATCACCGTTGAGAATGATGACATTCTCGGCATTTTTGCTTCTGAGCCAGTCTATGGCGGTCATAACGGCGTGACCCGTGCCTTTGCGCTCTTCCTGAAGAACCGTGTCATATCTTCCGCCGAGGTAATCCTCGATGACCTGAGCGTTATAGCCCTTTACAACGCAGATATCGGATATCCCCGACTCCTCACAGGAGCGGATCACCCATTCGAGCATAGGTTCGCCAAGGACTTCAAACATAGGCTTCGGCAGTTCGGACTTCATTCTTTTTCCCTGTCCGCCCGCAAGGATAACGGCGCATTTTTTTATCATAAAGCAGCCCTCCCTGAATAATATTATATAATAGTACAGTATCGTACAATAAGTTCAAACATCAATATCCTTTATAATTATCGCATATTTGCCACCAAATTTCAATAGTATTTTTTGACTTTGTAACTATTGTAGTTTCTTTATGCAAAATAACCAAAAAATTTGTATATAATTTTATAGTAAAGTCTGTCTAAAAACTATGGAAATGAGGGACAAAATCTGTTATAATATATCTATGACCGCAGAAGCGGAAAGTTGTCAGGACTTTTGCTTTGGGAAAAGTGGGCGAAGCTGAAACGTATCGGTCGGCTTTTCTTTCGTTGCGGAAAAAACTTATTAAATTCGGAGGTAAAATCCAATGGCAAAAAAATGGGTCTATACTTTTAAAGAAGGCAATATGACTATGCGTAACCTTCTCGGCGGTAAGGGCGCAAACCTTGCTGAAATGACCGAGATCGGACTTCCTGTTCCCCAGGGCTTTACAATCACAACAGAAGCTTGTACTCAGTACTATGAGGACGGCAGAAAGATCAACGACGAGATCATGGCTCAGGCTATGGAAGGCGTTGCTTGGATGGAAAAGGAAAACGGCAAGAAGTTCGGCGATCTTACTAACCCTCTTCTCGTTTCCGTTCGTTCCGGCGCAAGAGCTTCAATGCCGGGTATGATGGATACTATCCTCAACCTCGGTCTTAACGACGATGTTGTTGCTGCAATGATCAAGAACAACCCGACACCTGAATTCGAGAGATTCGTTTATGACTCTTACAGAAGATTTATCCAGATGTTCTCCGACGTTGTTATGGAAGTCGGCAAGAAGTATTTTGAACAGCTCATCGACAAGATGAAGGAAGAAAAGGGCGTACATTACGATGTAGAGCTCACAGCTGCTGACCTCAAGACACTTGCAGAACAGTTCAAGGCTGAATACAAGAAGCAGCTCGGCACAGACTTCCCGTCCGATCCTGTTGAACAGCTCAAGCTCGCTATCGAAGCTGTATTCCGTTCATGGGACAACCCCCGTGCAAACGTTTATCGCCGTGACAACGATATCCCTTATTCCTGGGGTACTGCTGTTAACGTAATGCCAATGGTATTCGGTAACCTCAACAACGAGTCCGGTACAGGCGTTGCATTCACAAGAGATCCTGCTACAGGCGAAAAGAAGCTCATGGGTGAGTTCCTTATCAATGCACAGGGTGAAGACGTTGTTGCCGGCGTTCGTACACCAATGCCTATCGCTCAGATGGAAAAGGAATTCCCTGAGGCTTATGCAGAATTCATCAAGGTTTGCGAAACACTTGAAAACCATTATCACGATATGCAGGATATGGAGTTCACTGTTGAAAACAAGAAGCTCTATATGCTCCAGTGCCGTAACGGTAAGAGAACCGCTCAGGCTGCTCTTAAGATCGCTTGCGACCTCGTTGACGAAGGCCACAAGAAGGATTACGAAGCAGTTGCAATGATCGATCCTCGTAACCTCGACACACTCCTCCACCCACAGTTCGATGCTAAGGCACTCAAGGCTGCTACACCTCTCGGAAAGGGCCTCGGCGCTTCTCCGGGAGCTGCTTGCGGTAAGGTAGTATTCACAGCTGACGATGCAGAAGCTTGGAACAATAAGGGCGAAAAGGTAGTTCTCGTTCGTCTTGAAACATCTCCTGAAGATATCACAGGTATGAAGGCTGCTCAGGGTATCCTCACAGTTCGTGGCGGTATGACCTCTCACGCTGCAGTTGTTGCACGTGGTATGGGTACTTGCTGCGTATCCGGCTGCGGCGACATCAAGATGGATGAAGCAAACAAGAAGTTTGAACTCGGCGGAAAGGTATTCCACGAGGGTGACTATATCTCTATCGATGGTACAACAGGTAACATCTACGGTGAGATCATTCCTACCGTTGACGCTACTATCGCAGGCGAATTCGGCAGAGTTATGGCTTGGGCTGACAAGTACAGAAAGCTCAAGGTAAGAACAAACGCTGATACTCCTACAGATGCTAAGAAGGCTAAGGAACTCGGTGCTGAAGGTATCGGTCTTTGCCGTACAGAGCATATGTTCTTCGATCCTGAGAGAATCGCTGCATTCAGAGAGATGATCTGCTCCGATACAGTTGAAGAGAGAGAAGCAGCTCTTGCTAAGATCGAACCTATGCAGCAGGGCGACTTTGAGGCTCTCTACGAAGCACTCGAAGGCTCACCTGTTACAATCAGATTCCTCGATCCTCCTCTCCACGAATTCGTACCTACAGACGAAGCTGACATTGAAGCTCTTGCTAAGGCTCAGGGCAAGTCCGTTGAAGCTATCAAGAACATCATTGCAGGTCTCCACGAATTCAACCCGATGATGGGTCACCGTGGATGCCGTCTTACAGTAACATATCCTGAGATCGCTAAGATGCAGACAAGCGCTGTAATCAAGGCTGCTATCAACGTTAAGAAGAAGCACCCCGATTGGGACGTTGCTCCTGAGATCATGATCCCGCTCGTAGGCGAAGTTAAGGAATTCAAGTTCGTTAAGAAGATCGTTGTTGAAGTTGCTGACAAGCTCATTGCTGAATCCGGCAGCGACCTCAAGTACAGCGTTGGTACAATGATCGAAATTCCTCGTGCTGCTCTCACAGCTGATGAGATCGCTAAGGAAGCTGACTTCTTCTGCTTCGGTACCAACGACTTAACCCAGATGACATTCGGCTTCTCCCGTGATGATGCCGGTAAGTTCTTAAATGCTTACTATGATGCAAAGATCTTCGAGAACGATCCGTTTGCTAAGCTTGACCAGACCGGCGTTGGCAAGCTGATGGATATGGCTATCAAACTCGGTAAGCCTGTAAATCCTAAGCTTCATGTTGGTATCTGTGGTGAGCACGGCGGAGATCCTTCTTCCGTTGAATTCTGCCACAAGATCGGCTTAGACTATGTATCCTGCTCACCTTTCCGTGTTCCTATTGCACGTCTGGCAGCAGCTCAGGCAGCTATCGCTGACGAGAAATAATACAGGGTCTGTAACGGACATTTGAATTATTGCATAAACAGAATCCCCCATACTTCGTAAGGAAGTATGGGGGATTTTTTTGAAAGGAAAAGTGAACCTTTTCCGGGTTCCCGACAGAATAAAGCAAAGGATAAAGCGAGGAGGTGCAGTGATGACGAAACTTCAGATGGAAGAATTACTGAATACATATGGGGATGCCGTTTTTAGTTTTTGCCTGTATCTTACGCAAAACAGGGAACGTGCACAGGATTTGTACCAGGAGACCTTTCTGAAGGCTTGGGAGTTTCGGAACCGCATCACTTATAACGAAGAGCAGAATTTGTTAATGGCACGTAATTATGTGATGGGAATTGCCATCCGTACCTGGAAAAATGAGAAACGGAAGTTGTGCAAACAGGAAAAGGAGGTCGTGGTTGACTGGGAAAATCAGGACCTTTTGGAAAATATAAAAAGTCAGGCGGACGTGGAAACGGATGTGATAAAAAAGGAGAGAAGCAAAGTCCTGCATGAGATTGTGGATGAACTGCCGGAAAAACTGAAACTGACGATTTACCTTCATTATACCATGGATATGAAAATTGAGGAGATTGCAAAGTTATGTAGTGTGCCGAAAGGAACGGTAAAGAGTCGTTTGCATCATGCCAGAATGAAAATTGTAAAAGAGATGGAGGAACATGGCTATGGAAGACCGTTATGAAGAACTGATGAAAGAGGAATTTGCTCCTGTTTATAAGACAGATGCTTCGGTAAATCGAACAATTCTCGAAAGAGAGAAAGCAGTTTCTATGAAAAATCATCGGAAGCCGGCATATAGAAAATGGGCGGCTGCAGCCATAACGGTACTGCTTCTTGCCGGAACGGTGGGCAGTGTGAATGCGGCAAGTGACGGAGCTGTAACAAAAGCCGTAAAAAACTGGATACACACAGCCGTGTATGGGGATGTGAAACAGGAGTCCATGGTATCCTATATCAATGAGCAGGGGGACAGTGTGATTGCATCGGATGCTTCGGATAAGCCGGAATGGAGCTTTTCCGTTACGAAAGAAGAAATCGTGCCGGGAGAGGAACACGGCGGATTTGTTTTTGAGACGGAAGAAGGAGACAAATATTCTTACGAATATGTATTCCCGGCTAATTTTACGGAGGAAGACAAGGTATATGAAATCCGAAAAATTCTATCGGAGGATTTGTATCCGGAAGAGAAGGAACAGGAATTTATTGAGAAATATGAAAAAATCGCCGTGACAGCAAAAGAATCCTATATCAGGGAAGCATTTGCAGAGGTGGTAAAGGAAAAGAAAGAAGGAGAATTTGTTCTGGTGGATGCGTATCCTTTGCTGCAGGAAGAAAATCGGATGGCGCCGACAAAGGACTATGCCTGGTTTGAAATTCCACAGAAGGATGTGAGGTTAAGAACTGCCACTAAGGAGGATGCCGCAAAATATACAAATGTAAAGACCGGCGACTGGATTTCTGTCGTGCAGGTAAACAGTACGACAAATCCGAATATCAAATTGGATGTAACCGTGAAATTATCCAATCGGAATAAAATTGAGGTGGTCCATATACAGCCGAGATAAAGGAGGGGTTAGGATGAAGAAAAAATATACGGTCATACTTCTTATCACGATACTGGGTTTCTGCACAGTAATGGCCTTTTGGATGGGAAAGAAAAGCAAACCGGACTTTACGGAGGAAGAGTATTTTTGTGACGGCGCAGACCCTACGCAGAGCTATTCGGAAAATACTGTACTTTATCTGGATGATGCGGGGATATTGCATCTTATTGACACAGGTTCCGGCAAGGATATGGTTTATTGTGACAGACCGAACTGCGTACATGAAGGCTATTCCCGTAAAAACGAGACACCCTCCTGCCCGGCAGCTTTTTGGGGAGCAGGAAGCGTACCGGTGCCTTTTGGCGGTCATCTCTATTTTATCGGAGATATGTCGGAAGAAGACATTCTGACGAAGTTTCTCTATGAAATGGACACAGACGGTGAAAACCGCAAAAAGGTTGCCACTCTAAACGGTGTACAGAGTATCCGGTATGTGTTGTACCGGGACCGGTATGCTATAGGAGCTTTTAGTAACAGAAGCGAGATAAACGAGGATGGGCAGATTGTTAACGACGATAAGCCGGAGACAGGTATCTTTGTTATTGATCTTTCCGATTATACGGTGTATATGGGGGATAAGGTAACAGGCGAGCAGGCAAATATTACAGGGTTGTATTACGAGGATGGGGCGGTTTATTATTCCGTCATTCGTTTTGGGGATGATATCACGGAGCTTATGGTAGAGGATGGCGCAGAGAACAATTCGGATTCTTTTAGTTACAATCATATGCTGTATGAAATATATAAATATGATATCAAAGGGAAGAGTACAACACGGATAAAGACATTTGACCATCTGAGCAACCTGCAGTTAGCGGAGGGCAGCGCTTATGGGGAATGCCAAGAAGATTATTTTGTGTTTGACTTAAAAAGCGGTGAAACCAAAGAATTGCCCATAGACCGGAACACAAAAACCGCATCGGGCAGATTTGCAAAACAGGGGGATACTTTGTACTATGCCCTTTTAGACAGCGACAGGGAAGAAGTCATCTATTATTGTATGAAAGAGGAGAAGATAAACGAACTGATGAGGATGCCGGCAGCATCTGCCTTTGGAATTGTCAACATATGCGGCAGTTCGGTATACATCAACTATACCGATGAAAAAGACCGCTTCTGCCTGGGGGTATTAAGCAGGGACGATTATGATGAGGGTGTATTTCAGCCCAGAAAGCTCAGGTACTATAACGAAGAAGAGGATACTGCCGGAGAGGATGCAGACACAGAGGAAGAGGCTGCTGAAATCATAACCTTTACTGTCCCGGATATCTGCAGAATAGAGGAGAATAATCTGCGCCATCTGAATGAGGCGCTTAAGGAGGATGGGTATTCCTACAGAATGCAGATAAATTATCTGGAATATGAAACGTATACGGAGCGGCTGAAAGAAGCATTAAAAAACGGAGATACCGATATTGCTTTCTTGGGTTTGGACAATGAAGGGAACCGTAATTCTGTCTACACGCTTATCCATTCCGGTCTTCTTCTCAACCTTGATGAAATCCTGTCACAGGAAAACGGAGCGGCGCTTTATCAGGCATTTCCGCAGGCTCTCTGGGAGTCGGTGAAATGCGACAGGCATATTTATTCCATTCCCTCGGTGCTGGCAAACGATGAGGGAGTGTATGCTGCATTCAACAGGGATTATGTTGCGGATGATGAGATAGAGGCGTGGGACGGAAGCATAGAG
This sequence comes from uncultured Ruminococcus sp., assembly GCA_900550695.1. GTDB lineage: Bacteria > Bacillota > Clostridia > Oscillospirales > Ruminococcaceae > UMGS363. The sequence goes on from URTF01000021.1 coordinate 27,128, forward strand.
GGGATTTATGAAATCCTTAAGAATACGGAATGGGACAAAGAAGACAGTCCCCGTTTCCAATATCTTATCAGTGGGTATTCCTTTGAGGATATGATAGGATGTGAAATCCGAAACGGACTGCTTTTTGATTATGAATCGCTTACGGTGGAAAATCCTTTGGAGTCTGAGAAGTTTACCGGTTATCTGAAGGTGCTGGAGCAGATGAAGAAAGATGGTTTTTTGACGGACGCAGTGTCCTACCTTTCCAATTCCGGTACAAACAATACGGAAGTGCTGCAAACGGTGGAGGAAGGAAACTATATGGTGGCATTGTCATACGGTGCGGTGGATGAGGCATTTCAGAAGGATAATGTAGCGGTTAAAAAGATTAAGCCGTATCTTTCGTCAAGGATAAACGGCTCAGTAGGTATCTCCCGGAATTGTGAGAACCTGGAAGATGTGGGGGAATTTCTGAAGCTTTTTTATGGGGACGGAAAGTATGGCAATCTTCTTTTATATGGACAGGAGGACGTGGACTATAAGGTGACGGATGGGGTTGCCTGCCATATGGACGGAAGTGCTCTGGAGAATGCGTATCTCAGTAAACTCTGCTTCAACCTGTTTGTAAACGTTTGTCCTGTAGAAGGAGAAAACTATGTAACCAATCGGAAAGAGGAATTCTTTTCCTTTTATGACGGCATTAAGATGTCGCCGTTTATCGGGTTTGAACCGGATACCGAGGGGACTGATAATATAGGAAAGGATATGGATGAATTTATGGAGAGTCTCACGGATAAGACGGTGGAAGAGGCTGTCCGCAGCACCGGAAATAAACTTGCGTCCGATGGCATGAAGGAATATCTTTCAAGAGTTCAAAGCCAGTGGGAGGAATACCGGCAATGATATTGAAATTAGAGGAGCTTACGAAGATTTATAAGGATACCACGGCGCTGGACAATATAACGTTTTCTTTTACCTCCGGAATATACGGTCTTTTGGGACCGAACGGCGCCGGAAAATCAACCATGATGAATCTCATTACAGACAATCTGAAGCCCACAAGGGGACGGGTATTGCTTGATGACTGCAGTATTGAAAAAATGGGGAAGGAATACCGGAAACTTCTGGGATATATGCCGCAGCAACAGAATATTTACCCGGAGCTCACCCTCAGGCGTTTCCTGTATTTTATGGCTGCCCTTAAGGGTTTGAAAAAAGATGAGGCGGAAAAAGAAATAGACGGTTATGTGCAGATGGTAAAACTGGAAGAAGTACTCGGAAAGAAGTTAGGAACTTTTTCCGGCGGAATGAAACAGAGGGCTTTAATTGCACAGGCGCTTATCGGAAATCCGGGTATCCTGATTTTGGACGAACCCACGGCGGGACTTGACCCGAAAGAGAGAATACGCATTCGTAATCTGATATCAGAGGTTGCCCGTGACAAAATTGTGATTATAGCGACACATGTGGTTGCGGATATTGAATTTATTGCAAAGGAAATTATCATGCTGAACAGGGGAAGTATCCTGCGGAGCGGTTCTCCGGCGATGCTGCTTGGGGAACTGGACGGAAAAGTATGGAACATTTTTTTGCCGGATGAAGAGCTGGAAGAAGTAAATGCCAAATACAAAGTCAGCAATATTGCAAGGGATGGGGAGGGAGTGGTTGCCCGGATTATTGCAGAGTCCTATGACGGCAGATGGAAAAAAGAAGCGGTGCGTCCGAATTTGGAAGATTTATATCTGTACCTTAACGGAGATTAAAAATGGAATTGTTAAAAAATGAAATCTGTAAATTGCTGACAAAAAGAGCGGCGGTGTTTTTTCTGCTTCTGATTGCAGCCAATATGCTGCTGCAGATATATACCATGCATACGCCGGGCGAGGATGGATACTCTCTTAAGGATTACAGCGGGGCATACCGGGAACTTGACTCCTGCGGTAGGGAAATTTTTCTGAGCCGGCTGGAAGAACGGGCAGCAGGGGCGGATACATTTGGCAAAAGGAATCTGTATGACAGGGTTTATAAGGAAGTGCTGGAATCTCTTAACTATACGGAATATCTGAATTCCATTGAGGAAAAAGCAGAAGAGGCTGCCATTTTGAACAGAATTTCCCACGATGACGGATATGCGGTAAGAAATGCGGAAATAACAAGAAAAGTGTACAGCAAACTTAGCGGTACGAAGCCGGAAGTGGAAGATACCATGGGTGTCCTTAATATAACCGATAATGAGATTACCGATTATTTGTTGATGGTGATGCTCTTTGTTGCGGCAGTTAATCTTGTTTTCCGGGAAAAAGACGGAAATCAATTTGAACTCTTAAGGACGACACAAAACGGCAGAAGGAAACTGATGCGCTCCAAAGTTTTTGCTATGTCTGTTTTTGTCTTATTGGGAATAGTTTCTTTGTACGGAATAAATGCGGTAATAAGCAGGTGCTTCTATGCGCCCATAGATTATGGCAGTCCGTTACAAAGTGTGCCGGCATACCGGTACAGTCCCTTTGCCTTAACAATAGGCAGCTTTCTGGTTTGTTATTTTTGGATAAAAACGGTAAGCTGCATTCTGCTGGGGCTTCTGTTTATGTGGATATGTGCGGTATGCAGCAACATCGTTTTTGTATTTTCCGCTTCGGCAGCGGCGGTTTTTGCGGAAATACTCTGCTATACCAAAATTTCCGGAACACATTTTCTGGCATTTTTAAAATACATAAATATTCAATACGGTGTCAGAACCGGCGGCATGTTTTCCGATTATGTGAATCTGCGTGTATGGGGTTATCCGGTTAACACCTGCTTTTTATACGGAATATTCTGGCTGGTACTCATAACGATGCTTTTTTATTCTGTTACAAATTATCTGGAGATGCCGCACGAAAAGAGGAAAGTGTCCCTGCCGATGGGCGAAATGCGGAAACATTTTGGGTGTCATACTTCTCTTTTTTTACATGAAGTCTATAAGCTGCTTGTTCCCGGCAGGGGCTTTCTTGTTCTGCTGTGTTCCTGCCTGCTTACAATTTGGTGGAATCCGGCAGAAAAAATCCGTTTTGCATCCGTTGATGAAATTTATTATAAAGAGTACATGGATAAATTTTACGGTCCTCTGGACGCGAAAAACGGTAACAGAATAACAGAAGAAAAGGAAAAATATGAGCAGATGTATGCCGATATATCCGCTGACAGGGAACAGGGTAAAAGTGAGAATTACATTCGTATAAAATACAAAGAGGGGTTAAACAGACAGGCTGCGTTTGACCTGGTTACGGAACATGTGGACTATCTGCAATCCTCTGAATTTCTGCAATCCCGAACCGGAGGATGGCTATTTTATGATGAAGGATACGCTATTCTGACGGACGGCCAAAACTCCCGTAACCGGGATGTTTCACAGGCTTTTGTATACCTTATATTGCTGATTGCCCTGACATGTGGCATTTACGGTGTTGACTATGCAAATTCGGAAAAGAGACTTTTGCAAACCACGTATCTTGGCAGAAGAGAGCTTCAGAACAAAAAAAGGGTGTTGGGGATTTTGTGCACATGGATGGCATTTGTTATCGTATATATGGTGCGACTTTGCAATGTACTCGGTGCTTATGGTACCCGCGGGTTGTTTGCTTCGGCCGCCTGCATGGAGCATTTGTCACGGATTCCGAAGAATATAACGGTATTGCAATACATTTGCCTTATCATGTTCATGCGGCTTATCGGCGGACTGCTTGTCACCGGTA